>NZ_SCOO01000020.1:0-102087 GCF_005502415.1 Pseudomonas sp. G(2018) | reverse complement strand
CCCAAGCCGGATCGAGAAACGGCCTTACGCAACCTGGCAATTGCCTTCGAACACTACAACGAGCAGCATCCGCACAGCGCTTTGAACTATCGCTCGCCGAGGGAATTCAGGCGCTTGGCAGCAGCATCAATTTAACAGGGAGTTGGTGTCCGGTTTTGTAGGGGCAAGTCCAGTTTCTGTCATCAGGGTGGCGAGAGAGTGGGCAGCGAAAAAAATCAGGAAGCTGCGCGAGCGGCTTAGATGCGGTCGATGCAGTTGATAAAATTAGGACCCCTGTAGTCACCCTGCGTAAAGTCTATCGGGAGTCGACGCGAGGGTAAACAACGAATGTTTGTGTGATCAATCCGCTAGAGGTAAATCGCACAATGTTTAACCTAACTAAGTCGTAGTCTTGCGTGATGTGCCCTGTCGTGAAGGGGCTAGCTGTGTTCGACCACTGAGCACGCTTGCGATTGAAAAGGAGTTGCCGGCGGTGTGAAACCGTATCGGATCGGGTGCAGCCCTTGATGACAGGCAGAAATCGGCCAGAAGCGGGCATTCGATTGAAGGGCTGCAGTCGGTCAGAAGAGAACGTTGGACACATTGATGGCAATAGGTTGTGCCACCGATGTTGCTTTCGAATCTAGAAGGGCACGGGGCTTACCGTCGCCCTTGCCGTGTTTCTCTGGCCGGTGTCACGCTTGCCGCGACCAGCCCTAAGCTAGACAAGGATTGAAAGGTCGACCGGGAACATATAACCCAGGCTTCATTACGCTTTTTCTACCCCCTGGTACTACTGCGGGATAAACCGATACGTTATGGTGTATTTTCAATTTCCAGGATCATTATCACTCTCTTTACAATTTCGATTTTTTCTAAGGACGATAGGAATCCTTGGTAATAACCGAAGTTATTATATTGCTTTATTTTTTCGTCGATCTCAACTAGCTCGATCAATCCATCTAATCCGTGATACTCTAAAATTTCCTGGGTGATAAAAGACATACAATAAATTGTTTCGCTATCGATGCGAGCTACAGTCATACTCCAGCTATACCTTGCGTCATCATTCCGTTGCAATATGATGAATTCATCATTCTTTGCGGGCAAGCAGCTTATTTCCTCTGTGTAAGCGAACCGTTGTAGTTCGATCAGTGCCTGATCAGATTTGTCGGTGGATGGCCGCGCCATTTTTGTAATGTTTTTATTTTTTGTTTTTTTCAATTGGTCACGCAAGTCTTTATTTATTGCATCTTGTATTTCATCAAAATTCGCCATGGCAAATTTAAACTCACCCGGGCTAATCATATTCTCTTGGGTGGTTTCAAGCGAAACAAATACATCCTCTTTTTTTATGATCGGTTTTACTTTTCGTATTATTAGGGCGCTAATGGATAGCCATTGCACGCTCAATGTCAAATGAAACCCGTCATTTAGTGCCTGGAAAAGTTCATGCGCCTCCCGCACTCCTTTGTTTATGGCCTCTAGCGTAATGGACAACTGAACATGGAATACCTCACCTTCTTTTAGAGGTATCGGGAATTTACAATCAATTGGCGCGACTTCAATGATGGCGATGTGATCCAGTGATGAGCTGATTTTTTTAAGGCTCAACATTATAGTCGGGCTGTTGCCGATGTTTGCGAAATGAACATTTAAATTTAAAACCGCATAGTAAACTCCAACTGCCATTGCATCTTGTTCAATATCTTTTTTCGTCCACACTCGAAAAGCTGGCCAAATTGTATCGGCATGCTTAAACACCAACAATCTGTCTTGCTCGAAGTTTAAGCTCTCAAGCATCCATTCGCGAAAATCAACTTCGCTCAACAAACTGCTGCTCACTATTGTTGTATTATTTTTGTCCGATGCCTGGGCAATCTTAATTAATCCACCTCTCATTCTTGCCAAAAATTGAGCGCACATGGCACCGATGCCCGCTCCGAGGATGCTTGCGAGAATGGTTACGGTAGAAGAATCCTCACTCATAATGAAAGCTCCTGCTGATTTACCGCCGAAATCGAATAAACTTAGCATAGCTTTCTTCTGCGGAAGATTTGAAGTAGTCAGCACATCAACCCCAGGTTGCGCTGGGTCTCACGCTGAAGCCGGTTGCTGGACTGAACGCGATTCAGGTAGACGTAGATAGAGTGAGTCAGCAAGATCGCGGAATGGTAGGACGGACTCCACCGTAGCCCCGACCGGCCTAGCCCACCTTGCTTTATCTTTTCATCTTTGTAGCAATTTTTAAGCAGGCTTTCACACAGACCCGACACGGGCACTACCGGTTCTTTGTTTGTCGCGTTGGGGAGTCGACCTTGCCTGGGAAAAGGCTGTAGTAAGTCACCCTCTCATCATTCGACTGCTACGCTGAATCCTTCACGGAGGATTCGCGATGCGAAATTCAGACCTGCTCCCTTCACTGCCGTTCAAGATCAACGAAAACCAACTCGCCCTTGAGGCTGCCATCATGGAGCTTACGCTTTGGGTCGAGCAGCGAGGAGCGACTGAAGTTGGTGGAAACGTACGCGGCGCACTGCAGACGATTGACAAGAACGAAGAGTTTATCAAGATGACACTCGCGGTCCTTCTTACACCGGAGTGACCCGGACCGCATGCCGTAACTGAACACCCTCGCCCCTCAGCTTAATCGTTAGGTTACTCATATGACCGTTCCAGAGCTCGTGAAAGTTAGCCTTGATAAGGAGCAGATAAGCCGTCTAAAGGCTGAGGCAACTCGAGGCAAACCCTATACCGATCGAATTAGTATTGCTCTAGCATGTCGGCTTCTAAATTCATCAGATCCAAGATTTAACCCTTTTGCCGTTCTTGATGAAATTGATTATCTAGAAGGCATAACGAAAGCCTCACGAACGAAATCAGAGGCTCAATTCAAAAAACCACCACTCTTCCCTTTTTGGCATAAGCATTTTTTCTCTGCACAACATTTAATAAAAAACGTTGGCATTCGATGGAATATGCTTAACGGCGGTAATCGAGATTTGGACAAAATGATTAATGATGTTGTCATTCAATATGGCGAAGATCAAAATTCTTGGCCAGGCTATCTAGCTCACCAACTCGTCATTGGCGGACTCACCGACCGCGCTGAAAGAGGTCTAACTGGCGATTGGCTAATATATGCCAAATACGAAAATAGTAATTATTATTTAGACTTAGCAACTCATGAGGAAGGTGTAGGAGACCAAGCTAATACTCTCTTCAAGAAATTAAAGAATGGTAGCCAATCAGAGTTTCCATTCTTGTTCTCTGTAGAAGTCTGACAATGCGTTGACTAACACCGCCGTTGAGCAGACCTCCTACAGCCTGCGCCGTCCGTCGGCATTTGGATAGGGATTCGAACCCCTTCAAGCCCTCATCAGGACCGCTCTAGGCCATCGAATAGGGGGGATTTCCCCGTGCGGACATGGCCGACAACGGCCAGTAAAGGCCCTGAATATGCCCTAATTTTGCCCTAAACCCTTCCCCCGCCAGATCAGTAGGTGCCATATGGTGGGGTCAAGGGCGTCGAAAATTTCTGTTCGAAAACTGACAGCTTTCGGCCAAGAGCGACCACATACTGCCCCTGAACCTCGATCTACTTCCTGATTTTTTTTAGAAACTTAGTAGAAACATACCCCTTTATTAGAAAGCCTTCATGCTCATATGTAACGTAGAGCCAAGTGCGGTCTTCCTTTCCTAAGACAACTACAGGAGCATATTTGGGTAGGGTTAAAATCAAATCCGATTTCATTCCGGGCGCTACCCTCAGCCGAACGTTAGAACCTATGACAAGACGAACATCTCCGGGCTTGCCAGCGAGGTTGGAGCTTATGAAGCGCCTTAGGTCGGCGAAAGAATGCGTTGGCGGGATGCGTGCATTGATATCTACCAAGCCCGTTCGTATGGCCTCCCAATCAGTCAGCACAGCCAGCGTCGGCGCGATGCAAATCAGCCATAGATATAGTAGCCAAGTAGGGATTTCAGAAATTATTGGCCGTGCACTAGAGTCGGGATAAATTTCGACGGTGAATAAGTCCACAGTCGACACCGCATCTTCAGTACTAGCAACAACTTGGTCTGGTCTGTCCGCTGATCTGTGTACCTCTCCACTCTTAGTAGAGCGAGCGACAAGCTCGCTTACCAGAGCGTCGAAAGTCAGACTTGCAGGTAGCGTCTGTTGAGCGAATAGGCTCAAATGAAAGTTGTTACTCCAAGCCTTAGCCTGTTCGACGATCAGCTTCAGTTGAGTGCTGTCACCGAAAGCCCTGGCCTGTTCAGCGATCTGCTTCAGTTGAGCGCTGTCACCGAAAGCCCTGGCCTGTTCAGCGATCTGCTTCAGTTGAGTGCTGTCACCGAAAGCCCTGGGTCTCCGTTGCCGGCTGGTTCATGGGCGAATTCAGCGTACGCAGGTGTCGTCCGGATAGGTTGAACACCTATCTTGGGATTTCGCTCTGCCAGATGGATCACATTGCGTGGACGAGGTGCTGATCTCGATTTTGCTGGTACTTTTTGTGTCGATCATGAGCCTCTCTCCGCTTTTCTTGTACAGAGAAATGTCTCTTGTATAGCTTTTTTAAAGAATAGAAGGCGTGCTGTACAAGTCAATTTTTTTGTACAACTATTTCCTGGTTGGCCGGCTCAGGAGTACCTAGTCGGGGCTAGATCCTCTTCGCATGAGACAAATCCTGTCTCCTTCGGATGGCTTCGCGGGTTGTGGTGAGGGTATGCAGTTTTTGGCGCATGAGCTGCATTGTCCGAAAAGAAGCTGTTAGCACGCGTTTTTTCTGACAACCCTGAGAAATCGTCTCAGGGGACTGTTTACCAACGTGTAGTTAGGTAAGCGCAACTGCTGAATAGTTGAGTCTGAAGGCGTGTATCTATCACCAGAGGAGCAGGTTTGCGACAACGTGAAAGAACTCTCTAAAGACATATATAATTTTGACGGGTGCAACCGTCGAAAGTGCCAGTGATCATTCTATGAGGGTTGCGCTAAAGCAATGGGCTACTTTAATGTTTCAGTGCTCAATAATATTTTAGGTTTTTATAAAATTACTCTGTGTTGTGGTTTTTTCAAGATGCCTATACCAAAGAGGGGTATAGGCTCCTTTGTTTATCTTTGCTGAGGTTGTTTGTTGGTTGTTTGTATTTTAAATGTTTGGCTCGGGGTGGCCTATATTTGGCCTGAATTACTCGTGTTTTGATCAAAGCCAAAAATATCGAATGTCGCTTAATTTATCCGCTTTCGAATTTCAGCGTGCAAGTCGTCGTTTTTTGATGTTTGGTTTTTTGTTTGTAGAGATGTGTAAATAGGAAAGTACACTTTCGGTTAGCTCAGCCGATAACTTGACTGCTTCCCTATTGCGAGTCATTACAGCAGCTACTAGTCCTTCAATTAGTGCTAGAACGGACGAATTTGAACTAATCAAGACCGGATGGTTCGCAGCAGCGAATAGAGTGTGATGAGCAATATTGGTCAGAGGCGAAGCCGGTGTATCGGTGATAGCAAGCACCGACGCACCGCGTTCTTTAGCAAATTTCGCCAATTGGAGCGTGTCTTGGGAATAACGGGGCAGCGAGATCGCTAGTAGTACGTCTGACGACGTGATAGACGCTAGTCGATAAGCAGCATTCTCGTTACCACCTTCCATGCTGATTGCTTGGGCATCAGCGATAAATGGAATGAAGTTAGCGGCAGCAAGCCCCGCCATATAAGCGCTGTTTCCAAAGCCTAGGATATAAATTTTCCGAGCATTGATAAGAGAACTGACGAAGACCTCGAATACTGCTGTCGGGTTGTTTGTGTTGGTCGTGCTCAGATTACTGGTTGCGAGTTGAAGTTGTTCGGTCAAGCCGAACTCGCCCGAGGGCCGATGGGCCATCTCATTGCGCAATTTGTCGACAGGCGAAACCATGTCTTGCAAGGTCGCAACCAGTTCGACCTTCAATTGCGTATAGCCCTTAAGGCCTATGGCGCGCGCAAGGCGATTGACCGCTGCCGGTGAGGTCAGAGACTCCTGGGCCAGTTCTTCGATGGTCAGCGTCGCTGCCTTGAGTGGATGACGCAGGATAAAGTCAGCCACCTTACGCAGCGAAGGTTGTAAATCCGGTGCGGCCTCGGCGAGGTTGCGCATGATGGGGGCTGTATACACGGTGGCATTGCGAGGAGGTTGGAGCATAGGGTGGGCCGGCCTGTCGATCAGTTGCACCAGTGTATCTGAAGCGAGCGGATTCACGGGAGGTGTTGCCTTAATCGGTCAAGAGGCGCCCATGACGAATGGGGTCGCTACCGGTGACCTTGGCCAGCCAAAGGCCGGGCTGAGCAAACCGCAGGCGCTCACGGGCATAGAGCACGCCGTTGGTGGTAGCGCAAACACGTGTATGACGGTCAGTGATTGGATCGAAAACTTCAAATAGCGCGTCACCTTTGTTGACCCGCGCACCTAATGGTTCCAGGAATGAAACGACTCCCGCGTGGGGTGCATAAGCATACTGCGCCCCTGCAAAAGGCGTGGCTTCACAGTACGAGGGTGGCATTTTTGGCCAGTCGCCGCTGATCATCTTCAGGTCACCCAGGTACGCCAGAATGACTTCTGCATGAGCTTGGGCAGCGAGGTGACCGGTGTCCGCCATACCCCCCAGTTCTATGGTCGTCGCCATGCAAGCCAGCGGAATGGATGCGTCTGGAAATTGCCTGGCCAACTGGAGCCAGGGGGTGGAGCATGCTTCGTCAAAGGAATCGCCACCGGCCGCTTTGGCCAGTAACGCCGCGCCGGCGCCGAGGCGGTTTGCCAAGGGCTCGAGTGAGTCCCAAAGCTGTGGCAGGCTGTAAAGCAGAAGAATGGACTCAAAGTCGCAATGCAGATCGAGCACCACATCCGCATCACAGGCGTGAGTCAGTAACAGGCGTTGCAACCCTTCCAGCGTCGAGTTCGCTGGGGGCAGCTCGTTTAGCACTTCGTGCATGGCTGCTCTGATGACCGCCACATTATCCCTGGCCTTGCCGTTCAGGCGTCCGGTCACCCGGGCAGCCACGGGTTCGCCGAGTGACGGGAAATCCCGATTGAAATTCTTGCCGCTGGCAAAGTCGAATCGCCCCTGATGAGTGGCTTGAAACATCTGGGATAACCCGATGGGATTGGCCACCGGAACCAGTTCAATCGTCGCGTTCAGCCGACCTTCTTGCTCCAGCTCGCGCAGACGCTTTTTCAGCTCGACCGCTACGCGCATGCCTGGCAATTCATCCGCGTGCAGCGAGGCCTGAATGTAGGCTTTGCGAGGACCACTACCAAAACGGAAAACCGACAGACGTCGTTCGATACCCGGGCTGCCCCAGGGCAGCAAGTGCTCAATGTGTTGCATGAAGAGTTCCTGAAGAAGGCAAGCAGGAGTCGCTAAAACACGACTCCTGCGCAAGTGATCAGCCGCCGTAGATGTCGTAGTTGAAGTACTTGCTTTGAATCTTCTGGTAAGTCCCGTCTGCGCGAACGGCGTCGATGGCGGCATTGAGTTTTTCAGCGGTTGCGGAATCGCCTTTACGTACCGCAATACCCGCCCCATTGCCGAAGTATTTGTTATCGGTGAAGTCCGGGCCTACCAACGCGAAACCCTTGCCTGCGTCGGTTTTGATGAAGCCTTCATCGATATTGACGATGTCGGCAAGGGTGGCGTCCAGGCGTCCAGACGCCAGGTCAAGAAACGCTTCACCCTGGGAGCCATAGCGCACGACTTCAATACCCGCCGCGGCGAATTTGTCACTGGCATAGCGATCGTAGGTAGAGGCGCGCTGAACGCCCACCCGCTTGCCTTTGAGGTCAACCAGCGGGTCGTTGACGACGGTACCGGCCTTCATCGCCAGTTTGCCGGGAGTGTGGTAGTACCTTTTGCTGAAGTCGACCGATTTAAGCCGATCGGGAGTGATCGACATGGAGGAGAGGATCGCGTCGATCTTGCGTACCTTGAGCGACGGGATCAATCCGTCGAACTGCTGTTCAGTCCATACACATTTGACCGCCATTTTCTCGCACAGCGCATTGCCGATGTCGTAGTCGAAACCGGTGATTGCGCCGTCTGCTGTCTTGGATGCGAAGGGTGGATAGGCCGCTTCGATACCGATGCGCAGTGTCTGTTCTTCTGCCGTCGCGAATGCGCTCATGGCGGTCAGCGCCACGGCGCCGAGAAGTGTGATTGTTTTCATTTTATTACTCCTTATAGCGGGTATCAGAGAGAGGAACGGGTCGACGAGCGCGTATGGCGTTTGCTTGGGATCGGTATTCGTCACGCCACCAATGAAACGATTATTTTCACTGAATGTAAAATAAGAAAATTATTAATCCAATGTGGCTAGGCGAAAAGTCATTTACGACTATCGTTTAACTAATTGAAAAATAACGGTGAAAATTTAATTTTTACGAGAATTCGAATTTTTTAGCTCAGATCAGAGGTCTTGATCAGTCAAAATATGCGGCGTATAAGCTTTCACTTGGAGTGAGTCTGATAGAAAAATTTTCAGATCGACGCCGTCAGGATCGGCTGTGAAGCCAGTGATGTTCTCCCCACAAAAAGAGCAAATGCGGATGAGCAAAGTGAGAAAGGGCAGGGTGTTGGTCGCGTTGGCTATCGCTTCTTCAGCGACGTCGGTGCTCGCGGATGGCCATTTACTGGCGGTAGGGGGCATGCTGAGAGCCAGCAATTTGCCCGTGTATCACAAATTCGTGGATCTGGCGGGCGGGTCTGGTGCGGCGAGGATTGTAATTTTCCCCACCGCCAGTGGCAGCCTGGGTTCAAGTAAGCGATTCCAAGCCGAGCTGGTGGCGTTGGGTGTGCCGGCTTCTCACGTCACGATTGCGTCGATCGACAGCAAGAATTACGCACAAACCATGAATGATCCCGAGGCTGTCAAACCGATCACTGAGGCAAGCGCCGTATGGTTTGTTGGCGGCGATCAAGCGCGAATTGCCAAAGCATTGTTCAACGCCGATGGGAGTGATTCGCTGGCGATGCAAGCCGTGCGCAAAGTGTATGAGCAGGGCGGAGTAATCGGTGGCACGAGCGCGGGGGCGAGTATTCTCGGCGCACAGATGCCGACGGCTTATGGGATTGTCATGGACACGCTGGACTTCGGTGTAGCAAAGTCAGCCGGGCAGCGTGGTGCGGCATTGCTCAAAGGGTCTGGCTTGTTCAAGGCCGGGATAATCGATCAGCACCTGGATCAGCTCGAAGAGACCAGTACCGGGCGAACCGCGCGCATGGCCAGTTATCTGGCAGGCAACCCGGGTGACAAGGGTTTCGGGTTGGATACCAACACCGCCATGTGGGTAAAGCCTGACGGTCAGATCGAGGTTATTGGCGAAGGTTATTTGACGGTGATGGATGCCAGCCATGCGACTAGGCAGTTCGGGGTCTACGGAACTGAACTGCATAACGTGCAGCTCGCGATGCTGGGCAACGGCGATCATTACAACCTTTCGACAAATGCAGTCTTACCGGCTGAAGGCAAGGAGGTCATCAAGCCGGGCGATGAGTATCTGGTGGGTAACCAGCTGATTACAGACCTATCGGCAGTGGCGGCAATGCGCCGGGCGGTGCTGTATGGTCTGGCGGACAACACCGCTAGTCGTCAGACGGGATTGATGACCCGGTACAATCCTGCCAATGGGTACCATTACGGGTACCGGTTTGATTTCACCAAAGCCCCAGGTTTTGTTGCACACAGCAAGACTTATGACTCATTGACCAACTACACCGCACAGGGCGTGAGTCTGGACGTTACGCCGGTTGACGCGAGATTGAGACCAGCGCAAAAAAGCGTGCCCGCCGACATCCCGGCCAATCAAGCATCCGATGCAGTGCGTGCGGTGGTTTTCCGCGGGATGATGACGTGTAACGAGGCCAATGCCTTTGAGCCGGCCCGTGCAATTACCCGAGGAGAGTTAGCCAACACCTTGCAAATGACGTTGGCCGGTGAGGTGAAGGTCGACAAAAGAATAGTCTTCACTGACTTGCCAGCGGATTCCCCTTTGTTTGATCAAGCCGAGATTGTGGTTTCCAATGGCTGGATGAAAAGTGGACCGGCGTTCGAAGCGAACAAACCGGTTACCCGGGAAGAGTGGCTTGAAGCCGCCAAGGTCTTGGCTGCTCAAGGTCGCTTCACAAAGGTGGTGCCCGAGTCGAGCAAAGCGTCGACCGTACGCCGTGATGAAGTGGCCGATCTGATCGCCCGGGCTTACGGTTTTGGAGACAAATCTTGACGTCGTCTGTTTTTCGGCCAAGTAGCGCATGCGTGCTGACTGAACGAACTGATTCCTATGCGCCTCGACCAGATTGAGATTTTTGCGCTCTCTAACCTGTTTGCCGGTGAGGAAATAGGCTCGGCTTCGGCAAAGAGTGATAATCCAATGTTTCGAGTGATTGCGCGCGAGAAAACCAACGCGGGCTTTACTCGATCATTCAGTGTTCGTTAGAAGGGCGATGGGCAGATAAGATCAAGGAGCGTTGCTGGATATTCGATCATGCTTCGCTGAGGCAACAGGGCGTTTTTGTCTGCTGGCCCGATGACAACCGGACTTTGTGTTTGGAGGCATTCAGTCATGAAGGCGAATGGCCTGCGGAACTTTTGCCTAAGAAACTTTGATCTGCGGATTGTTTTTTTTATGCTGGTTGCAATATTACCTTTCGTCTTAACTGCTGTCGTTGCTGTATACGCTTGTTAACTAAGTGTGCGGCAGACGCTTAGCCGCGTGGCAGACTGTATGAAGACGACACGGATACCAGTCAATTGCATCGGATTTGATCAGCAAGAATCGTGAACATAACCTACAAATAACGACCCAAAGCCGACTGTGATGTCAGGCGGCTTTGGGTAGAAACAGTCAGCTGATCCAATCCGAAACTTGCCCGATAGTGACAATGCGGTTTCGCTGACTTTAGCTGGGGCGAAAATATTCCGGAAGTAATGCGACCCACCTCACTCGTATGTCGCCATTACATCTGTTTGCCATTGCGGGCAGCGATCGCGACGGTGGTCGGCGAATCAGCAAGAGAAACGAATTGTCGTGTCGCGCCATCAAGCGCATCGATGCAACCCGCCTCGATGTCGTAGACCCAGCCGTGCAGATTCAAGCGCCCCTGCTCGAGTGCGAGTGCCACCGATGGGTGCGTACGCAGATTCGCCAGTTGCGCGATCACGTTTTCGCGCACGAGGCCGTCGAGCTTCGCGCGAGGCGTGTCGAACTCATGCGCCGCGTTGATTGCTTTCGCGGCGTCCGAGTGACGTAGCCAGTTAGCGACCGCTGGAAGATGGTCTAGACACGTGCAGCGTGAAATCGCGCCCATTGCTCCGCAGTCCGAGTGGCCGCAGATCACGATGTCCTGTACGCCCAGCACTGCGACCGCATATTCGACGGTAGCCGAGACGCCGCCTGGTTCGGGACCATACGACGGCACAATGTTACCGGCGTTGCGAATCACGAATAGCTCGCCCGGTTCGCGCTGTGTTAGGAGTTCAGGCACAACACGACTGTCCGAGCAGGTGACGAACAACGCCTTCGGATTTTGTGTCGTCGCGAGCTGCCTAAATAGCTCGACGCGTTGCGGATAAACCTCGCGCTGAAAGCGTAGAAAGCCATCAATAATGTCACGCATAGAGTCCTCCAAACCCGAATGCCGAATGCTGGCACGAACCTTCCATATGCCATCGCGCCACTGAGGTCGTCATTATCGCAGACCTCCTAGGCCTTGGCTGTATTTGATCAACTATGGACCTCGAGCCGCGACCAGTGCGGCGGATGTCCGAAGCACCCTGACAGCCTCCGTTTATTTTTCGCTGCTTTTAAAGGCGGGCGAATCGGTCCTGCTTCCATAAACGCTTTCGAACGACCGCTTCTGGCCGATTCTGTTGAAAAAGTCGGATTTTCAGTTCGCCTGAACTCAGGCACGGCCATCAGCGGAGAACCGACCCACCACATTGAGTGGTTTTTCGACCCTTCGTTGACCTTTGCTGCTCTGTTAGTGGGTTGGTTTGAGGTTTTTTGCTTAGTGCAGACGCACCTATCCCGTGACCGGTGGCCCTTGAGAGGTAAATTTGGCCAGCCGGCGCAGGTTCTGCACCGCGGCGGCCAGTGTGAATTCATCAGTCGCGCCACTCATGCCACGTAGTCGCAAACGATCCAGTTTCAGGATGCGCTTGAGGTGGGCAAACAACATTTCGACCTTTTTACGTTCGTGGCGAGAGCGCACGTACTGCGCCGTCGCTGCGATGCGCCGTGCCACATCACGAGCGGCTTCATGGACGCTGCGAGCGATCTTGCGGAACGCGGTATTCGGGCAGCACTTGGCTTTCATCGGACAGGCAACGCAGTCGGTCTGCCGAGATCGGAAGATGATGGTGTTGGCTTTCGTGACGTGCGAGCGCTCGTTCTTGAAGGCTCGCCATTCGCTGCGTAATGCGTTGCCTGCCGGGCAGAGGTATTCCTCAGCCTCTTCATTCCAATGGAAATCGTTGCTCGAGAAACTGTTGTTCTTGCGCTCGGTTTTGTCCCACACCGGCACATGCGGCTCGATGTCTTTTTCCTCCACTATCCAGGCCAGCATCGGCGCGGTTCCGTAAGCGGTGTCGCCAATAAGGCGTTCCGGCTTGATGTCGAACTGCGCCTCGACCCGGTCGATCATGATCTTGGTGCTCTCGACCTCGGCCGTGCGATGAGCCGGTGTGGGTTCCACATCCACGATGACGCCGTGCTCGGTATCGATCAGATAATTCGTGGAGTAAGCGTAGAACGCTGGGCCGCCTGGAGCAGCTGTCCAGCGGGCCTGAGGATCGGTCAGTGATAAACGCTTCGGCAGCGTTTCGGCCAACGCCTCTTCATCGAGTGCCTCAAGGTACTCACGCACGGCGCGGGTGCTCAGGGCCGGATCGCTCCAGTTGACCTGTTCGTCACCCGGTACGCCGCGCTGCCGACTCGCATCCGCTTTGATGATGCTGGCGTCCACGGCAAAGCCTTCACCTTTGACCAAGCCTGCGTCCATGCAACGACGCAGCACCTCATTGAACAACCAGCGAAACAGATCGCTGTCCCGGAAACGGCCGTGTCGGTTCTTGGAAAAGGTCGAGTGATTGGGCACTTCATCTTCAAGGCTTAACCGGCAGAACCAGCGATACGCCAGGTTCAAATGAGCCTCTTCGCACAACCGCCGCTCTGAGCGAATGCCGTAGCAGTAGCCCACGATCAGCATGCGGATCATCAGTTCAGGATCAATCGACGGACGCCCAATCGGGCTGTAGAAATCGGCGAGGTAATGGCGCAGGTCGCTCAGATCGAGACACTGATCAATGCTGCGCAGGAGGTGATTGGCGGGGATGTGATCTTCAAGGTTGAACGAGTAAAACAGCCGCTCCTGCCCACTCGATAACTGTCCCATCATGCTGCGTGCTTCCCTGCTGGCCGATGCGAAGATTTTGCCGCAGGCCAGACAGGGGAGCTACTTTTTCAACAGAATCGGCCGTTTTCTGCCTGTCGCCACCATCTGAAAAAGCCTCATAGCTGACGGTGGCGACAGGCAGAAATCGCCCTTAGCAGTCACCTGTCTTTGCACTAACGCCTTGATTAGAGTCGGCCACGGTCCTGCTGATCGGCGCCTTGGGGTATGCCCTGGACGCGGGGGCGCGTTCGTTGCACCGAAAGGTGGTGCACGCCTGACCAACACCGTACTCCCAGCAACCCCTATTTCAGGGAAAGCATCCCTTGCGATTTGTCACTCGCAATTGAAGCGAACGAAGGTGGACGGCTTTCTAGTCAACCACTCTGTCTGTCCATCAAGTTGACTACCTAAAATGGTGGCTTGCTTGCAGTGGCCCTTCACCACCTGGGCAGGATGCATGGAGGTCGTCTGTCTAATGCCACATGATGCGCAAAAGGCCCCGTGAACATAAACTCACGGGGCCTTTGAGTTACACAGATCAGTCAGACCGGGATTATCTGTCCCCTATTGTTCCTCTAGGGAGCGGTTTTTGCGTATCTGCAATAAGTTGAGGTTTGCTTTCTAGCCGGTAACCGGGGATTCCGGAGCTCCAGCCAGTGACCGGTACACGTTCACCATCGCCAGCACTACTTCCGTCTCACTTTGCACCAGCCTGTTACGCATCGCGGTCAGCTCCTGCTCGGCAGCGAGCAGTTCGTAATAACCGATAAAGCCCCGCTCATAGCGGTCGCGTGCCTGTGCAACCGCTTGCGTGGCGGCGTCGGTAGCACTTTGCAGCAACGCTGCGCTCTTATGCGCCTGCTGATAACGCAACAACCAGGTTTCAGTTTCTTCCAAGGCCAGTAGCACTGTCTGCCGGTAGTCGGCCAGCAACTCGGCGGATTGGGCATCAGCCGCATCGATGCGCGCCTGCACCTGGGCCCGATCGAGGAAGCTCCAGTCAATCCCCAGAGCCACGCGACCTGTACTAGCACCGCCAGTAAACAAGTCTGAGCCATTGCCGGCCATCGAACCTATCAGACCGTCTAGGGTAAAGCGCGGGAACAGGTCCGCACTGGCAACGCCGATACGGGCGCTGGCTGCGGCCAAGCGCCGTTCGGCAGCCTGAATATCCGGACGGCGCCGCAGCACGTCACCGGGGCTACCTGCTGCTATTGATGGACGACTGGCCGGCAGATCTGCAGCGACCTGTAGCAGAGGAACCAAAGCGGTCGGCGTTTGCCCGGTCAGCACCCCGATGCGATGCATTTCTGCGCCGATACCTGCTTTCAACTTCGGAATCACCGCTCGGGTGGCGTCCAACTGAGCGCGAGCCCGGACCTGATCAAAAAGGGTGCCGCGGCCAGCGTCCAATCGCGCGCTAACAATATCCAGCGATGCCTGCTGCAAACTGACATTCTCTTCGGCCACCCGCAGCTGTTGCTGTAAGCCGCGTAGCTGGAAGTAGCTGCTGGCCATCTGGCCGGCAAGCGCTACCTGCAGTGTCTGCCGGTCGGCTCCCGCCGCCTGCAGTTCGGCCTCGCTGGCCTCAGTGGCGCGGCGCAGTCGCCCGAACAGGTCGAGTTCCCAGCTCAGCGCGACACCTGCCTGATACAGCTCCACACTTCGCTCATCAAGCAGGGGGCGTTCCACTTCCGCCAGCCGTTGCCCGGAAACACCGGCGCCTGCCGTAACACTCGGCAACTGATCGCGGCGCGACCCGCGCAGCTGCGCTTCGGCCTCCTGATATCGCGCCAACGCCGCTTGCAGGCTCTGGTTTTCAATCAGAGTTTGCTCAATCAAACTGGCTAGCAGAGGGTCTTCAAACCCCTGCCAGAAAAGCTTCTCGTTGCTGGCCACAGCTGTGTCTGGGGCGTCAGCCGGTGCTTGATCGTTGGCAAAGTGTTGTAACTGCACCGGCTCCGGGACCTGGTAGTCCGGACCCACTGCGCAGGCACTGAGCAGCGTTGCCATGGTAAAGAGTCCTGCCAGCTTACTCATGTGCCTCTCCTTGCAATTCTGCATCTGCCGTTTCCGGCTTATCCTTAAAGCGCTTGGCCAGCGCCCTCAGGGCAACATAGAACACCGGGGTCAACAGCAAGCCGAATAGCGTCACGCCAATCATTCCGGTAAACACCGTAATGCCCATGGCGTTGCGCACCTCGGCACCCGCTCCGGTCGCCAGCACCAGCGGCACGACACCAGCGATAAAGGCCACCGAGGTCATGATGATCGGGCGCAGACGCAGGCGGCTTGCTTCCAGTGCTGCGCTGACGGTATCGCGCCCCTGCATTTCCAGTTCGCGAGCAAATTCGACGATCAGGATCGCGTTCTTGCATGCCAGCCCCATCAACACCACCAATCCGACCTGGACGAAAATGTTGTTGTCGCCACCGACCATCCATACTCCGAAAAGCGCTGCGAGCAGACACATGGGTACGATCAGAATCACCGCCAGCGGCATCACCCAACTTTCATACAGCGCCGCAAGCACCAGGAACACCAGCAGCAAAGCCAGCGGGAACACCACCATCGCTGCATTGCCTTGGGTCACTTGCTGGAAGCTAAGGTCAGTCCATTCCAGCGTCATGCCGGGTGGCAACACCTTATTCGCCACGGCCGTCACCGCGGCCAGGGTCTGCGCCGAAGAAAGTACGGTCGGATTCGACTGGCCAATCAGGTCGGCCGCCGGATAGCCGTTGTAGCGGATCACCGGGTCGGGCCCAAAACTCTCGCGCAGCGTCACCATGGTGTTGAGCGGCACCATTTCGTTTTTCGCGTTACGCGTATAAAGGTGGTCGAGGTCACTGGGGTTGTCACGGAACCGCGCATCCGCCTGGGCCATCACCCGGTAGGTGCGGCCGAACAGATTGAAGTCGTTGATGTACTGCGAGCCGAAGTACAGTTGCAGGCTGGCGAACAGATCATTCAGCCGCACCCCTTGGGCCTTGGCCTGCATGCGGTCTACATCGGCATCCAGTTGCGGCACGTTGGCCTGGTACGAACTGAACGGGTAAAACATGCCGGGCGTTTCGCTCAGCGCCTGGGCCAGCTTGTTGGTCGCAGTCTGCAGTGCGCCGTAACCGGCGCCGCGCCGATCCTGTATATACAGCGAATAACCCGCGCCTGCGCCCAGCCCAAACACCGGCGGCGGCATAAAGGTAATCGCGAAGCCTTCGTTGATGCCGCCCAACTGGGCGTTGAGGTCATCCGAGATCGCCTGCGCGGTACGCTTGCGCACTTCGAAATCTTCGAACAGAACAAACACGGTGCCTACGTTAGGCGTGTTGGCCCCCTGCAGCGCATTGAAACCAACCAAGGCCACAGCGTGCTTTACCCCTTCGGTCTTCAGCGCCATTTCGCTGACTCGCCGGGCAACCGCTTCGGTCCGGTCCAGCGATGCCCCTTCGGGTAAGCGAATAGTGCCGATCAGGTAGGTCTTGTCCTGGGTCGGAATAAAACCGCCAGGCACCTGGGTGAACATCAACGCGGTACCACCGAGCAGCAAGAGATAGACCCCGAAGACCAATCCCCGACGGCTCAGGCTACGTCCAACCAGCGACTCGTAGCGCTGCGCATAGTGCAGGAAGAACCGATTGAATGGACGGAATATCCAGCCAAACAGGCGGTTGATGACGCGAGCCGGCAGATCTGGCGCTGCACCGTGCGGTTTCAGCAAAGCCGCCGCCAGAGCGGGTGATAGCGTCAGCGAGTTGATCGCCGAAATAACCGTGGCGACGGCAATAGTCATCGCGAACTGGCGGTAGAACTGGCCGGTAATACCGTCCAGAAATGCCATGGGCACAAACACCGCGCAGAGCACCAGGCTGATGGCCACGATCGGCCCGCTGACTTCACGCATCGCCTGATGCGCGGCGGCCAGCGGCGCGAGGCCGGCCTCGATATTACGCTCGACGTTCTCCACCACCACGATGGCATCGTCGACCACAATACCGATGGCCAGCACCATCGCGAACAGCGTCAGCGTATTGATCGAAAAGCCCATCATCAGTAGCACCGCAAAAGTACCGACAATCGATACCGGCACCGCCAGCAGCGGAATCAAGGACGCCCGCCAAGTTTGCAGGAACAGGATCACCACCAGCACCACCAGCGCGACCGCTTCAAGCAAGGTAATGATCACCGCCTTGATGGAGGTACTGACAAATACGGTGGGGTCGTAGACCACTTCCCAGCTTAAGCCTTCCGGGAAATCCTTCTGCAGTTCGGTCATTTTCGCGCGCACGGCGGCCGACACATCCAGCGAATTGGAGCCCGGGGCCTGGAAGATCGGAATGTCTACCGCCTGACGGCCGTTCAGTAATGCCCTCAAGGCATCTTGCGAAGGAGCCAGTTCGATGCGTGCGACGTCCTTGAGAAGCGTGACTTCGCCTTTCTTAGCGGTTTTCAATACGATATTGCCAAACTCTTCGACAGTCTCCAGGCGGCCCTGGGCGTTGATCGAAAGCAGCAGGTCCGAGCCATCCGGCATCGGCGGCGCGCCGATCTGCCCGGCCGACACCTGGATGTTCTGCTCGCGCACGGCTGCACTGATATCGCCCGCAGTGACGCCCAGCGCAGCGGCGCGCTGCGGGTCTATCCATAAGCGCATGGCGTAATCGCCTGAACCATTCAGCCCCGCCCGGCCCACGCCGGGAATGCGTGCCAGTTCGTCACGGATATGCAGTACCGCGTAGTTGCGCATATAGGTGGCGTCCAGGCTGTCGTCCGGCGAGATCAGGTGCACCGCCATCATCAGATTCGGCACCTGCTTCTGGGTGGTTACACCCAGTTGGCGTACATCTTCGGGCAAGCGCGGCAGCGCCTGGGATACCCGGTTCTGCACCTGCACCTGCGCCTGGTCGGGATCGGTGCCCAGCGCAAAGGTCACGGTCAGCGCCAGGCTGCCATCACTGCCGGCGACTGATTTCATGTAGATCATGTCCTCGACGCCGTTAATGGCTTCTTCCAATGGCGTGGCCACGGTCGCGGAAATGGTCTTGGGGTTGGCTCCCGGATAGCTGGCGCTGACCAGCACGCTGGGCAGCACTACCTCGGGGTACTCACTGACCGGTAACAGCGGAATGCTGATCAACCCGATCACGAAGATAATGATCGACAGCACCGAGGCAAAGATCGGTCTGTCTACAAAGAAACGCGAAAAATTCACGGCAACAGTCTCCCGGAACGCGTCCGGAAGACGCGTCCGTATCAGTCAGATAAAGAAACGAAGCTAATTGAGCGCTACTGCCTCACGGCGCTTTCGCGGCTACCACCGGGTCCGGGGTCCGGGGTACAGGATGCGGCGTGCTGCGCATATCAACCGACTGCGGCACCACTTCGATGCCGGGGAACAGGATCTTCTGCAACCCTTTGACCACCACACGCTCGCCTGCGGCCAGACCATCGGTAATCACCAGCAGACCATCGACTCGACGGCCGGTTTTGACAACGCGCCGCTCGGCCCGATTGTCCTTACCCAACACATAGAGGTAGCGGCGATCCTGATCGGTCATCACTGCTTTCTGATCGACCAGCAATGCGGCACTGGCTGAAGCCACCGGCATTTCTACCCGGGCAAACTGCCCCGGACGCAGGGCGCCGTTCGGATTAGCCACCTGCGCGCGGTACTGCAGGGTGCCGGTGCGGGGGTTGTACTGGTTATCAATAAAGTCGAGCTGACCTTCGAAGGGAAAGTCGTCTCCACCCGCCAACCCGATACGCACCGGCACGCCCTGACCGTGCGGATTGTCCTGCACAGTCTGTTGGTCGCTTTCGAAGTAAACGTAGAGCGGGTCGACCGATACCAGCGTTGACAGCAGGGTACTGTCCGCCGTGGCCAGATTGCCACGGGTCACTTGGGCACGACCGATACGACCGTTCACCGGCGCCTTGACCTGGGTATATTCCAGATCCAGTTGCGCGCTTTTTAGCGCTGCGGTAGCTGCATTGACTGCTGCCTGAGCCGTGCTCTTGGCCGCAATGCGCTGCTCGAACTCCTCGCGGGAGATCGCCCGGCGCTCCCACAGTTGTTCAGACCGGGCAGCTTCACTGCTGGCCAGGGTTAATTGGCTGCGCATACGCGCCAGTTCGGCCTGGGCCAGTTGCTCACGGGCTTTGTAGGGGCGCGGGTCTATGACGAAGAGCACGTCGCCCTCGCTGACTAGCTCGCCTTCTTCAAAGCCGACCTGATCGATATAACCGCTGACCCGCGGCCGCAGCTCCACCGTTTGTGGCGCCTCGACCCGGCCGCTGAAGGCACCCCAGAGAGTCACGCGTTCGGCCTGGACCTCGGCGACTTCAACTTCTGGCTTTGGCGCTGTGGGTGCGGCTTTGTCTTGGCCGTGGGAGTCGCAGCCAGCCATGAGGGTCGGCAATAGGGCGCCAAGCAGAGTCACTTTGGCGGCCTTGAAGGTGATTGCTTGCATGTTGTTCTCACTTCCCGTCGGGGGATCACTGATCTGAATCGTTTTGGCTGCTTTAACCCGTGCGCAAAAACAGACTATTTACGGGGTTGTAGCAGCGTCAGTACGACGGTCGACGAAGCAAGGATGGCGGTCAGTGTGATAGGCCCCATGGCGCCATAAGTGTCCACGACATAACCGCCGACAACCGCGCCGGTTGTGATGGCGACCTGGAAGGAGGTGATCATCAAACTCCCCGCTGCCTCCAGCGAGTCGGGCGCCGCACTGGACAAGTTGATCGGCAGCACCACCGGCGCCATACCGAAAGCTAGACCCCACAGCGCAGCGAAGACGAAGGCGACGTCCAGGCGCATTCCCCAAATGACCAAAGCGAGCGCCGCAAACGCCATTAGTACTGCGGTGGTCATGACGGCTGTGTGGATATTGGTGTCGGCCATGCGGCCACCCACAACATTGCCAATGACTGCGGCGATACCGAAACCGAGCAGCGCCAGAGCAATCGGCCCGGTTTCAAGGTGGGTAATCTGTTCGAAGAAGGGGCGCAGATAGACTGAACCTGCAAAATGCCCTGTCATCAGTAGAAGGATGGCCAGCATGCCCAGTTGAATACCGCGCCGGCGTGTCAGCCCCAAGACATCGCCCAGACTGTTGCTGGTGGATGCAGGCAACGCCGGCAGGGCGAGCCACTGCATGACCATCGCCAACAAGGCAAGCCCCGCGGTCATGGCCATGGCGCTGCGCCAACCCAGCCAGTCGCTGATCAGTGCCCCCATCGAAGGCGCGGCAATGGTGGCGAGCGAGACACCGAGGGTGACGATCGACATCCCCCGCCCCGTCGCATTGGCACCCACCAGCCTCGCGACGACGGCAAATGAAAGCGCCCAGAACCCGCTGAGGGCGATCCCCAGCCCGGCCCGGCCTATCAGTATTTGCCAAAACTCGGTGCCCACAGCAGCAAGCAGGTTGGAGAGGATCGCCAGGGCCATGAGCCCCATCAGCACTGTCTTGCGGTTCAACTTGCCGATCAGAACATTGCTCAACAGGGCCATCACGGCGCCGACCGATGCCGTGGCCGTGACAACCTGTCCCGCCGTTCCCTCGCTGATGCCCAGATCGCGCGCCATGGGCGTCAACAAGCCCGCCGGCAAAAATTCGGCTGACACCAAAGCAAAGCTGGTAGCCGCCATAGAACTGACTGCAAACCAGGTTTTCAGACTCCACCTGGTTGGCGCCTCGGTATCAAGGTTTAGCAGCTCACCATCGAGCTGTAATGTTTTGTCAGTCATTGAAATTTTCCAAGATTTTCAAGTCGTCGGGAGATGTGAAAAGCCGAGGGGATTTCGGCCAGCACAATGTAGACACTCTCAACTTGGAGAACTAGACTGCCGATTAACAAGTCAGTATCTCGAAAAATGAAATTTAAGAGTCAGTATTTCGGAAAGTGAGAATATGGATCGGATAGAAGCCATGGGTGTTTTCGTCGCTGCAGCAGAGGAAGGAAGTCTTTCAGCCGCAGGGCGGCGACTGCAGATGCCACTTCCCTCGGTCAGTCGCAAGCTGGCTGATCTTGAGGCTCACTTGGGCGTTCGGTTGATGACCCGGTCGACGCGGCAATTGACGCTGACTGATGCGGGGCGAGACTACTTGGCCGCGTCTCGCGAGATCCTGGATCGTGTGGCCGAAGCCGAACGAACAGCGATCGGCGGCAGCATGAACCCGAGGGGTGAGTTGGTCATTGCCGCACCTTTGATGTTTGGGCGCGAGCATGTCCTGCCGATTGTCTCGGAGCTCTTGAGTCGGTCCGAAGATATGAATGTTCGCCTTGTGCTCAGTGATACCAACGCGAACCTGCTGGAAGAAAACATCGATGTGGCCGTGCGTATTGGAGCGCTTCCCGACAGCGGCTTGACGGCCAGGCAGGTAGGCGAGATCACCAGGGTGGTGTGCGCCAGTCCCGCCTACCTTGAGAAGCATGGGACACCGAAGAGCCCGTCCGATCTGCGTAACCACGAGTGCGTGACCTTCTCGGGCCTCTCGTCATCGCAGGCATGGTCTTTTTCCAGCTCTAAGGGCACGACGCGGGTGCCGATCCGCTCTCGCTTATCCGTGAACACCGCCGATACGGCGGTGGCCGCCGCCACGAACGGCCTAGGCATCACCCGAGTACTTTGCTATCAGGCCGCTTCCCAGTTTGCGCAGAACTCACTGGTCCGCCTCTTGAGGGAGTACGAACCCACGCCATCTCCGGTGAACTTGCTCTATGCACACCAAGGCAGGCTGCCAGCGAAGACGCGTTGTTTCTTGGCGCTTGCGACCGAACGTCTCGAACAAGTGCTGATTGTGAACAAATAGGTTTTAGGGCGGTGCACCGCGCGCTTACTTCCCCACATGACTGAGGTAGCCGCTACTTGCGCGCTTAAGTTTATGTTTGGCCACATGCCGGCTCCGGTGACGAACCGAGCCAACGCTCCAACCTGGCGTCGACAGATGCCTGCGCCTCGAGATCTTTCATGGTCGGTGTTGTACTCAACCGGCCCATAGTCAAGCGGTCCTGTTCAGCCGATCCGCCATTACCAAGGTAAAGCGGCATCACTGCTGCTTGCGTTTGCGGAACTCGGCCACCTTATGCCGATTTCCGCAAATTGCCATGCTGCACCAGCGTCGGCGATGGGACTTTGTGCGGTCATAGAACCAGAGCACACAGTCCGGATGTTCGCATTGGCGCACCAGATTGAAGTCTCCTTCCACAAGCAACTGTGCAGCCGCTTCGGCCAGAGGCACCAGATACTGCTCGGCGGTGGTTGTTGTACGCACTTTCTCTAGCCGCATTTCTCCGTTTGCCGAACAGTCCAACCGCAGGTGACTGGGCGTAGCCAGGAAGCGATTGAGCACTTTCGGCGATCCCAGGCCTAGCGTCTTGCGCTGCTCCACCAAACCACGCACCGCTTCGCGCAGGGTCAGTGCCGCTTGTAGCAACTCGCCCTTGGGAAAGTGTGCATCGGGTAGGTCCCAGCCAGTGCGGACCAGCCAGGTTCGGACATCCTCGTCGCTGCGCCAGAACTCCAAAGGAGCACCGTCCATCATGGCCAGGGTGTTGAGCATGTCCAGCACTGGGTGGTCGGCCAGTACGAAGGGTTCGAGGGGAGGCGAAGGGACGACGGTGTTCATGATCATGCTCTAAAGGTAACTGGCTGAATGGTAACCCTTCAAATCGCAGGTGAATAGTTACGGAGAATAGACCGTAACCATTTCTAGCCAGTTGACAGGTTACAGCTTAGGTTCATAATTGGCGTCGTATGTAACCCATAATAATGATTTTGAAAGTTACGGAGTGACTGGCATGACCTCGCCTATCGTGCATATCCCGGTTCGCCACCAGTTTGTTGAAGTCGATGGTGTCCGCGTATTTTTCCGTGAAGCGGGCGACCCCGCGGCTCCCACGCTGCTGCTGGTGCACGGCTTTCCAAGCTCGTCTCATCAATTCCGCGACCTGATTCCGCTGTTGGCTGACAAATACCATATCGTTGCGCCGGACCTGCCGGGGTTCGGTTTCACTGAAGTGCCCGCTGAGCGCGAATACCGCTACAGCTTCGATGCACTCGCCGTTACCCTCGGCGCATTCGTCGAGAAGCTGGGCCTGCAACGCTATGCACTCTATGTGTTCGACTATGGCGCACCCACGGGCCTGCGCCTGGCCTTGGCCCATCCGGATCGCGTCACCGGGCTGATCTCGCAGAATGGCAATGCTTATCTGGCAGGCTTGGGTGATGCCTGGGAGCCAATTCGGGCTTATTGGTCTGAGCCGGGCAATCCCGAGCGCCGTAAGGTGGTGCACGATGCTGTGTTGCACCTGGAAGGCACCCGCTGGCAGTACCTGCATGGGGTGACGGACCTGGAACTGGTGGCTCCCGAGTCGTACTACCTGGATGCGCTGTTGCTGGAACGCCCAGGTAACAAGGACATCCAACTCGACCTGTTCCTCGACTATGCGAACAACCTGAAGCTCTACCCGGCATTTCAGGCTTACTTCCGCGATACCCAGTTGCCGACTCTGGTGATTTGGGGCGAGCACGATCCGTTCTTCATCCCGCCGGGCGCGCAGGCCTTCAAGCTCGACAATCCAAATGCAGTGGTTGAGTTGCTCGATACCGGGCACTTCGCTCTGGAAACCCATGTTGACCAAATCGCTCGACGGATTCGCGATGTGTTGGGTGATATCCAGGCCTAAAGCTGTCCTGAACTCAAATTGGAGCCACTGCCATGTCCCGCGCCATCAAACTTTACCGTCACCCGCTGTCCGCCCACGCCCACCGTGTTGAGCTGCTGCTTTCGCTGTTGGGTAAGCCCACTGAACTTGTGTTCGTCGATCTCGCCAAACGCGCTCAAAATTATCCCGAGTTCCTTGCCATCAATAGCTTCGGCCAAGTGCCGGTAATTGACGACTGCGGGATCATCGTCAGCGACTCCAACGCTATCCTCGTCTATTTGGCAACAATGTACGGCAACGGCCGCTGGCTGCCGGGATACCCATTGGGTATGGCCCGCGTCCAACGCTGGCTGTCAATTGCCGCTGGCCAGATCGCCTACGGCCCGGCGGCTGCGCGGCTGATCACCGTATTTGGCGCTCGCTACAATGCCGATGAGGTCATCAGCCGCGCTCATTCCCTGTTCCAGATAATGGACGGTGAGCTGGCTAAAACACCCTTTCTCGTAGGCGACGAACCGACGATCGCAGACATCGCCACTTACACCTCAATCGCCCTCGCGCCTGAGGGCAACGTGTCCCTGGAAGGCTACCCCAACCTCCGCGCCTGGTTGGCCCGCATCGAGGCGCTGCCTGGGTTTGTGCCCATGCAACGCAGCGCTGTCGGCCTGCAGGCCGGTTAAACGCGTCCCAGCTGCCAATCAGACTGGCAGCCCTCCTGCGAGGTATCCGCGATGGACCATCTACCCAATCGTCGACCGTCACCTTGGCACGCCGGCGAAAAAGCGATGCATGAAAAAGTCGGCATCGCCGAGAACATGGAGGCCTACGGTCAGCGAGTGATTCGCGACTATATGCCTGACCAGCATCGCGACTTCTATCGCCAACTGCCTTTCATGATCGTTGGCGCTGTAGATACCCAAGGCCGCCCTTGGGCGACACTACTCGAAGGGCCGGAAGGCTTTGTCACCTCGCCCGATCCCCGGCGTCTGGTACTAGGCACCAAACTCGACCCTCAGGACCCGGCTGCAAGTGGGTTCGACGCTGGCAGCGCTATCGGCCTGTTGGGCATTGAGTTGCATACGCGCAGACGCAACCGCATCAACGGCATTGTCCAACAAGGGGACGCGGGCCGTCTGGAAGTCGCCGTCGAGCACTCCTTCGGTAACTGCCCGCAGTACATCCAGCAGCGCACCTACACCCGCGAGGACATACGTCGTAAGGAGCAGGGCGCACGTCAGGATTTCACGTTAATGGACGAGACCCTGAGAGAGATGATTCGCAAAGCTGACACGTTCTTCGTTGCCAGCTACATCGAGCATGACGACGGTCTACGTTCAGTCGATGTTTCACATCGCGGCGGTCGACCTGGCTTCATTAAAGTCACTGGGAATCGTCTGACCATCCCTGATTACGCCGGCAACCTGCACTTCAACACCCTGGGCAACCTCCAGCTCAATCCAGTTGCTGGACTGCTTTTTGTCGATTTCGTCAGCGGTGATGTACTGCAATTGAGTGGAACGACAGAGCTGATTTCAAACAGCCCGATGATGGGCGCCTTCAAGGGCGCTCAGCGCCTCTGGACCCTCGATGTACAGCAGGCCGTACTCCGGCCGCGCGCGTTGTCGATCCATTGGGATTTTCAGGCGTACGCACCGACAAGCCTGATGACCGGTACCTGGGCCGAGGCTGATGAGAAGCAGCGTGGTCAGTGGCAGGAGTGGCAGGTGATTCGCCGGGAGCAAGAGAGCAAGGACATTTGCTCCTTCTACCTCCAACCCCCAAATGGCGAGATGGTCAGTTTCAAACCGGGACAGCATCTACCGCTGCGTATTCCTGCGGTTACCGGGGAGGACGTGCTGGTTCGCACCTACAGCCTGTCCAGCGCCCCCTCTGACGGGCACCTGCGAATCAGCGTGAAAGCCCAAGGATTGGTCTCGCGGCACCTGCACGAACAGATCCGGGCCGGCGACCGGCTACAGGTGCGCGCGCCCATGGGTAGCTTCACACTTTCCGAAAGCACGGAACGACCTGTGGTGCTGATCGGCGCTGGTGTCGGCATTACGCCATTGCTTTCGATGCTGAGGGAACTGATGGCGCAGAACCTGCTGTCGGGAAGCAAACGCCGCGTCCACCTGTTCCAGTCCGCGCGAACCTTGCAGCATTTGCCTTTCCAGCAGGAGATCGCTGAATTACAGCAGCGTAGCCCCAACACGCTGCAGGTGCATCGTGCCCTTAGCCGTCCGGAAGAAAACACTTTGTTGGGCCGGGATCATGAACTGGTCGGACGCCTCGACCTCGCGACGATCAAGGCTCACCTGCCGATGGACGACTACGACTTTTACCTGTGCGGCCCAGGGGGCTTTATCCAGACGATTTACGACGGCCTGCGTGCACTGAGCATCGCTGATCGACGCATCCACGCCGAGACCTTCGGCCCCTCGACTCTGCAACGCGAGGTGAACAGCCAGACAGCCAAATTCGATCAACCGCCAGCGGCCTCGGGTCCAGTACCGGTGTATTTCGCTGCCTCGGCCAAGGAAGCCCGCTGGAAGCCAGAGAGTGGCAGCTTGCTGGAACTGGCGGAAAGCCGTGGGCTGTCTCTCGACTTCAGTTGCCGTGGTGGTTCCTGCGGCATTTGCAGGGCGAAAGTTCTTAGCGGCCGGGTGCACTACCCCAATCCCCCGGCGCAAATGCCTGACGAAGGCATCGCGCTGATCTGCTGCGCTGTGCCCGCTTTAGACGAAAGCGGAGTGCAGCCGCTGGTTCTGGACATTTGATGAGGAACAACGAAATAGCCGATGAAATCACTTCCATCGTCTTCATCACCGGACTGAAACCTTCCGTGCTGTGGCTGGCCAGGGAAATCTCAAGATTCGGTTCGAAACGCTCGCTTGCACCGGTTAGGCGCTGGTTGAGAAACGACCTAGGCCTGAACGCCTCCTGGCAACGGCCGGCTACAAAGCCAGTCGCATTTATTCGGAAGGCCATGGTGAGTGCCTGATGTAGTAAGCGGCGCGCTGTTGTTGCGATGGCAAATGTACATGTGATGTTTTTTTGGAGCTGCAAACAATGAAAAAAGAAATCTCCCGGCCCATAACCAATGCGCTAGAAGGCCAACGTAGGTTCCAACCAAACATCAAGTTTTGGGGCATTACGGCAGCAACCGCAGTAGCGATGACCATCGGTGCTATTGCAACCTTCAACTCGCAAGCACCCACGGCTGCAGTTCAGCCGATTATCCCTTCAGTCGGTGTCGCTACGCCGCTGCAACAGAACATCGCGCCGCGGTTGGGTTTCCTCGGACAATTTTCGGCTGTGAAGAAGGTGGAGCTACGCGCCCAAGTAGGGGGCACACTCACCGGAATCCACTTTAAAGACGGCGATATCGTACGCCAGGGCGAGCTGCTTTTTGTAATCGACCCAGCTCCTTACGAGATCAAATTGGCCCAGGCCACAGCCCAACAGGCGAGTGCCAACGCGCGTCTTGATCTGGCCATCCGCGAGTTGGATCGTGCTGAAAAACTGCGGCAAAAGGATGCGGGCAGTGTTCAGAACGTCGATCAACGCGCGGCGGAAAAACGAGCTGCGCAAGCTTCGGTGGATGAAGCCAAAGCACTGGTTCGTGATGCTCGGTTCGACCTCGATCATTGCCGCATAACCGCACCCTTCACCGGCCGTATCGGAGCTCACTTGGTGTCGGTCGGCAACCTGGTAGCAGGTAGTCGGGCCGCGACTAGCCCCACCACATTGCTGACCACTCTGGTGTCTCTCGACCCTGTGTATCTGGACTTCGACATGAGCGAAGGTGACTACATGACCTTCATGCGTGGTCGCGCTGATCAGAAGAGCGCTATCGGCGGAAAAGTCGATATTTCTTTGGCCGACGAGGGCACTTACCAGCGTCAAGGCACCCTTGATTTCGTCGACCACTCTTTGAACCGCTCCAGCGGGACCATTCATGCACGCGCCATTGTGGCCAATCCGGATCTTCTTCTGACCCCCGGCGGGTTCGCACGCGTTCGCATGGACTATTCGAAAGCCGCCCCTGTGTTACTCGTGCCCGATTCCTCCGTACTACCAGAACAGTTCAAACACATCGTCTTGACCGTTGGACAAGACAATAAGGTCGCGCCCAAGCAGGTGGAGGTGGGGGATGTTCGTGGTGGTTTGCGCGTAATCCGCTCGGGACTCGAGCCTTCGGACCGCGTAATCATCGACAGCATCCCGATCGCAGCACCTGGCGCTACGGTCGAGCCGCGTGCCGAATCCATCCATTTCAGCACCGAGCAAGGTTAGGACGAGGCTTAGGAAATCGATCATGAAACTCGCCCACTTTTTTATTGAGCGCCCGCGTTTTGCGGCGGTGATCAATATATTCCTGATGCTGTTCGGCTTGGCTGCGATGACACAGCTATCGGTTGCACAGTATCCAAACATCGTTCCGCCAACCGTCCAGATCACCACGGTTTATCCGGGCGCTTCGGCTGAGACAGTCGCCAAGACTGTTGCAACGCCGCTTGAGCA
Source organism: Pseudomonas sp. G(2018) (assembly GCF_005502415.1). NCBI lineage: Bacteria > Pseudomonadati > Pseudomonadota > Gammaproteobacteria > Pseudomonadales > Pseudomonadaceae > Pseudomonas > Pseudomonas sp. G(2018). The sequence goes on along the minus strand of NZ_SCOO01000020.1, from coordinate 73,494 downwards.
AGCCATCAACGGCGTCGAGAATATGGAGTACATCAGTAGCCAGTCGACCGGTAACGGCCAGCTCACCATTACGGTGATTTTCAAGATTGGCACTGACCCGAACCTGGCTCTGATGCTCACGCGCAACCGGGTACAAGATGCCCTGTCGCGCCTGCCTCAGGAAGTTCAGTTACAGGGTGTCCAGGCAAAGAAGACGATCCTGGCTCTCCTGCTCGGCGTGCACATGTACTCGCCCGATGGATCGCGTGATGTGCAATACCTTTCGAACTACACGCTGCGCATTCGAGACGAAATTGCACGCCTTCCAGGTGTAGCGGACTTCTGGGTCCTCGGCGAGCGTCAATACGCCATGCGGATTTGGATCGACCCGGACAAAGCTGCTTCCTACAACATCAGTGCCAGTGAGATCCTCGCGGCTCTGCGTGCCCAGAACGCGCAAGTCTCTGCAGGTGTGCTCAATCAGCCACCTGTAGCGAGCGACGCTGCTTTCCAGATCAACGTCGAAGCACTTGGACGGCTCACCACTCCGGAGCAATTCGACAACATCATCGTCAAGGCGGATGGCCAGGGCCGGGTCACTCGGATTCGTGATATCGGACGGGTCGAACTGGGTTCGGCGGATTACGGCTCGATTGCCTACGCCGACCGCTACATCTCGACCCCTTTCTGGGTGATCGCTACTCCCGGCGCGGACGTAGTCGAGGTCGAGCGGTCCGTTTGGGCCAAGATGGAAGAGCTTAAGAAGACCTTCCCAGCTGGCGTCGACTACAGCAACATCTATGACCCTACGACTTTCGTCAGCCAGTCCATCGAGAAGGTGATCATCACCATCTTTGAAGCGATTCTCCTGGTGGTCGGCGTTGTGTATCTCTTCCTGCAGAGCTGGCGCGCAACCATCATCCCGGTGCTGGCCATTCCGATCTCGCTCATCGGTACCTTCATAGTCCTGGCCTTGTTTGGTGTCTCAATCAACAACTTATCCCTGTTCGGTATTGTGCTGGCGGTGGGTATCGTGGTCGACGACGCTATTGTTGTGGTGGAGAACGTCGAGCGAAACATGGCCAGGGGCATGTCCGCCCGCGAGGCTGCTCACCGCACAATGGACGAGGTATCCGGTGCACTGATCGCGATCGCTCTTACACTATGTGCCGTGTTTGTCCCTGCAGCGTTCATCAGCGGCATCACGGGGCTGTTCTTCAAACAATTTGCCATCACCATCGCTGCTTCGACGATCATCTCGGCATTCGTTTCGCTGACCCTGAGCCCAGCACTGTGTGCAGCATTCCTGAAACCGCATGTACCGAACGAGAAGCACGGCCCGCGCGGAATTAGCTGGGTCCTCAATGGCTTGTTCGGTCGCTTCAACGCGAGTTTCGAATGGTTGTCGAACCACTACGGCAATATGACCGGCCGCTTCGTCAGAGCCACCATGGTCATTCTGGCGGTGTATGTCGGCCTGATGGGGCTGACGGGGTTGCAGATGTCACGTATGAGCACCGGATTCATTCCGGATCAGGACATTGGCTACCTCGCCATTCTTGTTATGTTGCCCCCAGGCTCCAGCCTGCCACGTACCGAGAAGGTCGTTCGAGAGATCAATGAAATTGCCCTGACGACTCCCGGTATCGAACATACCTCGGCCATTAACGGGTTTGACGTTGCGACGTCGACCACGGCGCCGAACGTGGCCACCGTTTTTACCTCGCTTCCATCGCTTTATGGAAAGCACATTCCTGGTGTCAATGCGGCTTCGATGGTTCAAGCGCTGCGCCAACGCCTGGCCGGTATCAAAGACGCCTATGTCATCGTGATTCAACCGCCTGCAGTACAAGGCCTGGGCGCTGCTGGTGGGTTCAAGCTAATGCTGAAAGACAAAGAAGGTCTTGGTGCTCAAGCGCTGGCCAAAGCAACCAACGACTTGGTTGCGGCCGCCAACCAAGACCCGATCTTTGGAGGCGTATTTACCCTGTACAACGCAGGTTCGCCGTCCGTTTTTGCGGATATCGATCGCCTGAAAGCTGAAAAAGTCGGCCTGACACCTCCAGATGTGTTTTCGACGCTGCAGCTATATCTCGGGTCCCAGTACGTCAACGACTTCAACTATCTGGGGCGTACTTACCAAGTAGTCGTGCAAGGAGACGAGCAGTTCCGCAAGACCAAGGAAGACATCTCTCAGCTCAAGGTGCGTAACGTTAGCGGCGACATGGTCCCGATCGGTACTGTCGCGTCCTTCAAAGACCAGACTGCGCCGTATCGTGTGCCGCGCTATAACTTGTTCCCGGCCTCCGAGATCCTCGGCGCTGCAGCACCAGGCATTGCCTCTGGCACGGCCATGCAGCGCATCGAGGAATTGGCCAAGCAGGTTCTCCCGGCGGGTATCAGCCTTGAGTGGACTGACTTGTCGTATCAAGAGAAAAAAGCTGGCACGCCTACTCTGCTGATTTTCGCGGCCTCTGCACTGTTCGTGTTCCTGGTGCTCGCGGCTCAGTACGAAAGCTGGAGACTGCCGTTGGCCATCGTGATGATCGTTCCAATGTGCTTGCTCGCCGCCTCATTCGGCCTGGACCTGCGCAATATGCCGATCGACATCCTGGCCCAGATTGGATTCGTGGTGCTGGTAGGGCTCGCAGCAAAAAATGCGATCCTGATCGTCGAGTTCGCCAAGCAGCGCCAGGACGAGGACGGCGTCGGCGCTGAAGAAGCAGCGGTCCACGCAGCGCGTACTCGTTTGCGCCCCATCCTGATGACCTCAATTGCATTCATCGCAGGGGTTGCCCCACTGGTAGTTGCTCACGGCGCCGGCTCGGAAATGCGTCAGTCCCTCGGCACCACCGTGTTTTTCGGCATGCTCGGGGTAACCGTCTTCGGTCTGCTGTTTACCCCGGCCTTCTACACCCTCATTCGCAAGCTCAGCAGCAGGGGGGCGGTATGAACTGCTTCAATGCAAAGGCATTTCAGACTGCCTTGAGCAGCTTGGCTATTGGTATCTCGTTGGCCAGCTGTGTCGTTGGTCCTGACTATGTGGCCTCGACCCCCGACCTCGCTCCACTGCCTAACGCTGACGCGGTGGAGAATAAAAAGGTGCCATCGGCACCTCCCCTCGATAGTTGGTGGACCGGTTTCAACGATCCCATGCTGGTCACTGTGGTCCAGCGGGCGCTGGATCAGAATCTGGATTTGGCGGCGGCTTTTGCACGTGTCAGCCAAGCTCGTGCCTTGGCTTCCGGGGCGGGTGCTAAGCTCTTGCCCACCGTTGACCTAGGTGCTGCAGCCACTGCTCAGCGCCAGAGCATGCGTGGCCCCATAGCGACGATCGCAGGTGATAGTCCCGGCTTCGAACGGAACATGCACGACACCACCATCGGTCCTGCAGCGAGCTGGGAACTTGACCTCTTCGGCGGACTGCGCCGTAGTGCCAAGGCTGCTGAAAACGGGGCCCAAGCTGCCGAGGCTGAGCAAGTCGGTACGCGAGTAGTTGTTGCGGCCGATGTAGCTGATGCGTACTTCCAGATCCGTGGCTACCAAGCCCGCCTGGTGATCGCGCAGCAGCAAATTGAAACCGATCAACATCTTTTGCAACTCGTGCAGGATCGGTATGAAGCGGGTGCAGCCCAGGGGCTAGAAGTGGCTCAGGCCGATGCGCTGCTCAAGCATGCGCGGGCAACCGTGCCGCCGCTCCGAATAGCTTTGGAGCGGCAACTGAACCGACTCGACGTACTGATGGGCGTACAACCAGGGACCTATGCCAAAAATCTTGAGTACGTGACGGATATTCCATTCGTCCCAGGCATTCCGGCCGAGGTACAGCCCAGTGACGTGCTCCGTCGACGCCCTGACGTTATTGCGGCTGAACGCCGATTAGCGGCTTCAAATGAACTCATCGGTGCGGCGATCTCGAATTACTATCCCAAGATCTCGCTTTCAGGGGCATTGGGCTTCGATAGCACGAGTGGCAGCCTCTTCAGTTCGAAATCCTTCACCACGATTGGTGGAGTTGGCCTGCGCTGGCGGCTATTCGATTTCGGTAAGGTCGACGCTGAAGTCGCACAAGCTCGCGGCGCCAATGCCGAAGCTTTGGCCATCTATCGACAATCCGTCCTTCGGGCCGCAGAAGATGTGGAGAACTCCTTCATTCAGCTGGGTCAGACCGTGATCCACGTGGTCCAGCTTCAGGAGCAGGTGGAGGCCTTGGAAAAATCTCGGAATCTGTCTGAACAGGCTTACCGTGCAGGATCGATCACCCTGACCGATGTCCTGGACGCAGATCGTCAGTTGCTGACGGCGCGCGATGAACTCGACGCGAACCGTGCTGATGCTGCACGAGCCGCGGTGGGGGTCTTCCGCGCCCTTGGTGGAGGCTGGGATCCGGCGACACCCCCAGCACAACAAGACCAGCCAGCGATCTCTTCCGTCGAAGAGCCAGATCCAAGAGTGCCTTCCTCTTAGCAAACTCCTACGGGGGAATCCTCTTAGTCGTCGGCGTGCTAGTTCCTGCAGGGATAGCAGCATGGAAGCTCAGCATTACGCAGATGGTCACATCCACTGGAGGCAGCTCATGGCCGTTTTCTGTCTGTCGCGACGGGCAGTTACCGGCCCAGGCTGTGTGAAAACACCAGCGTTTGTCTAATCTTCTGATCGTCTAGATCGTGGCGGGGACGATCATGAAGCGATTCATTGAAGGTGAGGCTCGGACGCAAGTCACGTTGCTGCCGGAGTGCCTGGACGATTACGTAGCCGAAGAAAATCCAGTGCGAGTGGTCGCCGTTTTCGTCGATGAGCTCGATCTGGGTGCACTTGGGTTTGAGGGTGTTGATCCTGCTGCAACGGGGCGTCCGGCCTACCATCCCGCGATCTTGCTGAAGATCTATATCTACGGCTATCTCAATCGGATTCAGTCCAGTCGCCGGCTTCAACGTGAGGCCGAGCGCAACGTCGAGTTGATGTGGCTGACGGGGCGTTTGGCTCCTGACTTCAAAACCATCGCCGACTTTCGCAAAGATAACGGCAAAGCTATTCGCAGCGTCTGCCGGCAATTCGTGGTGCTTTGTCGCAACCTTAATCTCTTCTCTCAGTCGATCATCGCCATCGATGGCAGCAAGTTCAAAGCCGTCAACAACCGCGACCGCAACTTCACCCAGGGCAAGGTGAAGGCACGCATGCTGCAGATCGAGCAGAGCATAGATCGATATCTGGCGGCGATGGATTCGGCGGATCGGGCAACGCCCGAAGTGGCCGAGGCCAAAGCAGAGCAGCTTAAAGAAAAGATAGAAACCCTGAAACAGCAGATGCAGAAACTCAAAGACATCGAGGCGCAGCTTCAGGACAGTCCGGACCAGCAAATCTCTCTTACTGATCCAGATACACGCTCAATGGCCACGAGTGGCCGAGGCACCGGAACGGTTGGCTACAACGTCCAAACAGCCGTCGACGACAAGCACCATCTGATCATTGCCCATGAGGTGACCAACGTTGGCAATGACCGGACGCAGCTCAGCAATATGGCGATCCAGGCGCGTAAAGAGATCGGCGCGGAGTCGCTGACGGTGGTAGCCGACCGAGGTTATTACAAGGGTCTGGAAATCCTTGCCTGCGAGCAGGCTGGCATCACCACCTTCGTACCGAAACCCCTGACATCGGGCAGCAAAGCTGAAGGCCGATTTGGTAAGCAGGACTTTATCTACCTTGCTGCATCGGACGAGTATCGATGCCCTGCGGGACAGTTACTGACCCGGCGGCATTCTTCGGTGGAAGACGGCATGCTATTGCACTGTTATTGGTTCTCGGGCTGCCAGTCCTGCGCAATGCACAAGCAATGTACGACGGGTAAGGAGCGCCGTGTGAAGCGCTGGGAACATGAGGCTGTAATCGATGCGATGCAGGCTCGACTGGAAAATGATCCAACGATGATGAGGCGTCGCCGACAGACCGTTGAACAGCCATTTGGAACGCTCAAATACTGGATGGGAAGTATCCACTTCCTGACCAAAACTTTGCCGAGGGTAAGCACCGAGATGAGCCTTCATGTGCTCGCCTACAACCTCAAACGAATGATGAGCATCTTCGGCATCTCAGGACTGCTTGAAGCGATCAGGGCGTGAATCCAAGCTGCTTGATCGTCAGTGAGTGGCTGTTTGGGCCGCTGACGCGGCCCAAACAGCATTTACGAACGCCTATGTAGCTGACTAAGGCAATTCACGCTTCCGTCTGCTGGTTTCGCAGGCAGCGCCCGTAGCTCTCAGTTTTCGATGTGTGCAGTGCGTTTTCACACAGCCTGGACCCAAAGCGGACGGTTTCCTGTGCCGCGCGTCATCATGGAACGGGCGTCTGGATCGGTCAGTGAGACCTGTTTATCCGGCGATTCATTGAGCTGGATTTCGATCGCTTGAAGCTCCTTCATTTGAGTTTTTAGCTTGGCGATTTTCTCTTCCAGCCGCACGGCGCTGGGCTCGGAAGCTGTTGGTTCTTGCCGATCGGCAGCATCGAGTGCCGCCAGGTAACGATTGATACTCGATTCAATTTCTTCCATGCGTCGTTTCAGTTTGGCGCTGGTGAAATTGCGGTCGCGGTTGTTGACTGCCTTGAATTTACTGCCATCGATGGCGACCAGATTTTCTCCAAACAGCCCCAACTGCTGACACAGCACAACGAACTGGCGACAGACGCCTCGGATGGCCTTGCTGTTGTCTTTTCGGAAGTTGGCGATGGTCTTGAAATCCGGCATCAAACGCCCGTTCAACCACATCAGCTCGACGTTGCGTTGAGCTTCTCGTTCCAGCCGACGGCTCGACTGAATGCGGTTGAGATAGCCGTAGATGTAGATCTTTAACAGGATCGCGGGGTGGTAAGCCGGCCGTCCAGTATCGGCTGGAATGGCACCTTCAAAACCCAGCTTGACCAGGTCGAGTTCGTCGACAAAGACGTCGACTACGCGCACCGGATTGGTATCGCTGACGTAGTCGTCAAGGCTCTCGGGAAGTAAGGTGCCTTGGCCTCGGCTACTTGAAAGATCCCAAAGGTGTCTGAGGTCATTGCTCCCACTGTTCCAGCAGTATCGAGACGAATTTTTCTGCTGCCGGAGATAGTGAGGCGCCTCTTCGGTAAACCAGTCCCAACGATCGGTTAACTACGGGCTCTATCAAAGGGACGCTCACCAATGTTGGATGATCCACAGCAGGCATTGCGAGGCTCGGCATTGCCGAGACGCCTAATCCAGCTTCTACCAGGCCCAGCGATGTAGACAGGTGTTGTACCTCATAGAACCACTGTGGACGCCAGCTCAAGCCCGACAAAGCGTGGTCAAGCAACATGCGGTTGCCGCTTAGGCGACCGACCCCGATAAGGCGGTAATTGCTCAGTTCAGACCAGGTTACCGAGCTACGCTCAGCCAGCTCATGATCACGTCGACAAGCTAAAACAAAAGGCTCGTTGACCAACGGCACGAACTCTATATCTGGGTGCTGGCCGCTCATCATGTTGATGCCAAAGTCGGCTTCGCCACGCAGAACAGCCTCCAGCCCTTCGTTTGCACTGAGATCAAGCAAGCGAATGCGGATTTGTGGATAGCGCTCGTTGTAGAGGCGGATTACCGAGGGGAGGAAGTAGAAAGCTGCAGTGGGGATACAGGCAAGGGTTACACGGCCGCTCTGCCGCTCGGCCAGCTCTCGGATGTTAAGTATCGAGTCATCGAAGTCATCCAGTAAGCGTCGTGCCTTGGGCAGGAAGTCTCGCCCAACGCTGGTGAGACTGACCCTTCTTGTGGTGCGATCAAGAAGTGCTGTTCCCAATCCCTCCTCAAGCTTTTTCATTCTCCGACTCAGCGCTGGCTGGGAGAGGTGCAATGCATCGGCAGCCTCGTGGAAGCTTCCAAGTTCTGCGATCTTCACGAAAGATCGGATGTCATTGAGCTCATAATTCAATTTTTTATCTCTGCAGACGAGAGTGATCCAGCCAGTTCATTCTAAATTTATCATTCGTCAAACGCAATAATAAGGCTGATATTTGCATTGGAAACAATTTTGAAAGCCTGCGACTCTTGCTTGCAAGACATCAATTGCCCCGATTGATCAACAAGAGTCAGTATTCATGCAACGAATTCCCTGTGTGTTAATGCGCGGCGGTACTTCCAAGGGCCCAGTATTTCTCGCCTGGGATCTACCTGTTGCGATCGAAGACCGTGATGAGCTGTTACTCAACCTTATGGGTTCGGGCCATGAGCTGGAAATTGACGGCATCGGTGGTGGCAGTCCTCAAACCAGCAAGGTCGCGATTGTCAGCCCGTCGCTGCATCCTGAGGCGGATGTCGACTATCTGTTCGTTCAAGTCATGGTCTCTCAGCGTCGAGTCGACACTGCGCCCAATTGCGGCAACATGCTTTGCGCCGTTGGCCCGTTCGCCATCGAGCAGGGTCTGGTAAAAGCCTCCAAAGACATCACCCGTGTGCGTATCCGCAACATCAACACGGGGACTTTTGTGAACTCGGAAGTGCAGACGCCCGGTGGCACGGTCAGCTATGAGGGCGACACCGCTATCGATGGTGTGCCGGGTACCGCCGCTCCTGTGCAACTGACCTTCCTGGATGCTGCTGGCAGCAAGACCGGAAAACTGTTTCCGACCGGTCAAACGCAGGATGTGATCGACGGTACTGCAGTGACCTGTATCGACATGGCGATGCCGATGATGATCGTCGAAGCCGGCCAGCTGGGTAAGCGCGGCGATGAAAGTCCTACGGAGCTGGATGCCGACAAAGAGTTCCTGCGTCGCCTGGAGTCCTTGCGACTGCAGGCTGGCCTGGCAATGGGCCTGGGTGATGTCAGTGACAAAGTGATCCCCAAGCCAGTTCTGGTATCACCGGCCAAGGCTGGCGGGACCATCCAGGTGCGCTACTTCATGCCACACAACTGTCACCGTGCCTTGGCGATCACCGGTTCCATCGGCCTGGCCACTGCTTGCGTCACGCAAGGCAGTGTGGTCGCGCAATTGCTTGGCGGAGTTAGCGAGCCGCGCTTGAAACAAGTACGAATTGAACACCCAAGTGGTGGAATAGATGTCGTATTGTCCTACACCGGTATTCAGGGTGAGACAATTCGAGCTTCGGTGGTGCGTACATCACGCAGGCTGTTCTCCGGTTTTGTCTACGCCGCGGCTTCCCAACGACTTGCCGGATAAATTCCCTGGTCATTGCCGTTTCTGCATCAGCACAATTCTAAAAATGGGTGATGCCATGAAAGTTGTAAAATCGCTCTACTTCCAGATTCTTTTAGCCGTGCTGTTGGGTGTGCTGGTCGGGCATTTCTGGTCACAACAGGCCGTTGCCTTGAAACCGCTGGGTGATGCCTTCATCAAGCTGATCAAGATGATGATCGCTCCGGTGGTGTTCTGCACCATCGTCACCGGTATCGCCGGCATGAGCGACAAGCGCTCTCTTGGGCGCCTGTTGAGCAAGACCATGCTGCTGTTCCTGGGGTTGACGGTGATCAGTTTGATCATCGGCCTGGTGGCGGTCTACCTGTTCAAGCCCGGTGTGGGCATGAACATCGACCCCACCCAGTTGAGCACCAAGGGCCTGTCGCAGTACACCGATTCCGCTGCGAAACTGGGTGTGGTCGAGTTTTTCATGCACATCATCCCCGACACGTTCATCGGCGCTTTCAATAAAGGTGAAGTGCTGCCGGTGTTGTTCATTGCGGTGCTGAGCGGATTTGCTCTTTCGGCCATAGGCGAGCGTGGCAAGCCGGTACTGGATGTACTGGAATCCGCCTCGCACATGGTGTTCAAGATCTTCTCCTACCTGATGCGCTTCGCTCCGATCGGTGCCTTTGGCGCTTTGGCGTTCACCGTGGGCCAGTACGGTATTACCTCGTTGGGCTCGTTGGTCAAGCTGATCATGACCTTGTACATCGCCTGTGCCTTCTTCGTCATTGTGGTGCTGGGGAGCATTTGCCGGGCGAATGGCTTCAGTCTGTGGAAGTTGCTGCGTTACTTCCGCGAAGAATTCCTGGTGGTGCTCGGGACCTCTTCCACTGAGCCGGTGATGCCGCGGATGTTGGAAAAGCTGCAAGCCCTGGGTTGCAAAAAGGGTGTGGTAGGGCTGGTGCTGCCAACGGGTTACTCATTCAACCTCGACGGCACAGCGATTTATCTCTCGCTGGCAGCGGTGTTCATTGCTCAGGCCTGCAATATCGAACTGAGTCTGACTCAGACCGTGACCATGCTGGCCATCATGCTGTTGTCCTCCAAGGGTGCTGCAGGTGTCACCGGCGCCGGTTTTGTCGCGCTGGCCTCGACACTCACGGTGATCCATGACATTCCCCTGGCCGGCCTGGCGCTGCTGATCGGTATCGACCGTTTCATGTCGGAAGCCCGGGCTTTGACCAGCCTGGCAAGCAACGCGGTGGCTACCGTGGTGATGTCCATCTCGGAGAACGCCTGCGACCGCGAAACATTGTTGCGGACCCTGGACGGCAAACCTTCGTCCGCTGCGACCCCAATCCCGGTTCAGCTCCCGGAATGGGACGACCTGAAGGTCACGAAACACATCTAACCGGTCGCGGCTGAATCGATACCCCTTAAATAATCAAGCGAACACCTCCCGCCAGGCACCGTTGGTCGTGCCATCAGGCGGGGACGGGGTCGTGCGCCTGTGCGTCGGCCACGCTACTCATAAGAACAAGAGAACTTACCTATGCTCGCATTGCTTGGCTTGGCCATGGTGGTGGTCTTCACCGTCTTGATAATGACCAAACGGTTGTCGCCGATTGTCGCATTGACAGTGGTGCCGATTGTATTTGCCGTCATTGGTGGTTTCGGTGGTACCACCGGAAAAATGATGCTCGACGGTTTGAAAATGGTCGCTCCTTCGGCCGCGTTGCTACTGTTCGCAATCCTGTTTTTCGGCTTGATGATCGACGCCGGCCTGTTTGACCCGCTGATTCGCAAGATCCTCAAGCGAGTCAATGGCGATCCTATGAAAATCGCTGTCGGTACAGCGTTGCTCTCGCTGTTGGTGGCCCTGGACGGTGATGGCACCACCACCTACATGATCACTTGTGCGGCCATGCTTCCCCTGTACAAGCGTATCGGGATGAATCCGATGATTCTGGCGACTATTGCCATGCTTTCCCTGAGCATCATGAGTGGCATGACCCCTTGGGGAGGGCCCGCGACTCGGGCGATCGCGGCGCTGGGCCTGGATGCCGGCGAATACTTCGTTCCATTGCTGCCGACCATGATTGGCGGTGCAATGTGGGTGGTGTTCACAGCTTTCCTTCTGGGTCGCGCCGAACGTAAACGGATCGGCAATATCCAGTTGGAAAGCGGCGGGGGAGACTGCTACATCAAGGCGATTCTTGAAGACACGCCGCACAAGCGACCGAAACTGGCCTACGTAAACTTGCTGTTGGTGATCGCTGTGATGGTCGCGCTGGTAATGGGGGTCATGCATTCGGCGATCCTGTTCCTGATCGGGTTCGTATTGGCGCTGATGATCAACTATCCGCAACTGGATATTCAGAAGGAACGCATTCTTGCCCATTCGGGCAACGCCATGACCGTCGTACTGTTGGTGTTTGCCGCAGGCATCTTTGCCGGGATCTTCTCGGGCACCAAGATGGTCGACTCTCTGGCTCAAACCCTGGTTGACTGGATTCCACCGTCCTGGGGGCATCTGTTCCCGCTGGTGGTGGCGATTACCAGCATGCCGCTGACCTTCGTCCTGTCCAACGATGCTTACTACTTTGGTGTGGTGCCTATCCTTGCGAATGCCGCTGCAGCCTATGGCATTGACCCGGTAGAAATTGCTCGCGCATCGATTCTCGGCCAGCCGGTACACCTGATGAGTCCGTTGGTAGCCTCAACCCTGTTGCTGGTGGGGATGGTCGATCGCGATATCGGCGACTTCCAGAAAGCCACCGTCAAATGGGCGGTACTCACTTCATTGGTAGTCACTGCACTAGCCCTGCTGACCGGGGCGATCAGTCTCTTCAGCTGAATCAACCAGACCACCTGTTTTTTCCTCACGCGCCTCTCAAGCGAGGCGCGCGCTGTTCTGCACCCTAAATAACAACAATGAGTAGTTCGCTATGAAGACTGTGTTCACCCGTGGCGTTTCATTCCCTCTTCTTGCACTGTTGCCACTGGCGAGTGTTAGCGCTGAAGGTTTTATCGACGACAGCAAGCTCAAGCTGCAATTGCGCAACGTTTATTTCAACGAAAACTTCCGTGACGAGCATGGCTTGAGTGCCAGAGCAGCAAGGACGGCGAAGAGCGAACGAACCGAGTGGGCCCAGGGGTTTCTGATGGATTACCAGTCGGGATTTACCCCTGGCACCCTCGGGTTTGGTGTAGATGCACTTGGCCTGTTCGGGGTCAAGCTCGACTCCGGCCGTGGCCGCAGCGGTACGGGCTTGCTGCCCGTCCATGACGACGGTCGCGCGGCTGACGAGTTTGCAAGCCTGGGCATGACGGCCAAGGCCCAGCTGGCCAAGACCACGGTCAAATACGGCACCTTGTTACCCAAGACTCCGGTGCTCATTTACAACGATGCGCGACTGTTGCCGCAAACGTTCCAGGGCACACAGATCAGTAGCGTCGACATCGACAACCTCACCCTCACCGGGGGCTACCTGGATCGATTCAAACAGCGTGATTCCACCGACAGCATGCCGATTGTGCCCGACGGTTATGGCGGAGATAAATCAGGGGACTTCAGCTATGCCGGGGCCGAATACAAGCTGGGTAAAACAATTCGCTTGAGTTACTTCTACGGCGAACTGGAAAACTTTTACCGGCAGAACTTTGCAGGTATCCAGCACGATCTGCCCTTGGGTGGCGGCGTGCTGACCAGTGACTTGCGCTACTTCAACAGTGTCGATACCGGCTCAGCCTTCGGTGGCAAAATCGACAACAACATGCTGAGCGGACAGCTGTTCTACGCCATCTCCGGCCATACCTTCGGTGGTGGATACCAGACCCTCAGTGGCGATGCCGGATTGCCTTTTATCAGTGGCGCAACGGTTTACTCGTTCAGCAACGCCGGGATAGGCAAGTTCGTCGAGGAAGATGAAAAAACCTGGATGCTCAATTACGGCTATAACTTTGCTGCCGTCGGTGTACCGGGCCTGACGTTCTCCACCCGTTATCTGAGCGGTAACGACGGTAAGTCCGACACCACGGTCAAGGAGTGGGAGCGTGACGCCGAGCTGGCTTACGTCGTGCAACAAGGCGCCTTCAAAGGTCTGGGTGTGCGGTTGCGTAACTACGTTTACCGTTCGGATTACTCCCGTGGACGAGATAGCAACCGGATCTACTTTACCTACGACATCGCTCTCTGGTGATCCCCTGATCGCGGCCTCGAGCTATTCGCAGGCCGCCATTTCAGCGGCGGTTTCATAGGATTGGGTGAAGGATTTCAATGATGTCGTTCAAAACCAAAATACTGTTGCTGACCTTATTTCCGGTGATGTTGTTTGCCCTGGTTTTAAGTTTCAGCGCCCGCGGCACCTTGCAGTCCCAAGCCGAGCAAGAAGTCGCTCAGACCCGCGAGCGACTGCTTGAGGCAAGCCGTACCCGACTCAAGGATTACGCGAACATTGCTCGCACTTCCATAGCCGAACTTTATGATCGGGCTGCTCCTGGGGATCCGTCCAGCCGAGCCTTGGCGATCAGTCGCTTGTCGAAAGTGAAGTATGGTGATGACGGTTATTTCATCGGTTATGACAGTCAGGTTGTACGTCTTTTCCGCGGTGACAGCAGCGAAGGCGTTGGCATCAACATGAGTGATCGCAAAGACAACAACGGGAAATACTTGAACCGTGAAATGGTCGCTGCGGCAAAAAATGACACTCATTTCGTCAACTATACCGGTGGGGTAGTCAACACCGATAAAGTCGTGCCGAAACTCGCATACAGTTTTTATTTGCCCAAGTGGGACATGGTTGTGGTTACCGCGATCAATCTGGACAGTATTGAGGTTCAGGTCGCCAAGGTGCGGGCCAATGTAGATTCGCGGGTACGTAACTTGATGTTCAGTATTGGCATTATCGCTATCACGCTGGTTGGCGTTATCGGAGCACTGACTCTACTGCTGGTCAGGCGCAGCTTGCGTCCCTTAACCTTGATCCGGACCCATCTTGACGAAATCGCCGCGGGTGAAGGTGATTTGACGCAGCGTCTGCCGCTGGTAAGTCGAGATGAACTGGGACAACTTGCCGGTTCTTTCAACGCGTTTATCGAAAAGATTCACAGCCTCGTCAGTCAGATCGTTGCCATGAGCGAGCAGTTGAATGGATCCGTCACTCATGTAGCCGAGCAGAGCAGACACATTGACCGCGCTATGGATAGGCAGCGCCAGGAAACCGACCAGGTGGCCGCGGCCATAAACGAGATGTCATCGGCGGCGCAAGAAGTGGCGGTCAGCGCGCAAAATGCCGCAGACGCGGCTGTCGAGACCGACAGACAGTCTCGACACGCGAGGCAGATAGTCAATGGCAGCATGACTCGAATACAGGCACTGACCGTCGAACTCGGTGAGAGTGGTGTCTCCATGAAGGGTCTTCAGAACGATGTAACTTCTATCGTCACCGTGCTGGATGTGATTCGCTCGATTGCTGAGCAGACCAATCTTCTAGCTCTCAATGCGGCCATTGAAGCGGCCCGTGCCGGTGCTGCCGGGCGCGGGTTTGCGGTGGTGGCCGATGAAGTACGAGCCTTGGCCAGTCGTACCCAGCGCAGTACCGAAGAAATCCAGGCGATGGTCGAGCGTCTCAAGAACACCACGGGTGGCGTAGTAAGCGCCATGCACCAATCCACGCAAGCCGCTCAAGGCGCTAACGCTCAGGCCGATCAGGCGGGTGAGTTTCTGGGCAACACGGTCGAACTGATCGCTACTATCAATGCGATGAACGCGCAGATTGCGAGCGCTGCAGAGGAGCAGACCTCGGTGGCCGAAGAGATCAACCGCGGGGTGCATCAGATCGCGCGGGCAATTGATAGCGTAGCCGGCCAGACTGAACTCGGGGTCAAGACAGTCGATGAGTTGTATTTGATCGGCAGGCGTCTACAAGGTTTGCTAGGACAATTCAAGATATGAAGGCGACCTGTACGGCGCTTGTCAGTTCGATGGTGGAGCAGGGCGATAGACAGGATAAGTACGTGGTCGGCCTGCATTGATACGAAGAATGAGTCAATGCAGGCGAGGGGGCGATATTTATTCAGCGCAAGGCTCTGAATTCCACCGAGACCTCTCTTTCATCAAGCGTTGACAGGCATTACTTTTTGCCTGCGATACAAAATCGTCGTCGCTGTGAACCCGCACAAAGCCGCAAACATCAGCCAATAGGCAGGCGACGCCTTGTCGCCGGTTGCCTGCACCAGGATGGTAGATACTGCCGGTGTGAAGCCGCCAAACACAGCCGTCGCCAAACTGAATGCCAGGGAAAACCCTACGACCCTTACGTTTTGGGGCATCACCTCGGTCAATGCCGCCACCATCGCGCCGTTGTAAATGCCAAAAAAAAAGAGAAGTACAGCAGCACGCTGAGCAGCCGTTCGAAACTGGCCGCTGCGGCCAGCCAATGCATGGCGGGATCAGCAGTGAAGATGCACAACAAGGATATTGCCAGCAACAAGGGGCGACGGCCGATGCGGTCCGATAGTGTGCCGCCGATGGGCAGCCAAATGAAGTTGCTCAGGCCGACGAAGAGCGTGACCACCAGGCTGTCGGTGGTGCTCAGGTTCAATACGGACCGGCCGAAGGTCGGTGTGTAGACCGTTATCAGATAGAACGTGGTTGTAGTCATCGAAGCTAATAGTCCACCAGCCAATACCGTTCGCCAGTTGTCGCGCATCGAGCGAAACACTTCATTGGCACTGGGATGATGGCTGCGCGCTTTGAACGCATCGGTTTCCTGAAGCGACCGACGAATGATGAAGATGAACGGGATGATCACGCAGCCAATAAAGAACGGGATGCGCCAACCCCAGGCTGCAACTTCGGCTGCCTCCATGGATGCGTTGATCGTATAGCCCAACGGTGCCGCCAGAATGATCGCCACTTGTTGGCTGGCCGACTGCCAACTGGTGTAGAAACCGCGGCGGCCGGGTGTGGCGATCTCAGCCAGATACACCGAGACACCGCCCATTTCCGCGCCTGCGGAGAAGCCTTGCAGCAGTCTGCCGAGCATCACCAGTACTGGCGCTGCCACACCAATGCTGGCATAGCCTGGCACCAATGCAATCAATACCGTGCCCGCGGCCATGATCGACAGCGTCATGATCAATCCCTTGCGCCGTCCTACCTTGTCGATGTACGCGCCCAGAACGATAGCGCCCAGTGGACGCATCAGAAATCCCGAGCCGAATACGGCGAAGGTCATCATCAGCGAAGCGAACTCACTGGTGGCAGGAAAGAAGGTTTGTGAGATGTAGGTCGCGTAGAACCCAAACAGAAAGAAGTCGAACTGTTCGAGAAAATTGCCGCTAGTGACCCGCAGAATGGCGCCCAGTTTCGACCCCTTGGATCGGCTGTCTAGTGTTGTTGTTTTCATCATGGCTACCGTGGTGATCAATATTGTTTTTGGAATGAGTGGCTTAACGATCAGTCGCTTCCAGCATTGATCGGGTTGGGTTGACGTTTTTCGATGGAATATTTGAGCAGCGCGGCGCTGCGGAAGATGCCATGGGCGAACTTGCTGTAGGGCATGGTCAAGAAGAACGCCATGACCAGGCCGAGATGGATCGCCAGTAACAGACCGAGGGCAGTGGTTTCGCGAAACGCCAGGAGTGCCAGGCCGCTGGCGCTGATTAGAAACAGCAGTGCTATAAAGCCACGATCCATGGGTTTCTGATTTTCGTCGCCATGTTCGGGGTTGCGTCGCAGGTTCAACCACAAGAGACCCGCGGGGCCGACCAGAAGCCCGAGTCCACCTGCAATACCCAGCAGTACCGGCAAGCTCAGGACGGGATAGGGTGCCGACCAGTCCAAAAGGAAATGGTAGAGCGTGGCGACACCCGTGGCGGCGAAGCACAGCATGAAGCCGTAGAAGGTGAAGTGGTGGAAGCGCCGCCGCCATAAGGTGAATTGATCATCGGCGTTGTTGCAGCCCTCACCATGGCCTCCGTCCAGGTACTTGAGCCGGGCAACGTTGGCCGTGGCCTCCAGTGCAGCGGCGGTTTTTTCCTGCGCGGGAGCATCCGCCGGTGAAATGTTACGCCAGAAGCGCCGCACGCCAATCGTCAACGCAAGTACCGCGAAACCGAAGACCGCACCGAACATCAGGGCTAGCGTGTT
Source organism: Pseudomonas sp. G(2018) (assembly GCF_005502415.1). Classification (NCBI taxonomy): domain Bacteria; kingdom Pseudomonadati; phylum Pseudomonadota; class Gammaproteobacteria; order Pseudomonadales; family Pseudomonadaceae; genus Pseudomonas; species Pseudomonas sp. G(2018). The sequence goes on along the minus strand of NZ_SCOO01000020.1, from coordinate 56,210 downwards.
GTGCGGGAATATCCCGTAGAAATTGCCCCCGGGCATTGCGGTAAACAGGTTGCCCATCACCATTAACGTGAGGCACAGGAACAGCGCCAACCCCGCACCTGATGCCAGCGCGAGCGTCAGCCCGTTGCGCTGGTACAACTTGCCCATTACCTGTGGAAAGGCGTACTCGGCGTAAGTGCCCAGGCGGACTTTGGCCATGGCCTTGGGCACATTGATTTCGAATTCGTGAGGGGCTGCGTACTGACAGGCATGCAGGCACGCGCCGCAGTTATGGCAAAGGTTCGCCAGGAAATGGATGTCAACCTGGGAAAATTCCAGGCAGCGGGTCATGGCCGGGAAAACCGCACAGAAGCCCTCGCAATAGCGGCAGGCGTTGCACACGGTCATTTGTCGCTGGACTTCGCTTTCATCAAGGTTGAGGACGGGAATCAAATTGCCCGGTGCCTTGGGGTCAAACAGCTGCATGCTGAGGCTCCGTGAAGGAAGGGGTCATGAAGCCGGCCGCCGCTGCGGCGTGCACGCCGGCAATGCGACCGAATGCGGTACCTATGGCCATGCCGATGCCGGCGGTATAGCCCTTGCCCAGTACGTTGCCGGCCATCATTTCTCCTGCGACAAACAGGTTGGGGCTGGCCTCGCCGTTGAAGTGAACGGCGGCGGTTTCGTCGGTCGCCAGACCCAGATAGGTGAAGGTCACACCTGGCTTGAGCGGGTAGGCGCAGAACGGGGGGGTCACCAGTGGACGGGCCCAATGGGTTTTGGCGGGGGTCAAACCTTCAGTGTGGCAATCGTCCAGCGCGGTGTGGTCGAACGTGCCGACACGGCAGGCCGCGTTGTACTGCTCGATGGTTTTGACGAATTGCGCAACGGGCAGCTTCAACTGGCGGGCCAGGTCTTGCAGGGAATTTGCTTTAGTCCCTGAGAACACTGGCGGCATGAAACGACCAAGGGCTTGTTGATCGATGATCGAGTAGGCCTGTTGTTCGGGCTGACCCGCTACCAGGCGGCCCCAGATCGCATAGCGCTTGGGCCAGAAGTCCTCGCCTTCGTCATAGAAACGCTCACCGTAACGGTTAACGACCACACCCAGCGATACGCAGTCGATACGGGTGCAGATGCCGCCGTCGTACAGGGGCGCGCGGGCGTCGATGGCAACCATGTGGGCCTGGGTCGGGTCGCCGATAAAGTCGGCGCCCAGGTCCTGCATCCGCCGAAGCAGCACGCCCGTATTGAAGCGCGTCCCGCGAATTAGAAAGTTGTCTGACGGCCATTCTCCGCGTTCGTTTTGACCCCAGGCCTCACGAAGCCACTCGCGATTGGACTCGAATCCGCCAGCCGCCAGAACGCAGGTCCTAGCCTGGATCCGCTCGGCGGGCAAACGCTGACCATTGACCTCACGTTCACCGATGTGGGCAGCAACGAATGTTCCATCCTTTAATTCGATATCAGTTACTTGAGCTTCGTAGCGAATCTTGACGCCCAATCGTTCGGCGCTGCGGAAGTACGCATTGACCAATGCTTTGCCGCCCCCCATGAAAAAAGCATTGGTGCGCGCAACATGGAGAGCACCGGACAACGATGGTTGAAAATGCACACCATGGGAGCGCATCCAGCCACGGCAGTTCGACGACGCGCGGATGACCATACGCGCAAGTTTTTCGTTGGTTATCCCACCGGTGACCTTCAGCAGATCCTGCCAGTACTCTTCTTCGGGATAGGCATCGATCAATACATCCTGGGGTGCGTCGTGCATGCAGCGAAGGTTTCGGGTGTGTTGCGAGTTGCCACCGCGCCAGATCTTTGGTGCGCCCTCCAGCAACATGACGCTAGCGCCGGCCTCACGAGCCATCAGCGCTGCGCACAAGGCGGCATTGCCGCCGCCAATTACTAATACGTCGATCATCATCACTCCTCAATCGCAAGGAGGCATGAACGAAGTGCTCCTCGCGAGTGGGGAGAAGGTAGGGGCGTCAGCGTGGTGCCGAAAGGCGCAAAACAAGTCGGGGCGTTTAGTTTTAGTAAAGGCTTTGCTGCGGATCACGCCAGTACTGGAAGCGGAGAAGAGGGTTCGCCGGGATCATGAAGCGACGTCCTCGATCCACGACGCCCCCGGCCATTGTTGATCAACGACCAACTGTCGAGCGACATCGGTGATAACCAGCCGCGCCGCCAGTGCCGCGGGAGACAGCTCGTCATCAGGCAGTGTCGCTAACAAATTTCGTCGTCCTGCGTGAGCATCGGAAATTTCCACCACCGAAAGTCCTGACTCACCTTTGAGCGCCGCCGCCGCCCCGGGTTGGATGGTGGCGGCATGACCTGCGCGTACAGCATTCATCAACACGGCTAGACCATCCACTTCCATGATGATGTTGGGCGCCAATCCCGAACGTTCAAACGCAGCCATCAACGTGGAGCGCAAACCGTGTTGAGCACTCGGCATCACCAGTGGCAACTGACCCAGATCCGCCAGCTGCACGCTTGTGCCTTGTGGCGCATGGGGCATGAGCGGTGAGCTGATGACAAACAACTTTTCGTCGAGCAGCGGTGTCACGCTCCAGCGCTTGCCACCTTCAAGTTGAAACAAAACGGCTAGGTCGATCTGGCGAGCATTGAGCTGCGCGGCCAGGTGCCCGGACAGCATCTCGACCAGGTGCAACTGAATATCTGGATAGCGTTCTCGCATAGCGTTGATCAAAGGCAGGGCAAGAACAGTTGCAGTAGTGGGTGGTAAGCCGACGGTGACATACCCACTCATCCGGCCTCGGTGGGCGGCCATGATTGCATTGTCGGCCTGACGCAAGCACAACTGGGCGTGATGCAGGAACGCCATGCCGGCGCTGGTGGGTGTAACGCCAGTCGTGGTGCGATTGAGCAATCGGGTTGAAAGCTCGCTTTCAAGTTTCGCGATCTGTTGGCTCAGGGCTGATACGCCGACGTCCAGCTCGAGTGCTGCGCGCCCCAGACTGCCTTGTTCGACTATTTTTACCAAATAGCGCAGTTGTCTTAATTCCAAACGTTACGGCTCCACGTCAAATTGTTGTTGGAATGCCAAGTGGTCACCACATCGATCATGGAGCTGTCAGATACTGTCTGTGCCAGAACAGTGCTCATTTAGCCTGAGATGTTGTGCTTTGGCAGTCACACTTTGTGCTCAGTGAATAACGAACTCGATGCCAGACATTGCCATCTAAGGCGATGAATGCGTGTGCCGTGCGCGATGCTCTTAAGTACTGGATATAGTGGTCAAATGAAACAAGACTTGCTCGTCCGCTTTAAAATCTAATGACTCCATTTTAGTTTCTAATGACCACTGAAGGGTAGGGTGGTAGTAATTGCAATAGGTGGTGTAAACCAAAAGTTTATAGTGACATCTATGGAAACCTTCAGGTGTATCGAATGCTTTGTGCGCAGTGCCGGGGCCGGCAGCTTCGCCAATACCGCTTGATGCTTGAGCGAAACTGATTGCGGGGGTAAGAGTGTCGCCAAGCTGGTGGTGTGCGCTTCGGAGTGCAGCTGTTCAGCACCGCACCGCGGAAATTCTTCTAACAATGGCCCGACTTCACGACATAAAACCTTTCACAAACGGCGCCAATGTGGCGTTTAAAGTTTTCGCGACACAGCTGGCTATGGTTGGCTGGTTCCATTCTTAATGAAAAGAATTCCAATCGTAGTGAAAACTCACGCAGGGCGCTTCTCGCAACACGCGTCGAATGGAGATGCTGCCAAGGGCTACTGCGCATTTGGATCATTAAGTTGTCAGTTACGGTCATTGAGCGGCCACTGGACTGCTCATAGTCTGTAACACATGACAGAGGGGCGCCGAAGAGCGCCCACATTATTCCCGTGATCGTTCGATGTGGAGTTACCGATGACCGCCGCTCATTACCCGCACCTGTTGGCCCCACTGGACCTGGGTTTTACGACGTTGCGCAACCGCACCCTGATGGGCTCGATGCACACCGGTCTTGAAGAAAAGCCCGGTGGCTTCGAGCGCATGGCGGCCTACTTCGCCGAGCGTGCCCGCGGCGGTGTCGGCCTGATGGTCACAGGCGGTATCGGTCCGAACGACGAGGGTGGCGTGTACTCGGGTGCGGCAAAGCTGACGACCGAAGAAGAAGCGCTCAAACATCAGATCGTGACTCGCGCGGTGCACGAGGCGGGCGGCAAGATTTGCATGCAGATCCTCCATGCCGGCCGTTATGCCTATAGCCCGAAGCAGGTCGCGCCAAGCGCGATTCAGGCGCCGATCAACCCGTTCAAGCCTAAAGAGCTGGACGAGGAAGGCATCGAGAAGCAGATCCGCGATTTCGTCACCTGCTCGACCCTGGCGCAACAGGCCGAGTACGACGGCGTCGAAATCATGGGTTCGGAAGGTTACTTCATCAACCAGTTCCTTGCCGCCCACACCAACCACCGCACTGACCGCTGGGGCGGCAGCTACGAAAATCGTATGCGCCTGCCGGTGGAAATCGTGCGCCGGGTCCGTGAAGCGGTCGGCCCGAACTTCATCATTATTTTCCGCCTGTCGATGCTCGACCTGGTGGAAGGCGGCAGCACCTGGGAAGAAATCGTGCAGTTGGCCAAGGCGATCGAGCAGGCCGGCGCGACGATCATCAACACCGGTATCGGTTGGCACGAAGCGCGGATTCCAACCATCGCTACCAAGGTGCCGCGTGCGGCATTCAGCAAGGTCACGGCCAAGCTGCGCGGTTCGGTGGGCATTCCGTTGATCACCACCAACCGTATCAACACCCCGGAAGTCGCCGAGCAGATCCTCGCCGAAGGCGATGCCGACATGGTCTCCATGGCTCGGCCGTTCCTCGCCGACCCGGATTTCGTCAACAAGGCGGCTGAAGGTCGCGCTGATGAAATCAACACCTGCATCGGTTGCAACCAGGCGTGCCTGGACCACACATTTGGCGGCAAGTTAACCAGCTGCCTGGTCAATCCGCGTGCTTGCCACGAAACCGAACTCAACTACCTGCCGGTACAACAGCTCAAGAAAATCGCCGTGGTCGGTGCGGGCCCTGCCGGATTGTCCGCCGCGACCGTGGCTGCCGAGCGTGGTCATCAGGTGACGCTGTTTGATTCTGCCAGCGAAATCGGCGGTCAGTTCAACGTCGCCAAACGGGTGCCGGGCAAGGAAGAGTTCTATGAAACCCTGCGATATTTCGGCCGCAAACTGCAAACCACCAACGTTGAGGTGTGCCTGAACACCCGCGTGGATGTGGCGAAGCTGGTCGAGGGCGGTTACGACGAGATCATCCTCGCCACTGGCATTGCACCGCGGCTACCGGCGATTCCCGGCGTGGAGAATGCCAAGGTGCTGAGCTACCTGGACGTGCTGCTTGAGCGCAAACCGGTGGGCAAGCGTGTCGCGGTGATCGGCGCCGGTGGTATTGGTTTCGACGTTTCGGAATTCCTGGTTCACCAAGGCCAGGCCACCAGCCTGAACCGCGATGAGTTCTGGAAAGAGTGGGGGATCGATACGCATCTTGAAGCGCGTGGTGGTGTCGCCGGGATCAAGGCTGCACCCCATGCACCGGCCCGCGAAGTGTTCCTGCTGCAACGCAAGAAATCCAAGGTCGGTGACGGCCTGGGCAAGACCACCGGCTGGATTCACCGCACCGGTCTAAAGAACAAGCAGGTGCAGATGCTCAACAGTGTCGAATACCTGAAGATCGACGATGACGGCCTGCACATCCGCATTGGTGAAACCGGTGAACCGCAAGTGCTGCCGGTGGACAACATCGTGATCTGCGCCGGGCAGGACCCGCTGCGGGAGTTGCAGGACGGCTTGGTGGCCGCGGGGCAGAACGTGCATCTGATCGGCGGCGCGGACGTCGCGGCGGAGCTGGATGCCAAGCGGGCGATCAATCAGGGGTCGCGATTGGCGGCTGAGTTGTAATTCGCAGGCCAAGCGTGCCAAAGGCTATCGCGGGCTTGCCCGCGATGGCGTCCTGTCTGCTGCTAAGATGCCGGCTCTTTACCCAGAGCTGGCATCGATGTTTTTCCCTCCCTGTGATTGGCTACCCAAAGCCCCTCTCGAACACCTCCATCTCGACTGGCTTAAAACCGCCGGCATCGAAGTCGCCATCCTGCGCCTGGACCTGATCGACCCACTGATCAGCGGCAACAAGTGGTTCAAGCTCATCGAACATCTCAAGGCCGCCGACCGGTGCGGTGCCGAAGGCATCATCAGCCTGGGCGGGGCTCACTCCAATCACCTTCATGCGCTGGCGGCTGCCGGCAAGCGGTTTGGTTTTTCCACGGTCGGCCTGTTGCGCGGGCATCCTCAGGAAACACCCACGGTAAAGGATTTGCAGGCGTTCGGCATGCGGCTGCATTGGCTGGGTTATGGCGGCTATCGCGCGCGGCACCAAGCGGGTTTCTGGGAACCTTGGCAGGCACAGTATCCCGGCCTGTTTGCGGTCCCGGAAGGTGGTGGCGGTTGGCAGGGCGCAAAGGGCTGCATGCAGCTCATGACCATGGTCCGCGAGCAACTGAACAGTCTGGAGTGGAGCGACTATGACGGTTGGTGGCTGGCCTGCGGAACTGGCACGACGCTCGCTGGCCTTGTATTGGCCGAAGCGGGCGAACACAGGGTTTACGGTGCGCTGGCTGTGCCCGATGATCATGGCGTTGCTGAGCGGGTCGAGAACATCGTGGAAGAGGCGGGCGTAACGGCGCCGGATTATCAACTGTTCGACGCGAGTCGTGGCGGCTTTGCCAAAGTCGATCGGCTGTTACTCGAATTCATCGAGCAAACCGAACAAGTCACTGGCGTTCCCCTGGAACCGCTGTACACCGCAAAAGCGCTGCTGGCGCTCAGAGAGCAAGTCGAGGCGGGGACGTTTGCCCGTGGCACGCGGCTGGTGTTTATCCATACCGGCGGCTTGCAGGGGCGACGGGGGTTCTGCCCACAAACCTGAAGCACAGCGCATACCCAATGTGGGAGCGGTGGTTTCAGGTATCGCGGCTCACCCGCTTGGGCATCATCCGCATCAACGTGTTATCACCCACCACATAGTGGTGATATAGCCCGGCCACGGCATGCAGGCCGATCAGCCAGTAACCGATGGTGCCACCGAGTACATGCCAGCCCTGGAGCTCCTTGGCCCATTCCTTGTTCTCGGCCACCAGCATCGGCAGGTCGAGGCCATAGAACATCACTTGATTGCCTTTGGCACTGGTGACCAGCCAGCCAAGCATCGGCATGGCAATCATGAAAATGTACAGCGCCCAGTGCATCAGTCTGGCCAACGCTGTCTGCCAAGGCGGCGAAGCCGGGAAGATTTGCGGCGCCGGGCCGAGGCTGCGGGCGAACAACCGTACCCAGACCAGGACGAACACGGTCAGGCCGAGCATGAAGTGTGATTCGACGATCAGCGTTCGCCCGCCACTGCCCTTGGGAAAGAGGCCGCGAAGTTCGATACAGGCGTAAACCAGCGCCAGCAGGACCAGCATCAACCAATGCAGCGCGATCGATACGGTGCTGTAGCGTGAAGCGGAATTCTTCCACGGCATCCGGCGTTCCTCACAGGTCAGGTCAAACCACCGTTCTTGGTCGACGATGTGCCTTAACTGTAATCCTGTTTCAACGTATTTGCCTGAGACTATTGGTCGCTGGGTGCTCTGGTTCAGGGAATTGACAGAAAAAGCGGACAGTATTTGTGGGAGCGAGCCTGCTCGCGAAAGCGGTGTGTCAGACGTCTTGATGTTGACTGACACGGTCACTTCGCGAGCAGGCTCGCTCCCACAGGTAGGGTGGTGAATCAGTTGGCCTGTGGCATCTCGCCGTTGGCCAGGCGTTTGTTGATGTCGGCGATCACTTCCGGCAGGTCAGTGATGGTGTCAATCATGTAGTGCGGCCGTGAACCTTCGAACATCTTGTGGATGCGTTTGCGCTCGCTGTCCAGCTTGTCGCTGCCCAGCGCACGATAGCCCTCGTAGTCCAGGCCCAGCGCGTTGCCCGAGCAGATCAGCGCCACGGTCCACATACCCGCGCGGCGACCTTCGAGAATGCCCGGTACGGTGTCGTCGATCTTCACGCAAGCGGCGACATCGTCGATGCCCAGGGCGATCACGTTGGCCAGGGCCTGGGCCGGCCATGGGCGGCCATTGGGCACTTCGTCGGTGGCGACCACGTGGTCGGCGATGTAACCGTTGGTGGCGGCCAGTTCGACCACCTTGTCCATGACCTGCTTCGGGTAGCCGGAGCAGGAACCGATCTTGATCCCTTGCCGGCGCAGGTTGGCAATGGTGTCCAGGGCGCCGGGAATCAGTGCGGAATGCTCGGCGATTTTCTCGATCTGCAGTGGCATGAAGCGCTGGTAGATGGCGGTGACGTCATCGTCGGTCGGCGTGCGGCCGAACACTTTGCGATATCGCTCGGCGACTTCAGGTTGATCGCACAGGGTGCGGATGTGGTCCCACTTGCCCATGCCCATCGGGCCACGGGCTTCGTCGATGGAAACCTGGACGTCGAATTCGGCGAAGGCTTCGACAAAAATCTGCGTCGGTGCAAAAGAACCGAAATCGACCACGGTGCCGGCCCAGTCGAGGATGGCGGCCTGGAGTTTGGTTGGGTTGGTGTAGTTCATGGTGATCAAATTCCTGTTAGAACAAGCTATTCGAGAGTTCGGTTGACCTGTGGGATCGAGGTAGATCAGATTTCGAGTACTTCCATCTCGCGCAACACTTCGCCGATGGCCGCCACGGCTTCACGCATTTCGGCCGGTTGGACATGGCCGATACAGCCGACACGGAAGGTTTCGACCTGGGTCAGTTTGCCGGGGTAGAGGATGTAACCCTTGGCCTTGACCCGTTCGTAGAATTCCTTGAACTGGTAGCGCGGGTCTTTCGGGGCGTGGAAGGTGGCGATGATCGGTGCCTGGATCGCGGCCGGAAGGAAGCTGCGCAGCCCCAGCCTGGCCATCTCTTCCATCAGTGCCTGGCAGTTGGCGGCGTACCGCGCATGCCGTGCTGGCAGGCCGCCTTCTTCGTTGTATTGCAGCAGGGCTTCGTGCAGTGCCGCGACCACGTGGGTCGGCGGGGTAAAGCGCCACTGCCCGGTTTTCATCATGTAGGCGTGTTGGTCGAACAGGTCCATCGCCAGGGAGTGCGAGTTTCCGGCGGCATTGGCCAGGGCTACCTTGCGAGCGAAGACAAAACCCATTCCCGGCACGCCTTCCAGGCATTTGCCGGAAGCGGCGATCAGCGCGTCGAACGGTACCTGTTGCGCGTCCACCGGCAGCGCGCCGAAGGAACTCATAGCGTCGATGATCAGGCGTTTGCCGTGTTGTTCGACGACCTGGGCGATTTCCGGCAGCGGGTTGAGGATGCCGGTGCTGGTTTCGCAGTGGATCAACGCAACGTGGGTGATGCCGGCATCGGCCCGCAGCAGGCGGTCGACGTCGGCGGCGGTGGTCGGTTCGTCTTCGGCGGTTTCGAAGGTGCTGAACGAGCGGCCGAGTACTTCGCAGATTTTCGCCAGGCGTTTGCCGTAGGCACCGTTGATCAGCACCAGGACTTTGCCATCGCGAGGCACGAGGGTGCCGATGGCTGCTTCCACCGCGAAGGTGCCGCTGCCTTGCAGGGGCACGCAATGGTGGCTGGCGGCACCGTTGATGATCGCCAGCAGTTGTTCGCAAAGGCTGGCGGTCAGTTGATTGAAGCGGTCATCCCATGAACCCCAGTCAACCATCATCGCCTGACGGGTGCGGAGCGACGTGGTCAACGGGCCGGGGGTGAGCAGGATGGGTGCGGCAGTACTCATTCTCGTGTCCTCGCAATCGATGGGCTGAAGCTACGGGGCTTAAATTGCAGTTTGCCGAGTTATCAATCAAATTGTTTGTTGTTATGCCAGCCATCAGTGAGGGTTATCCATGAACCTGTTTCAGCTCCGCGCCTTCGATGCCGTGGCCCGCGAGGGAAGCTTCACCAGGGCGGCCGCCCGGCTGTTCATCAGCCAGCCGGCGGTCACCGGGCATATCAAGGCGCTGGAGGAGCATTACCAAATCACCTTGTTACGCCGCACCGCGCGACGGGTGGAGTTGACGGAAGAGGGCACCAAACTGGCAGCGATCACCCGTGCGATGTTCGGCCTGGCCGAAGAAGCGCAGGTGATGCTGGAAGCCAACCGGCAGTTGCTCACCGGGCGCCTGGAAGTGGCGGCGGACGGTCCGCACATGGTCATGCCGATGCTGGCGAGCCTGCGTGCGCGTTATCCGGGGATCACCGTGAACCTGCGTCTGGGCAATGCCCAGGAAACCCTGGCGGCGCTGTTGTCCGAGCATGCCGATGTGGCGGTGCTGACTGAAGTCGAACCGCGCAAGGGCCTGCACCTGCAAGCCCTGAGCGAATCACGCATTTGCGCGCTGGTGCCTGACGGGCATCCGTGGGCGCACAGGACCAAGGGTGTACCGCTCAAGGAGCTGGACCAGGTGATCATGGTGTTGCGTGAGCCGACCTCGATCACCCGGCGCACCTTCGATGAGGCCTGTGCCCGGGCCAACGTGAATCCGCGGGTGTTGCTGGAGCTGGACAGTCGCGAAGCGGTGACCGAGGCGGTGGCGGCGGAGTTGGGGGTGGGCGTGGTGTCGTCGGTGGAAGTCAGCCACGATCCGCGAGTGGCGGCGGTGCCGCTCATTGGCGAGGGGCTGGTGAACCGGCACATGATGGGGTGCATGGAGCGGCGGCGGGATTTGCGGCTGATACAGGCGTTTTTCGGGTTGGCGCCGGTCAGGTAGACCGAGGCGCGGCCTTCGCGGGCCTGCTTACGCAAGACTCTCGCGCACCATCTCCAGAAACGTCGCCACGATCCGCCGCGAACTCTGCTCGCGCAAGCACACCAGCGTCTCGGTCAGCCGCCGTTTGCAATCGGTGATCGGTAACGCGCACACCCTGGAGTCGGCACCGAATTCGGCAGCCGAGACCACCCCCACGCCAATCCCCACAACCACCGCCTCACGCGCGGCTTCGCGACCTTCAACCTGAATCGCCGGGCGGATACGAAACCCGGCGCCGGCCATTTCTTCTTCCAGGGTCTGGCGGGTCACCGAGCCGATTTCCCGCAATACCAGCGGCGTGTCGTCGAGGTCCGCCAGGCAGATGGATTCGCGGTCGGCCCAGGGGTGGTTGCGTGAGACGAACGCCACCATCGGATCGTTGCGCAGCGGCAGGGAAATCAGGCGTTCGTCGCTGACTTCCCGGCCCAGCAGCGCGAGGTCAGCCTGGTAGTTGAACAGCCGGAACAACGACTCATCGGTGTTGCCGGTTTCGATCTTCACGCTGATGCCGGGGTAGCGTTCACAGAACCGGGCGATCTGCGGTAGCACATGCACCGGCGCATCCACCGCCAGAATCAGGCTGCCGGTCTGCAAGGCCTGGGAGTCCTGCAACAGCTCCTGGGCCTCGGCCTCGATCACGAACAGTTTCTGGGTGACGCCCAGCAAGCGCTCACCCAGGTCGGTCAGGCGTACCGAGCGTTTGTTGCGGTGGAACAACAACACGCCGTAGCGCTCTTCGAGTTTGCGTACCTGATCGGAAATCGCCGGTTGCGTGAGAAACAGCCGTTCAGCGGCTTTGGTGAAGCTTCCGTAGATGGCCACGGCGTGGAAGGCTTTGAGCTGGGCGTGGGAAACCGACATCGAACCTCCAGTAACAAGCTAGGCTTATTTTTGAAATACGATAAATCGATTTCACTTATTAATCAGTAATTGTTTTTATCCACTTCAGCCGCGGTGACTGGTCAGTCGAACAGTCGCGATGGCCATGAGCCTGTGCGTGCAACAGCAGGACTCATCTGACCGGAATCGCCCAGAGGGACAAGGGGATTTCGCAGTGCTCAACAATAAAAACACAGGCGTTTTCTTCCAATTCTGCCGGCACACTCACACCCTGAGGTCAGAACCACAATGAACAAGCACATCGGCACCATCAAGCGTTGGCGCGTGCAGATCTTCGCGATCACCTGGCTCGCCTACGCCGCTTTTTACTTCACCCGCAAAGCGTTTTCCGTGGCCAAACTCGGGATCGGCGAAGACCCGACATTTACCCTCGACAAAATGGCCATGGCCAACCTCGATGCCATTTACCTCACCGCTTACGCCATTGGCCAGTTCACCTGGGGCATTCTGGCCGACCGTTTCGGCCCGCGTGTGGTGGTGCTTGGCGGGTTGCTGATTTCTGCGGCCGCCGCGCTGGTGATGGGCAGTTTCGCCACGTTGCCGATCTTCGCCACCTGCATGCTGATCCAGGGACTGGCGCAATCCACGGGATGGTCGGGGCTGTGCAAGAACCTTGGCAGTTTCTTTCCCGACCAGCAGCGCGGGCAGGTGCTGGGTTTGTGGAGTTCCTGCTACGCCTTTGGCGGTCTGGTGGCCTCGCCGTTTGCCGGATGGTGGGCGTACACGCTGATCGGTTCGTGGCACGCGGCGTTCATTTCCAGTGCGGCGGTGGTCGGGTTTGTCGCGGTGCTGTTCTTCATTTTTCAACGTAACAAACCCGAAGACGTGGGCTTGCCGGCCGTGGAGCCGGAACCCGAGTTGACCGCTGAACAAGCGCACACCCAAAGCAAAATCAGCGTCCTGGAGCCGCTGAAGGAAATTCTGCGCAACCGCACCGTGCTGGTACTGGGCCTGGCGTACTTCATGTTGAAACCGGCGCGCTACGCGATTCTGCTCTGGGGCCCGGTGATCGTTTTCGAGCAGATGCCACAGGTGGGCAAGGTGGGCGCGGCGATCATTCCCACCGCGTTCGAACTGGCCGGATTGCTCGGGCCGATCCTGATCGGCCTGGCCTCGGACAAACTGTTCGGCGCCCGCCGCATGCCGGCCTGCGTGATCAGCCTGTTGGCGCTGACGGTGTCACTGGCGTTGTTCATGGGGGCGCTGAATACCGGCAGCGTGTTGCTGGTGGTGGCGCTGCTCTTTGTCATGGGCCTGACGCTCTACGGACCGGATTCGATGATCAGCGGCGCGGCCGCCATCGATTTCGGCACCGCCAAGGCCGGCGCCACGGCAGCGGGTTTCGTCAACGGCTGCGGTTCGGTCGGGGCGATTCTCGGCGGGTTGCTGCCGGGCTACTTCGACACCATGACCGTCTTCATTGTCTTTGCCGGCTGCGCGATGTTCTCCGCGCTGGTGCTGATCCCGCACTGGAACAGCCGCCCCGGTGGCCTGAAAACCAACTATCCGTTCGTGCCTAACCGGCCGATGACCGTAAAACCCCTGCGCACCTGAACCCCGCCCCTGAACCCAGCCCCTCGCGGCCTGCTGCGTGCGGGGCTGTGGTGTGGGCATCTGAACCGGAGATCGATCCCATGAGACCCTTTTGGCTGGACCAGGCCCTGAAGGCTGAAACGTGCGAAACCTGTCCGCCACTGCAAGGCGATGTTCGCGCCGACGTGTGCATTGTCGGTGGCGGCTACACCGGGTTGTGGACCGCGATCATGCTCAAGGAGCAGAACCCGGAACTGGAGGTGCGGCTGATCGAAGCGGACATCTGCGGCGCCGGTGCCAGCGGGCGCAACGGTGGTTGTGCGTTGTCGTGGTCGGCCAAATATTTCACCCTAGAGCGGCTATTCGGCGTCGAAGAAGCCGTGCGACTGGTCAAGGAATCAGAACGCAGCATCCACGCTATCGGTGCCTTCTGCGAGCGGTACGCGGTGGATGCCGATTATCGTCTCGACGGCACCCTCTATACCGCGACCAACCGCGCCCAGGTGGGCTCGACCGACGCCGTGATTGCGGCGCTGGAACGCAATGGCATCAATTCGTTCAGTCAACGACCGTTGGCCGATGTGCAGCGCATGGCCGGTTCCAGCAAACACCTGGAAGGCTGGTTTTCCCCGGCGGCCGCCAGCGTACAACCGGGAAAACTGGTGCGCGGCTTGCGTCGGGTGGCCCTGCAACTGGGGGTGAAAATTCATGAGAACACCGCCATGACCGGGCTCGAGGAAGGTAAGCCGGTGGGGATACAAACCGCGAACGGCATCATTCGTGCGGACCGGGTGGTGCTGGCGATGAACGCCTGGATGGCCCGGGCATTCCCCCAGTTCGAGCGCAGCGTGGCGATCGTTTCCAGCGACATGCTGATCACCGAGCCCCGGCCTGACCTGCTCAATGAAATCGGTTTGACCAGCGGCGTCACGGTGCTCGATTCGCGGATCTTCGTGCACTACTACCACAACACGCCCGACGGCCGGATCATGCTCGGCAAGGGCGGTAACACTTTCGCCTATGGCGGGCGCATATTGCCGGTGTTCGATCAGCCGTCGCCCTATGCCGGCCTGTTGCAAAGCAGCCTGGCGGATTTCTTCCCGGCCTTTGCCGACGTCAAGGTCGAGGCGACCTGGAACGGGCCGTCGGATCGATCGGTCACGGGGTTGCCGTTCTTCGGGCAAATGAGCGCCAGTGGCAACGTGTTCTACGGTTTCGGCTACTCCGGCAGCGGGGTCGGGCCGTGCCATATGGGCGGACAGATTCTCGCTTCGATGGTCCAGGGCCTCGACAACCCGTGGACCCGTTCGCCACTGGTGAACGGGCCGCTGGGTTTTTTCCCGCCGGAGCCGATTCGTTACCTCGGTTCGTTGATGGTCCGCAACGCCATCCGCCGCAAGGAGCGCGCCGAGGATCACGGGCGCCGGCCACGGCACCTGGACGTGCGCCTGGCGAAGTTCGCGGCGGCGGCCGGCAAGGCTGATAAGGGCTGATGGTCAGGGCTCAGGGGCCGTGGGGTTGATCAGCCAGTCGAGCAGCAAACGGGATTCGCCCGGGGGTACCGGGGAGTGGACGGGACGAGGCGTAGGGTGTGGCCCCAGGCACGTGCATAACACCGGTCGGTCGGCGTCGCCGCCAAGGAAACTGACCAGCCCGTCACTGCCGGCCAATGGCAGTACGGATGGATCAATGCGGTTGGCCGCCGATGCCAGTGCTATCGGTACCCACAGATCGCCGGGTTCCTCGGAATCGGCGTCAGACGCGGGCCATAAACTGACTTGTATTTGGCCTCGGTCATCCAGCATCGCCGGTTGCCCGGCAGGGCCGCATACCCGGGCAGGCTGATAACCGGGGATGCCCCGCCTGGTCTGTTCGAGCGCCGGGCGGAATACCGTCGCCCAGGGGATGGCGGTGAACTGATTGCGGTAGCGCGGCGGCGTGTCGGGCGTATCCGGCGCCAGAATCGAGTTCTGTTGCCCCTGATGCCGGGCCTGGGTCACCAGCCATTGATCGTTGAAGCCTGAAAGCGGATGTTCCGCCACCTGGACGATACAGGCGCTACGTAGTTCGGGGTGATTGCTTTGGCCATGGATCTGCATCTGTCGGCAACGCAGGCGTTCCAGATGCCGGCGGGCAAGTTGATCGCGATGGCGCTGTTCGATCGCGGGGCGGGGCAAAGGTGGCATTGCCGGAGCAAAGGGGTGATTGGCCGCGCTGTCGTCGCATCCCGCTGCGCCACGGGTTTTGGCGTCCAGTCGCGGGGACGGGGAGTACGCGTCATGACGCTGGAACAGTTCGCTGAGGGTCGGTGGGTTGCCTGCCTCAGGCGTATCGCTGCTGAACGTCATCAGCAACGGCTCCTGTGGGAAACTCAGGCTGTCTTCGGCGAAAACCAGCACATGCGCGTCGCAATGATGCTCAAAGTGATAGTGAATGCCTTCTTCCTCGCACAGCCGTTGCAGCAGGGCCAGGTCGGTTTCCTCGTACTGTATGCAAAACGGCCGCAACGGATACTGCCCGGTCGCCAGTTCAAAGCGATAACTGCTGTCGGGCAGGTCATGTTCCTCCAGTAACTGACGCAGGATCATGGGCACGCTGAGGTGTTTAAAGATCCGCCGGGACCGGTACTTGTCCAGCGCTTGCAACGCTGGCACCAGCACCAGTTTGTAGCGGATCCGGTGCGGCCCTTGATGTTCACGGCTGACGCTGTGCAGCACGCCATGAAAACCCGGACCCTGGCCCGGATTCAGGAGTGCCGGTTGTTGCAGCAAGCGTTCGAGGGGCAGGGCCGGTGCCAGGCCGAGTACTTCGATGTCGAATCGATAGGGCTGGTTAAGGGCCTCAAGACCGCTGAACTGCACCACCTGCAAACTCAAGTTGTCGTCGAGGAGGGTCAGGGTGAAGGGACTTTCCTTGTCGTTGTGCATCGAATGCTTCTGCCATGGAATACGGGTGCAGAGGGTACGAAACCGCAGCGCTGTATAGTCATCGCAAACCGAAGTTTCAGAATCGCCCTACAACGGTCGGTGAAGATGTCGATCCCGGGAACCGGTGGGCACGTCATGATTTTTTGGTCGATTGCCAACTTTAGGCCGTATAAACTTGGCACCATGCGTCGGCCAATAGATGTCTCGGCGCCATAGACAAGAGAGTGAGTAATGGGCGCACAGTGGAAGGTTAAACACAAAGAAGCGGCAGCCAATGCCAAGGGCAAGATCTTCGGCAAACTGGTGAAGGAAATCACCATTGCTGCGCGCAATGGCGCTGATGTCGCCACCAACGCACACCTGCGACTGGTGGTTGAACAGGCCAAGAAAGCTTCGATGCCCCGCGAAACCCTGGAGCGCGCGATCAAGAAAGGCTCCGGCCAGCTCGGCGAAACCGTGCAATACCATCGCGTGACCTATGAAGGCTTTGCGCCACATCAGGTGCCGCTGATCGTCGAATGCGTAACCGACAACATCAACCGCACCGTTGCTGAAATCCGCGTTGCGTTCCGCAAGGGCCAGTTGGGCGCTTCCGGTTCGGTGGCCTGGGATTTCAACCATGTCGGCATGATCGAAGCCTCCCCGGACACCCCCGATGCCGACCCGGAAATGGCGGCCATCGAAGCCGGCGCCCAGGATTTCGAAGCCGGTGAAGAGGGCGCGACCTTGTTCCTGACCGATCCTGCTGACCTCGATGCAGTACAGAAAGCCCTGCCGGAGCAAGGTTTCACCGTATTGTCGGCCAAGCTGGGCTACCAGCCGAAGAACCCGGTCAGCGGCCTGAGCGACGAGCAGATGGCTGAAGTCGAGGCCTTCCTCGAAGGCCTGGATAACCATGATGACGTGCAGGACATGTTTGTCGGGTTGGCGGGTTAATTTGTTGCTTCAGTGACACCGCCTTCGCGAGCAGGCTCGCTCCCACAGTAGGTCTATGCTGGTCACAAATTATGTGTCCAACACGGAACCATTGTGGGAGCGAGCCTGCTCGCGAAGCAGTCACTGACTATCAAGTAGTTGCAAAATTTCGCTGAACCCCGGCCGCGCCAGCACATCCGGCTGACAGCAACGCTCCCGCAGATCCTCAAGCGTCAGTCGCTGTTCTTCACTCAACCCCGGATCGATCCGTTCCAGCAATTCCCCCAGCAGAATCCCGAACGCCCTCACTTCGATCCTTTGCAGTGCGCGGCTTTCAAGGTTGTCCGCCGTGTCATGGAAAGACGCCGCGCCAAAGTCACCCAGCAGACAATCGCCGTTCTCGTTCCACAGAATATTGTGACCATAGAGGTCGCCGTGGGTAATGCCCTGGTGGTGCAAGTGGCCAGCTACCGAAGCGATGCCACGGGCGATACGCAGGGCGACATCGGCAGTGAAGCGGGTATCGTCGGAGTAAACGTCGCGACTGCAGGATGCGAGGCTCGGCAGGCCGGCGAGGTTGCGGTAGCTCGGCTCGATCAACTGCATGACCAGCCCGGCTGTTTGCTGCGGGTGGTCGACGATCCGGCCTTCAACGCGGATCAGGTTGGGGTGTGTGCCGGCGGTGATGCAGGCGTTCATTTCGTGCAAAGGCGAGCCATCGCTGGTCATTTCGCCTTTGTAGAGTTTGACGGCAACCTGCGTGTCCGATTGTCCTGGTCGCGCCCATGTTGCCCGATGAATCACTCCGGAAGCGCCTTCGCCCAGGTTTTGCTCCAGGTGCAGCGCCGACCAGGGAATGCTCGCGGTAGCTTCAAGGGCGGCTTCGGTTTCCAGCGGATTACCGGCGTAGGCCAGCCAGGTCAGGCTCGGTAGGCACAGCAACCATTCGGGCAACGCGGTCAGGCGGTTGGCAGCGATACGGATCAGCTCGAGTCGATGGCAGTCGCGCAAACTGTCGGGCAAGCGCTCCAGGCGGTTGCCCGCCAGCATGAGTTTTTGCAGGTAGGGGCGTTCACCCAGTTCGGTCGGCAGCTCACTGACACGGTTGTCGGTCAGGATGAGCCAGCGCAGCAACGGCGGCAGCGCATCACCCGGTACGCGTTCGATGCGGTTGGCCTTGAAGCCGATCATGGTCAGCGCCGCGCATTGACCCACACAGGCAGGCAGTTCGGTGAACTGGTTGTCGGAGCAAAACAGCACGCGCAGTCGAGTCAGGCGGTGCAAGTCATCCGGCAGGCTGCTCAGGGCGTTGCCGCTGAGGTTGAGTACTTCCAGGGAGTCCGCCAGGTCGAAGATTTCCCGAGGGAACTCTGTGAGGCCAGCGCTGAGGTCCAGGCGAGTGATGCCTGCCAGCGTGCCGGCGCGCAGTTGTGCAAGGGTGTGCATGAACGGGGTTCGCTATCGGTCGAATGAATGGGCGGCATGATAGCGGGAAAGCTTCGGTGTCAGTCAGGCCGCCTTCGCGAGCAGGCTCGCTCCCACAGTTGACTGCGTTCAAATGGGGGAGCGGGTTTGCTCGCAAAGGCGGCTTAAGGTTCGCGAGTTTCCATCAGTTGCCCCAACCGACTGCGTGTACGCGCCAGGTCGATGGCATCGCCGCCCAGGCTTTCACGCAACGAGCGCTGGCCGAGCAGTATCAAGTGCTTGTCCTGATCGTACAAAACGTCCACCAGATTGATGAAGCGCTGCTGGGCGGCAATCGAACAGTCGGCCAGGCTGGGCAGTTCATCGATGATCCAGTGGTCGAAGCGCCGGCACAGTTCCAGGTAGTCCATGACCGCCGTGGGGTGGTCGCACAGATCGCCGAATGTGAAGCCAATGGTGCGGCCTTCGCAGTATCGGGCAGGCAGATGGCGGGAGCCGACCGGCAGAGCAATGGCCGGCGTATCGGCGGGCGGCAGGTTCGAGGCCTGACGTTGTGCCTGCGTGGCGGGCCAGACATATCGTCCCTGGGTAAACAGTTGTTGCGCGTGGGTTCTGGCCTGGCTGCGATAGTCGTGCGGCCCACCGACTTCCATCACCTGCATGCGCGCGTTGATCAGATCGATCACCGGCTTGAAACGCGCGTGGTACAGCGGGTTGGGTAACAGGCCTTCCGGCGGATAGTTGGAGGTGACCAGCAGCAGGATGCCACGGCGGAACAACGCCTTGAACAACCGCGTGATCAGCATCGCATCGCCGATGTCGTGGACGTGGAATTCGTCGAAGCACAGCACCCGGCAATCGCGCAGCAACTCATCAAGCGTGGTCGCCAGTGCATCCGGCTGATCGCGATGGCGGAACATCCCTTGGTGCAGGCGGGCAAAAAATTCGTGGAAGTGCAGGCGCTGTTTTTCCGCAAGGGGGACAGCCTGGAAAAAACCGTCGAGCAGCCAGCTCTTGCCGCGACCTACCGCACCATGCAGATAAAGCCCCGGCAGGTTTTTTGCCGCGGCACCCAGCAGTGTCGTGGCGTGCTGCGCCATGCACTCGATCACGCGTTGCTGGCTATGGCTGAGGGTGTAGCCCTGGGAGTGGGCCTTGTGGTGAAAGTAGTCGTGGATGACCCGACCGCTTGCAACACCCTTGGCCGGTTCGGTAGAGGCCTTGCCGAAGAGGCGGCGCAGCGATGGCCAGCGCGGTGTAAGTCGCGAACGGTTGGGCGGTCGAGCGGCCACTGTGATGTCACCCCGTTTTCTTCAGGCAGGCTGCTTGAGCCGCGGCGGCATAGTGTACCCAGAGAGGGTAATTTGCTTCCAGTTGTGTCGATGAATAAAAGGCGTTGTTATACAGAATACTGCTGTATGTACAACTTATTTCGCGTTGCTTAAGACATTTCTGTCACTGTGGCGCTACGAAGCATGTGTTTTTACGGGATCCAATTTCATTCTGTGACTGGCGATATTTTGATGTCTTGCTAATCTTTTTTTTTCAGGACACCCCTCAAAAGGAATGGGGCCGTGAATGAACGTGTGGTGTTGGCAGTCTTGGGCATGGGGCTCAGTGCGATAGCGTCGGCCGCCGAATTCCTGGTGGAGGTGCGGCTCGATGTGCAACGTGGCTGTCAATTGGTCGGGCAACAACGCAGTGCGGGCGTCGAGCAACTGGGCGTGCTGGATTTCGGCAATACCGCGCGGCTGGATAGCCTCGGCGGGCCGCTGGGTGCTGCGCTGATGAATGAGCGCCTGCCACGGCTCGAATGCAACCCCGACACCCCTTATCAATTACGCGTCGATGGCGGCCTGCATGGTGGCGTCGGCGACGTGCGTTACATGGCGGGCAACGCCGAACACAGCAAATCCATCCCTTATCGACTCTATCAGGATCCGGCGCGGCGTATCCCGCTGGCGGTCGATGTGCCGGTGAGCGGTCGCGTTCCGGACAGCGGCTCGGTGGATTTACCGTTGTATGCCCGCATCGAACCGTTGGCAGAGATTGCCCGGGCCGGTCGCTATTCGGATCTGGTGAAAGTGACGCTCAGCTGGTAGCAGCAAGCAACCTGGCGGATCCGGGTTGTGCAGGGAAGGCGTTCGCAAACGAACGACCGTGTATTTAATCCTGAGGGATTGGGATGAGTGTGATGACAAAGTTCTGCAAGGTTTTCGCCATGGGCGCGCTGGTGTTGTTGGCCGGGATCGCACAAGCGGCAGTCAGCGGGCAGATCCAGGCGCGGCTGACCCTTCTCGCCGGTTGCGAAGTGACTAACGCCGGCGACCCCGACAGCCTGGTCAGCGAGTTCGGCACGCTGGATTTCGGCCGGCAAGGGCCGACCTGGAGCAGGCCGATCAAGGCCAGCCTAGGCGAAGTAGCCAGCGGCAAGCTGAACGTGGCCTGCAACCCGGCGGTTACCGGTTTCACCGTGACCATCGATGGCGGCACCCATGGCGATGGCACCACACGGCGCCTGAGCAACGGCAGTCAGACCATCCCTTATCAATTGTTCCTGGATGCATCCGGCAACCAGCGCTACAGCATCGGCCAACAACACAATTTCGCTGTCACCAGCGGGGCGCAGATACCAATTCCGGTATTCGGCTCGATGGTGGCGAACACCCGCGTGTTACTGGCCGGTGTCTATACCGACACCCTGACGGTGACGCTCGACTGGTAACCCCGTAGAGGAAGGACACCATGCGTACGTTTGCATCAGGGATAGGTTTGTCATTGCTGGGACTGACGCTTGTGTTCGGCGCCCAGGCAGCCACCACGGTCACCGGCCAGATCACCTCCAGCCTGATCCTGACCAGCAGTTGCCAGGTCAACGGTAGCGGTGGCTCCACCAATCTGAACTTCGGTGCGTTGAACTTCGGCACCACCGACAGCCTGTTCACCACGGCCAGTGGGCAGGTGCTGGGTGGCGGCGGCGGGGCGCTATCGATTCTGTGCTCCAGCGGCACCACGCCGACGGTCAAGGTACGTGCCGGGGCTCACGACGGGCAATCGGCGGGCGGTACCCGGGCACTCTACGACGGTGTCGCCAACTATGTGCCGTATGACTTGTACACCGATGCCGGGCACTCGCAGCTGCTGGCGATTGACGACGTGATCAATCTTGCCGCCAGCACTGGCGTGGCGCAGACCGTAAACATCTACGGTCAGGCGGTGGGTAAGGCCGGGCTGCCGGCGGGCACCTACACCGACACCATTTCCGTCGAACTGACGTTTTAGTGTCATGGGTCGACATGGCTGTACGGCGATGCTGCTGCTCTGTGCGGGCAGTGTGCCGTTGCCGCTGGCGGCGGTGACCAGCCAGAGCTTCCAGGTCAGCGCCACGATCACCCCCGGTTGCCTGGTGGTCGGCGGTGTTTCCAATTACGGCAGCCTGAATTTCGGCAGTCGCCCGGCACTGGCCACCGGCACGGTCCAGGTGGCGCTGACCGCAGGCGTGCAGTTGCAATGCACGCCGGGCGTGACCCTGAACATGAGCGTCGATGGCGGGCAATACAACAGTGGTGGGCGGCACATGCAGCTCACCACTGGCAGCAATCGGGTGGCGTATCAGCTGTTTCGCGATGCGGCGTTCAGCCAGAGCCTGGGGATCGGCCAAAGTGTGGCGGTGGCCTATAGCGATGCGAACAACATCCACCTGCCGATTTACGGCCAGGTGCAGTTACCGGGCAATCAACCCGGGGGGACGTACAGCGATGTGCTGCAGGTGCAGCTGTCGTGGTAACGGGGCGATCGGATCAAGGCCTGTCAGACATAAGGGGCAAGCACATGTATTCACCTTCGCGGCGACCTTCGGTCGTGGGGCACATGCTGTCGGCATTGCTGTGGCTGGGGGCGGCCAAGGTGCAGGCGGCCAGTTCGGTGCTGATCTGGCCGATCGATCCGGTGCTGGAGGCCGACCAACAGGCCGGTGCCTTGTGGCTGGAAAATCGCGGCAGCGAGACCGCCAATTTGCAGATCCGCGTATTTGCCTGGAGCCAGAGCGGCTTCAGCGATCAATACCAGAACCAGCGCGACGTGATCGGCAGTCCGCCGGTGGCGAAGATAGAGCCCGGCCAGAAACAACTGGTGCGCCTGACCCGTACCCGGGACATCCCGCCGGGGCAAGAGCTGGCTTACCGGATCATCATCGATGAAATTCCCTCGGCGAACCCCCCTGTGGCAGACGACGGAAAAACCGCGGCGGCGATACGTTTTCAGATGCGCTATTCGGTGCCGTTGTTTGCCTATGGCGCCGGCCTGTGGAGTAAGGAAGACACCACCCGCCAGCGCGATCCGAAAGGCATTGGCCTGCCGGATCTGAGTTGGCGCACGGTGTCGGTGGACGGGCGCCCCTATGTCGAGGTGCGAAACCAGGGCGCGGTGCATGCGCGGCTGACCGATGTCTCGCTCAAACACGGCAGTCAGAGCAAACCGTTGGTGGAAGGACTGCTGGGGTATGTGTTGCCCGGCGCCATCATGCGCTGGCCCGCGCCGGCTCCGGTGGCTGGCGACCCGGCATTGCAGATGAGGGTCAATGGGGCGCCGCAGATCCAGAGTATCGCGCCGGCGCGCTGAGGTTTGAGCGCTTGCAGGGCCAGGCGTTTTTTGTGGCGAGGGAACAAGCTCCCTCGCCACAAAAGCTCCCTGCCTCAGTTCTTTTGTAGTAGGTGGTGTTACGGAGGACAAGGTCCATTGACGGACGTACAGCAGTAATGAGCCAAGGCAGGGCTCGCGGTGTGCAGCGTCCGTTGTGGGCCTTGGGCTATGTGTGTTGCCTGGTGGTCATGCATCCAGCGCAGGCGGGCGACTTGCCGCCTCCGCCCAGCGGCATGGAAGCTGTGACCGATGCGCAGTTGTTTCTGGAATTGGTGGTCAACCAGATGAATACAGGACGGGTCGTGGCGGTCGAGCAGCGCAACGGGCAGTTCTTCGTACCCACCCGCGCGTTGCGTGAAACCGGCATGAAACTGCCGGACAATCTCGGCGCCGAAGTCGGCCTCGACAGCTTGCCGGGCTTGCACAGCGAGTACGACAGCAATGCTCAGCGCCTGTTGCTGGATGTACCGCCTGATTGGCTGCCCGAGCAGTTTGTCGGTCGTCGCCAAGCCTACCCGCGCACCCCGGCCCTGAGCAGTTTCGGCGCCTTGCTCAACTATGACCTGTACCTCAACGATACCGATGACGGCGGCACCTACCTGGCCGCATGGAACGAAGTGCGGCTGTTCGACAGCTGGGGCACGCTGTCCAACACCGGCCAATATCGCCGTACCCTGTCCGGGGATGAGGTCAACACGCTGAACAATGGTTATCTGCGTTATGACACGACCTGGCGTTACTCCGATGACGATCGGCTGCTGACCTACGAGGCCGGCGATCTGGTCAGCGGCGCTTTACCCTGGAGCAGTTCGGTACGCCTGGGCGGGGTACAACTGTCGTGGGATTTCGGCGTGCGCCCGGATCTGGTGACTTACCCTTTGCCGCAGTTTGCCGGTGAAGCAGCGGTGCCGTCCTCGGTGGACCTGTTCATAAACGGCTACAAATCCAGCAGTGCCGATTTGCAGCCGGGCCCCTACACCTTGACCAATATTCCGTTCATCAACGGCGCCGGCGAGGCGGTGGTGGTGACTACCGACGCACTGGGTCGGCAGGTTTCCACCACGGTGCCGTTCTATGTCACCAGCAGTTTGCTGCAAAAAGGCCTGTCGGACTTTTCCGTGGCGGCCGGCACCTTGCGCCAGGACTACGGCTTGCGTGATTTCAGCTATGGCTCGGGTGCCACCTCCGGCAGCCTGCGTTATGGCCTGAGCGATAACTTTACCCTGGAAAGCCACGCCGAAGCCTCGGACGCGCTGACTCTCGGTGGCCTCGGCGCAAATGTACGCCTGGGCAACTTCGGGGTACTCAACAGCGCTATCAGCGAAAGCCGTTTCGACGGTGAAAGCGGTCAGCAACTGAGCCTCGGTTATCAATACAGCAGCCAGCGCTACAGCTTCTCCTGGCAGCGCCTGCAACGGCGTGATCAATACGCCGACCTGACGCTGGTCGACAGTCCGTACACCACCCTCAGCAAGCGCAGTGAACAGGCGACCCTGAGCCTCAACCTCAACAGCTGGGGCAGCCTCGGCGCCGGGTATTTCGACGTGCGCGCAGCGGACGACTCACGTACTCGCTTGCTCAACCTGACATGGAGCAAACCCTTGTGGCGCAACAGCAGTTTTTACCTGTCGGCCAACCGCGAGATCGGTGACAGCAACTGGGCAGTGCAGGCACAACTGATCATTCCGTTCGACCTGCGCGGCAGCCTGGCCATCAGCAGCGAGCGCAGCAAGACCGGGCAGAATCAGCAGCGGGTCAATTACAGCCGCGCCGTACCGACAGAGGGCGGGGTGGGATTCAATCTCGGTTACGCCAAGGGAGACGGTCCGGATTACCGGCAGGCCGACTTGACCTGGCGTCTGCAGTCGGTGCAATTGCAGGCCGGGGTTTACGGCACCAGCGATGCCGAAACCCGCTGGGCCGATGCCAGTGGGTCGCTGGTGTGGATGGATCGCCAGGTGTTCGCCGCCAATCGCATCGACGATGCCTTTGTTGTGGTCAGCACCGGTGGCTATGCCGATGTTCCCGTGCGCTACGAAAACCAGCAGGTCGGCCAGACCGATCGCAATGGGCACTTGCTGGTGCCCTGGAGCAGCGCCTACTACCGTGGCAAATACGAAATCGATCCGCTGAACCTGCCGGCCAACGTACGCAGCCCGAATGTCGAACAACGCATCGCGGTACGTCGTGGCAGTGGTTATCTGCTGGAGTTTCCGTTGAGCCGGGTGGTCGCCGCGAGCATTGTGCTGGTGGATGCGCAGCAGCGGGAATTGCCCTTGGGCAGTGGCGTGGCGCACGAACAGAGCGGCACGCAAACCGTGGTGGGCTGGGACGGGCTGGTGTACCTGGAAAACCTGCAACAGCAGAACGATCTGCAGGTGACCCTGGCCAGTGGCAAAGCCTGTCATGTGCAGTTCGCCGTCGATATCAATCAGGACCAGATCCCGCTGATCGGGCCGTTGGTGTGCCGATGAAGTGGTTGATGCTGCTGGTGCTCTGGCTGCCGGGGCAGGCGTTGGCTTTGTGTTCGGTGGTCAGCACCACGCCAGCAGCCTTCGGCTCGCTGAGTTCGATTGCCGTGCGCACCACATCGCAACCCAGTTCCACGCTCAACGGCGGCTTGAGCTGCACCGGCTCACTGCTGTCATTGCTGACCAGCAACGATCACTTCTGGGCTACCGTCACGTCGACCCAGAGCGGTTTGCTCGGGCCGACCGGCGATGTCATCGGCTACACGATCTACGCCAACAACAGCACCAGTTACCCACTGACCCGCGGCACCGCCTACGACTTCGCCCGCAACGGCATCATCGATGCGCTTGGCTTGCTCAACGGTACGGTACCGAAAACCGTGCCGTTGTATTTCGGCACCACGATCGGCAGCAATGTCGCGGCCGGGGTTTATAGCGAAACCCTGAGTATTTTCTGGAGCTGGAATTACTGCTCGGGCATCGGTATTGGCAACGTTTGCCTGGGGCGCGATATCAACAGCGGCACGACCACGCTGACGGTGAACCTGACGGTGGCCAACGACTGCACCATCACCGCGCCGAACATTGCGTTCGGTAGTGCCCCGGTGGTCAGCGCCTTTACCCCGGTTACCGGACAGACCATCAACCTGGCCTGCACCAAGGGCAGTGCTTATACCGTGGGCCTTGACGATGGGCAGAATGCGCAGAGTGTCGGTGGGCAGCGGCGGATGATTTCCGGCGGTAATTATCTGGCCTATGACATTTTCAAAAGTGCCGACACGACCCGTTGGGGCAATGTCGGCAGTGCGCGTCGGGCGAGTTCGGATGCCGAGGTCAATCCAGGGAACGGGTTGGGCACGGGGAGTCAGATTTTTAATTACAACGCGAGGATTTATACCGATCAGGCGACGCCGCCGGCGGGGACATATCTGGATAGTGTGGTGCTGGATGTGGGGTTTTGATTTCAGGTGACCCGATTTTTCAGATGTCCACGAACCCTTGTGGGAGCGAGCAGGCTCGCTCCCACAAGGGGTGTATCAGTGGTCTACCGCTCGATACTGCGATTCCACCGCGCGTTCCACGCCGGCCGTTGTTCGTTGACTTGATCCCAATCCACCGCAATCGCGGTTTGCAGATACTGCTTCATCGCCTCGACCTGCCCGCGGGTGCGGTCGGTGGTCGGCGTGTTCGGGTTGGACGGAATCTGGTCGCCATCTTCAAGCGCAGCCGCTTGCGCTTCGGGCGTCAGCAGGAACGCCGCGAGTTTTTGCGCCAGTTCCGGCTGCGTGTTGTTGGCGATGGCGCATTCGGCGACGTTGAGTACCACGGCGCCTTCTTTCGGTTGGGCGTATTCCACCGGCATGCCCTTGAGCTTCAGCGCGGTGACCTGGGTCGGGGTCAGAGGAAACAGCGCCGCTTCGTCGGTCTGAAGCATTTCGGAGATCTTCGCCGAGCTTGGAATGTATTCCAGCACGTTACGCCCGACGCTGTTCGGCCAGGCCTTGAACCCCGGTTCGACATCGGTTTCGTTGCCGCCCTGAATCCGGTTGAACATCAGGAACCCATGCAGGCCGAAGGTGGAAGACGCCATCGACTGGAACACCAGTTTGTCCTTGAAGCGCGGGTCGGCCATGTCCATCCAAGAGGTCGGCGCGTTCCAGCCTTTCTCCTTGAACAAACGGGTGTTGTAGGCCAGGCCGGTGACGCCGAGGCTGACAGCCACCGCCTCATCCTTGATCCGCCCCTTGGCCGGGATCTGCGCCAGGGGCGGGCTGTCCTGGAGTTTGTCGCACAGGCCCATGGCAATGGCGCGGTACATGATGCCGTCGTCAAGGAACATCACGTGCATCTGCGGATTGCCCTTGCTGGCCTGGACCTTGGCCAAAATATCGGCGGAGGTGCCGGGCACGATCACCACTTTGACGTTGTTGGCCTTTTCGAATGCCGGCAGCACCTTGTCGGCGTACAGCCGTTCCATGGTCCCGCCGTTCATGCCCAGGTAAAGCGTCGGCTCGGCGTGGGCCTGGGTGATGGTGAGCAGGGCGCTCATGCAGGACAAACCGAGCAGTGCGTTGCGTTTGAGGTTTTTCATTGGCGCGACCTTCCTCTATCAAGCTACGGAGATGGAGTGAAACCGGGTGATGGAAAACGCATCCAGCGACGTCTTTGACGCGCCGCTACAGATGATCTCGGTGAGCGCCTGGCCCACCGCCGGGCCGATCTGGAAACCGGCGCCGGCAAAGCCGAACGCATGCAACAGACCAGGCTGGGTACGGCTGTGCCCGATCACCGGTTGGCGATCGGGCAGATAACCTTCGGTGCCGCTCCAGGTGCGAATCGCCTGGGCGCCTTCCAGAAACGGGTAGAGCTCGACCGCCTGACGCAGGATTTCCAGCACCGCGCCTTGACCGGGACGGGCGCGTGCGTCGTCGAGGGCAAAGCCCTGGCCGCCGCCCAGCACGCAATTGCCGCGTGCGACCTGGCGTGCATAGATGCCGCCGCCTTCGACGCCGGTGCTGGCATCCATCACCAGCGGCAACGGCTCGGTGACCAGCATCGCCGGGTGTCCGGAGTGCATCGGCACCGGCTCGCCGAATTGCGCGGCCAGGCTGCCGGCCCAGGCTCCGGCGCAGTTCAACAGCCAGGGCGCGTGTAACTCCAGACCTGTCTGGGTGCGCACGCGAAAGCGCTGGCCGTCGTGTTCCACGGCCGTGACCGCGCATTGCTCATGCACCTGCACGCCGTGGCGCCGCGCCGCCCGGGCGAAGGCCGGGGATACCAGCCGCGGGTTGGCGTGACCATCATCCGGGCAATACGAAGCGCCCACGGCCACCTCACCGACCCATGGGAAACGCCGACGCAGTTCGGCACGATCGAGTACCTGCAAATCGAGACCGAAGCCCAGGCTGCTGGTGGCGTAGTCTTGCAAGGCTCGCAAATCGTCGGGACTGCGGGCGAGTTTCAGGTGGCCGCTGCGTTGGTACTCGCCGTCGATGCCGATCAACTGCGGCAGTTGCGCCCAGATGGCGTGGGAGCGTTGCGACAGTGGCAGTTGCGACAGCGGACGACCCTGGCGACGCACGCCGCCATAGTTCACGCCGCTGGAGTGAGAACCGCAAAAATCCCGCTCCAGCAGCGCCACGCGGCGTCCGGCCTTGCCGAGAAACAGCGCCGCCGAAGCACCGACGATGCCACCGCCGATGATCACTGCGTCGACTTCGATCATGCTTCGATCTCCAGGCCAAAGGGCAGCGGTTTGATCGGTGCCTGGGCCCGCAGCCGGCCGATCTCGGACACGGCGCGCTGGCTATGGCAGGCAATGATTTCCGCCGCGGCCGCGCCACACATCCGCCCCTGGCAACGACCCATGCCGATCCGGCAATGAGCCTTGACCCGATTGATTTCCCAATGGCCCTCGCGCACGACCTCACGAATGTCGCCGGCACGGACTTCTTCGCAACGGCAGACCATGACGTCATCGGCGATGCCAGCCGCCCAGTCTTCGGGGAAGACAAAAGCGCGTTCCAGACCCTGGCGAAAATCGCCGATGCGTTCGAGGGCTTGTTCCAGGTGAGCGGCGCGTCGCGGCGCGATCAGGTAACCGATGTCTTCGAGCACCGCCAACGCGGCGCGCTCGCCAGCCATTTCCGCGGCGTCGGCGCCCATGATTCCGGCGCCGTCACCGGCCAGGTACACCTCGGCAACACTGCTGCGCCCGGCGGCGTCGCGTTGTGGCAGCCAGGCACGGTTGAGGGGGTTCCAGGCGAATTCACAACCGAGCAGGTCGGCGAGTTGGGTTTCACTGCGCAGGCCATGGGCAAAGGCGACGGCATCGCAGTCCAGTTGATGTTCGCCTTTTGAATCGGACCAGATCAGCGCTTGTGCACGTTGTTCGCCCTCGACCCGTTTCAAGGTTGCGCCCTGATGCACCGGTATGCCGTGGGCAGTCAGCCAGCCTCGGTAATAGATGCCTTTGGCCAACGTGGCCGGTTGCGCCAACAGGCCGGGCAGGGCGCGGGCCTGGGCACCGAAGGGCGAGCTGTCGAGCACCGCAACCACCTTGGCGCCAGCCTTGGCATATTGATACGCGACCAGGTACAGCAACGGCCCGCTGCCGGCGAACACCACGCGCTCACCAATGGCGCAGCCCTGGAACTTCAAGGAGATCTGCGCCGCACCGAGGCTGTAGACCCCGGGCAATGTCCAGCCCGGAACCGGCAGAATCCGGTCGGTGGCGCCGGTGGCGACAATCACCCGGGAAAATTCCAGCCGCCCGGCGCAGCCATCCTGCAAGGTGTCGAGGGTGCCTTCCTCGGCGTTCCACACCAGGGTTTGTGGGCGGTAATCGAGCTGTTCGCCAATCTCATCGAGGGTTTGGTGCAGCGCCACGGCCTTGCGTGCTTCAAAGCCATACAGCTTGACCGGCGAACGCTTGAAGTTGTCCGGCTGGCGCCGATAAATCTGCCCGCCACCGCGCGCGGCTTCGTCCAGCAGCACCGGGCGAATGCCGTGGGTGACCAGGGTTTGTGCGGCACGAATACCCGCGGGGCCCGCGCCGATGATGACCACAGGCTTCATACCCGATCTCCCACAGGGGATTGGTTTTCTGCAGATGGAATGGGTGTTCATATCGATCGCCCCGGCTCGCGGTTGATGTGCTGTCCGGCTTCAAGCAAGGTCGAGCACGCACGCACCCGGCGACCATCGCCCAGCCGCACCCAACAGTCCTGGCAGGCGCCCATCAGGCAGAAACCGGCGCGGGGTTCGGCGCTGAAGTCGCTGCCGCGCAGGTGTTCGCTC
Organism: Pseudomonas sp. G(2018); assembly: GCF_005502415.1. Classification (NCBI taxonomy): domain Bacteria; kingdom Pseudomonadati; phylum Pseudomonadota; class Gammaproteobacteria; order Pseudomonadales; family Pseudomonadaceae; genus Pseudomonas; species Pseudomonas sp. G(2018). Next base: position 25,808 of record NZ_SCOO01000020.1, on the reverse strand, counting down.
ACGGTCAGTACCGCCGTCAGCACGGTGTCGCCGAGCAGGCCGCTGGCCGGTTGGCCGTCGAGGGTAAAGTCCAGGGCCGGGCGGTCGCCTTCGGCCAGTCGTTTCAACAGAGCCATGGCGCCCTCATTGTTTGCCCACCAGAACCCGATCCAGGCCATAGACCCGATCGAGCAGAATCATGGTCAGCGCGGTCAGCGCGATGACCAGCGCCGACACCGCCGCCATCATCGGATCGATGGATTCGGTGGCGTAGACGTACATGCGCACCGGCAAGGTTTGAGTAGCCGGCGAGGTGACGAAGATCGACAGGGTGACTTCGTCGAAACTGTTGATGAACGCCAGCAACCACCCGCCGGCGACCCCCGGCAGAATCATCGGCAAAGTGATCTGGCGGAACAGCGTGAAACGCCCGGCACCCAGGGATTGCGCGGCGTGTTCGGCGCTGCGGTCCAGGCCGATGGCCGAGGCCAGCACCAACCGCAGCACGTATGGGGTGATCACCAGCATATGGGCGAAGATCAGCCAGGCGAAGCTGCCGTTGACCCCCATCAGCGCAAACAAACGCAGCAACGCCACCCCCAGCACCAGGTGCGGAATGATGATCGGCGACAGAAACAGCCCGTTGAGAAAGTCCCGGCCGGGAAACTCGAAGCGGGTGATCGCCAGCGCCGCCGGCACCGCAATCAGCGTCGCCAGCGAGGCCGCACTGAACGCCAGGATCAGGCTGTTGTAGAACGCATCGACAAAGTCGGCGCGTTCGAACACAGCCCGGAACCAGCGCAGGGAAAACTCCGTGGTCGGCAGGCTCAGGGTGTTCTCCGGGGTGAAGGCCACCAGGCATACCACCACCAGCGGTGCGAGCATGAACAACACCACCAGGGTATGAAACAGCAGGGCGAAAGGACCGTTCCTGGACATGACGAATTATCCCAATGACTTCTTGTAGCGGCCTTCGATCATGCGATTCCACGACAGCATGATCAGCAGGTTGATGAGCAGCAGGGCCACGGCGATCGCCGCACCCATGGGCCAGTTGAGTTCCGACAGGTACTGGTCGTAGATCAGCGTGGCGACCATCTTCAGGCGACGCCCTCCGAGCAGGCCGGGAATGGCGAAGGAGCTGGCGGCGAGGCCGAACACGATCAAGGTGCCGGACAAGATGCCGGGCATGACTTGGGGCAACACCACTTTTCGAATCACCGTGAAGTGGCTGGCGCCCAGCGACAGCGCGGCATGTTCGGCAGCCGGGTCAAGTTTTTGCAGCGAGGTCCAGACCGGGATGATCATGAACGGCAGCATCACGTGAACCAGCGCAATCACCACCGCGAACGGCGTGTAGAGCAGCTTCATCGGCGAGCCGCCGAAGGCCTGCAGGGTCTGGTTGACCAGGCCGTCGGCGCCGAGCAGAAGACTCCAGCCGAAGGCGCGCACCACCACCGAAATCAGCAGCGGGGTGAGGATCAGGATCAGGAAAATCGAGCGCCACGGGGTGCCCATGCGGCTGAGGATGTAGGCCTCGGGCACACCGATCAGCACGCAAAGCAGAGTGGTCAGTGCGCTGATCCACAGGGTCCGCAGAAAGATCTCGTAGAAATACGGATCGCCCAACAGACTGCCGTAGTGGTCAACGGTGTAGGCGTCCCCGTTGATCCCCGAGCTGTAGTCGAAGACGTTGAACGACAGCACCAGGGTCAGCGCCAGCGGGATCACCAGCAACCCGAGGTACAAGGCCAGGGCCGGTGCCGACAACCAGTAACCCTGTCGCCCCTGGCGGATGGCGGCGAGGGTACTCATGCCGTCACCTCGTCGGCACTCAGCACCCGTAATAGTGCCGCGTCCCAATCCAGACCCACCGCCGTGCCTTCATTCAGCGGTGCCGAGCCGTCGTTGCGGCGCACCACGCACAGCTCGCCCAGGGGCGTCGACACGCCGTACAGCCATTGACTGCCGAGAAAGAAACGGGTGCTGACCTTGCCTTGCAGGCGACCTGAGCCCGCGTCGCGCAGATCGATTTTTTCCGGCCGCAGGCTCAGGGTCAGCTCGCCATCGCCACGGCTGCATACCTGAACCACGCCAGCGGTGTCGCGCTCGCCGGGCAGCAGATTGGCCTTGCCGACGAATCCGGAAATGAATTCGGTGCGCGGGTGTTCGTAGAGGGTGTAAGGGGCGTCGATCTGGGTGATGCGCCCGGCCTGCATCACCACCACCCGGTCGCTGATCGACAGCGCTTCGGACTGGTCGTGGGTGACCATCAGCGTGGTGATCCCGACTTCACGCTGGATGCGGCGGATTTCGAACTGCATCTCTTCGCGCAGGTTGGCGTCGAGGTTGGACAGTGGTTCATCGAGCAACAACACCGGCGGCTGGATCACCAGCGCCCGGGCCAGGGCAACACGCTGACGCTGGCCGCCGGAAAGCTCCCGTGGGTAACGCTCGGCGTGCTGGTGCAGGCGTACCAGTTTCAGCACTCGCTCGACTCGCTGCTGGAGCTCGGCATTTGGCACCTTGCGCATGCGCAGGCCGAAGGCGACGTTGTCCTTGACGGTCATGTGCGGGAACAGCGCGTAGCTCTGGAACACCACGCCCAGGCCACGGCTGGCGGGTTTGGCGTGGGTGATGTCGCGACCGTCGAGCACGATGCGCCCGCTGGTAACTTCGACGAAGCCGGCGATCATTTGCAGGGTGGTGGTCTTACCACATCCGGAGGGGCCGAGCAGGGAAACGAATTCGCCTTTCTCCACCGACAGGTCGGTGGCGACCACGGCGTCGATTTCACCGTAGCGTTTGCCGAGTTTTTCAAGTTGCACAAAAGCCATGACTGCGCCTCCACCTGAGATTGTTATGCGTCGCCCGAAGGCGCGCTTTTTTGTATGGGCAGATACGAAAGCGTGTTGCCGGGGTGCGTTGGCGCTCGACTTGAGTCGGCTGCCGTTGTTGTTCGAATCGCCCCTGTATGGACGCAGATTAGGACGAAGACTAGGATGGGCTCAATGGCCTATTTCACTGAATCGACCACTATTTTCAGTTTCATTCGGTGAGTAAATAAATTATCGAGAAAATACATGTCAGATTCCATTGAGCGGAATGAAAACAAAAATGAAGTCGGTGTGGGCGCCGTCTCAAGGCTGTTTGCGGTGTTACGGGCGCTGGGCGATACCGTCGAGGGCGGCGAGCGCGTGACGCAACTGGCGCAGCACATCGGCTTGTCGCAACCAACCACCCACCGCTTGCTGCGCAGCCTGATGGACGAGGGCATGGTCGAACAGGATGCGCGCAGCAAACGCTATCGGTTGAGCCTGGATTTTTTCGCCCTGGCGGCCCGCGCAGGCAACAGCGGCAACCTGCGCGAACTGGTGCGTCCGGCGTTGCTGCGGCTTTCGGCGTCACTGGGTGATTCGCTGTTCCTGCTGGCGCGCAGCGGTTTTGATGCGATTTGCCTGGACCGCAGTGAAGGGCCGTTCCCGATCCGCACCTTTACCGGTGATATCGGTGGACGAGTTGCACTGGGTGTGGGGCAGGGTAGCCTGGCAATTTTGGCGTTTCTGCCGGAGGAGGAACGCGACACGGTGATTCACTACAACTTGCCGCGGCTCAAGGATTTCCATCTGTACGACGAGGTATTCCTGCGTTCGGAAGTCGAGAACGTGCGCAAACTCGGTTATGCCGGACGCAACACCGGTGTGTTGCAGGGCATGGCCGGGGTGGCGGTGCCGATTCTAGATCGTGAGGGGCGCGCGGTGGCGGCGTTGAGCGTGGCGACGGTAAGCGATCGCCTGGGACCGGATCGCCTGCCGACGGTGGTGGACATGCTCAAGCGCGAAGCGGCGTTGATCGGGCCGAGGATCAATCCGTTTGATCCATTGTTGCGGCGGCCATCGCAGGTATTTGGGCAAGGTTGAACGCAATCGCTGTAGACACACTGAACCCTGTGGGATGGTGATCAGAATCGAGTGGTCTGCCTGAGCATTCGCGCCGCCGGCGCATCCGCCGGGCTGACCATCGCATAGTTGTAGCCACCCCCGGACCAATACTCGGCCTGCAACCCGCCATCACTGCGACTGCCCCTGGGCAACAGGAAATTCTTCGGTCCCGGCGGTCGCACGTAGAAGCTGATTTTGTGCCCGCCCTGATCCTCGTACACCACCATCGCCGCTGGACCTTGCTCGGTGCTGAGCAAGCGCCCGCTCACCGGTTTGAACCCGGCGCCGGCGAGGTCGGGCAAGCGATCGGCCTGGGTGAAATAACGATCGAGCCAACCCTGCATGTCGCCGTCATTCCCAGCCTTGTAATCCGCCGGCAACAGTCCCTGCTCGGCTATCAGACGGTAAGCCTGCATGGCGTCGGCCATCGGTTGCGCGGCGCTGAGTAGGGTCATTTCCCGAGCCTTCCAGCCGCTGAACCCGCCGACGCTGACGGCGATCAGCAACACGGCGGCGCTGGCCAGGTGGCGTCTGGACCGGCGCTTCATGCGCTGGCGGATTTGCGCCGGATCGAGGTCCGGGTTGGCCGGTTGCTGCAAGGCACCGCTCAGGGCCGCCCGCAGTTGTTGGGCGTCCTGCTGCCAGGCGCGTACTTGTGCGCAAATCTGCGGGTTGCTGGCGAGAAACGTCTCCACCCGATGTCGGTCGTCGTCGCTGAGCTGGTGGTCGACGTAAGCGTGCAGGTCGCGTTCGCTGGGGGGCATGCTGATCATTTGAGTCTCCGCAGGGCAGGGCGGGTGATTTCACCATCGCTGAGTTGGCGCAGGGCCTGACGGGCCCGGGACAGGCGGGACATCACGGTGCCGGTGGGTACGTCGAGAATCTCGGCGACCTCTTTGTAACTCAGGCCTTCCACCGACACCCACAGCAGCAGCGCGCGCTGTTCGGTGGGCAGTTGATCGAAGGCGTTGAGGGTCGATTGGGCGATCACGCTGCGCTCTACCGAAGGTTGCGCATCGTCGCGCCCGGTAAAGAATTCGAGCATTCGCGCATAGCGCCGGGAGCGGCGGTGAGCGTCGAGAAACTGTCGATACAGAATCGCGAACAGCCAGGCGCGCAAGTCACCGTCGGCTCGTTTGTCGCCCCAGCTTGATAGCGCACGCTCAAGGCACGACTGCACCAGATCGTCGGCGCTGCTTGAGTTGCGCGTGAGCGAAACGGCAAAGCGACGCAATCTGGGAATGATTTCTCGCAGTTGTTCGTCGATATCGTTCATGAAATTCTGGCTAGTCACTACGCTTGTGGACTAGGAAGACGCCCGGCATTCGAGGTTATTCCACGCCCGAAAAAATAAATACCGGGCGATGGAATAAACCACCGTGGGGTTCGTCTGCTTGATTCTTCTCACTTGTGGCCGATGGCCCTGGAGTCTTTCATGGTAGATCGATCATCACCGCCATCCCGACCGCCCTTGAGTGCCGCGAGCCTGACGTTGCGTCTGGCCGGCATTGCCGTGGTCGTTGCCGCCATGGCCGGGGCGTTTGCCTACGTCAACGGCACCTTTGACCCACAGCGCTTGACCCCGAAAAAACTGATCAATGTGCTGGAAACCAACAACGGCGTGCACCCTGGATTCCGCCGCAATCACGCCAAGGGCGTCTGTGTGATTGGCCATTTCGAGAGCAGTGGCGAGGCGCGCAGTTATTCCACCGCACAGGTCTTCAACGAGGCGCGCACGCCAGTGGTCGGCCGATTGGCTTTGCCGCCAGGCAATCCCTATGCACCGGATAGCGCCATTCCGATCCGCAGCATGGCGCTGCGCTTCACCCAGGCCAACGGCCAACAGTGGCGGACCGGAATGAACAGCATGCCGGTGTTCCCGGTGGGCACACCCGAGGCGTTCTATCAGTTGCAGCAGGCTCAGTCGCCGCTGCCTTCGACCGGCAAACCGGACCCGGCAGCGGTGCCGGCATTTTTCGGTTCACACCCGGAAGCCGGGCCATTCCTGGCCTGGGTCAAAACCGCGAAACCCTCGGCCAGTTACGTGACGGAAACCTATAACAGCGTCAACGCGTTTTACCTGGTCAACGCCGCCGGGCAAAAGCAGGCCGTGCGCTGGAACATGGTGCCGCAGGCGGTGGATGCGCCGGGGGCGACCGCGCCAGAGGGTAGTGATTTTCTCGAGAAAGACCTGGTGCAACGCATCGCAGCCGGCCCGTTGCGTTGGCAGCTGATGATCACCCTGGCCAATCCCGGCGATCCGGTCAACGACGCCAGCAAGGCCTGGCCTGAAGGGCGCAAGGTACTGAACGCCGGCACTCTGGTGCTGGAGAGTGTGCAGCCGCAACTCAGCGGAGAGTGCCGCGACATCAACTATGACCCGCTGGTGTTGCCGGCCGGTATCGAGGGTTCCGACGATCCGTTGCTCGCCGCGCGCTCAGCCGCCTACGCCACTTCTTACCTGCGTCGCACCAGTGAAGTCAGTCAATTGCCCGCCGCCAAACAGGAGGCCCAGCAATGAGCACTCAACCCAATCATTTCGCTCCCTTGGCGCGCCTGCTGCACTGGCTGATGGCGCTGATGATCATCGCCATGCTGTTTATCGGCGCGGGCATGGTCGCCTCGGTCTCCGAACGCCATGAGTGGCTGATCAGCCTGCACAAGCCCTTGGGGGTGGCGATTCTGTTGCTGGTGATCGTGCGGCTGGCCGTGCGTTTCTCTACCCGACAACCGCCGTTGCCTGCCGACCTGCCAGGTTGGCAAGCGCTCGCGGCCAAGGCCTCCCATATGTTGCTGTACGCCTTGATGCTGATTCTGCCGTTGCTGGGTTGGGCGATGATTTCGGCGTCCGGTGAACCGGTGATGCTCAGCAGTTCGTTGCAGTTGCCATCAATCGTGCCGGCGAACGCGCAGGTGTTCGCGTTCCTGCGCAAGGCCCATGGGTATCTGGCGTATTTGCTGTTTTTGACGGTGTTGCTGCATTTGGCGGCGGCGCTGTTCCATGGCTGGATACGCCGTGATGATGTGCTGGACAGCATGTTGCGGGGTAAGGATCGCGGTTGATTTTGTGATGCGGGAGCACTGATAGCACCTGTGTACCTGTCAACTTTGACAGTATCGCTTCCCTGAAAATGCACGTTCAATGCTTACAGACTGCAGTGGCCCGGACGAGGCCAGTCGAACAGCACTGATCGTGTCATTCAGGGAGACGAATCATGTTCAAAACAGCAGGTGTGCGTTCCATGTGGCATGTTTTTTCTGCGTTTTCGATTGTGTCGATGGTTGCATTGCTCGGTGCTTGCGCGCATCCACCGACGGCTGATTCCGGTAAGCCGGAAAAATGGGTTGTGGAGAATGTTAAGAGTAAAACTACGGCAGATTTGACGGCGGATTTAATTGCGCCGGGCGTTTTCGTGCGTTCGAGTTCAAAGGTTATTAATGGTTATACCGTCGAAAGCGGCAAGCTGCGGATGCCGGATAATTCCGAAGGTGCGTTAGTGACAGTTCGTTCAATTGATGGAAGTTTGACAGCATTAGTTAATAAGCTCGGTGCGCGCGGATTGCTCCATATCGATAATAGTGGCGGAGCTACTTTCAATCCTGAGCCGATTGTTGATTTCGGAGTTGAAGATGCTATTGCTAACCCAAATGAAATAGTAAGCACTGATTCAGTGGGGGGCAGCACCATCCCAAAAATTATCGATGTCTTGATAGGATATTCTCAAGCGGCGCTTAATGCAGTAGGTGGTGACGCAACGGCTAATGCATTAGCTCAAGTCGAGACTGTTAATTTAGCGTTTCGCAATTCGCTGGTTTCCGATATTTCGATGAGATTGGTTGGAACTCAGATAGTAGAAACAGATTACCCTATGACCTCTGGAACTCTATCTGAGCTGCCCAGTATTTTGGCCGCAGGCATAAGCTCTTTTGAGCCGGACGTCTTTTATGGAATATTTTTATATAAGGGGGAGCCTGGGGCAGGCTGGGGGTATGTTCCCGGGCGAAGCGCGATTGGAAATCAATACAGCGCGACGACATTTGCGCACGAACTTGGCCATAATGCTGGTAGTGATCATTGCAATACAAATAGTGTGAGTAACTATAGATTCGGATACTACAATGGAAAGTCAGGCAGTCTTTTGTGCGGCGGAAATCGGCAAGTCTACTACTCGACACCGAATGTGAAGGATGAGTTTGGCCTGCCTCGAGGGAATGCTGTAACTGCCGATACAGCACGTGTCTGGCGCGAGAATGCCCAGCGGCTTTCCGGTTATGCGCCCTCCTTTGACGGAGAACGTATGATTCTGGCCGGCGTTGGCAATGAAGTCTCAGCGCTGTTGACGATCCCCAGGCAGCCAACAGAGACTGACCGGGCAGCAGGTGTGCTTGCCTACAATGCAGCTGAAGGTCCGGTGTATTTCGAGGGGTCCAGCGCAGGAAACCCGACATACCTGACTGCGACACTTTTCAATAGCTCAGGAGTACCGCACAAGGTCACTTTGCTTGGTCAGAGATCCGTGGGAACGTGCGTGCGGGGTGCTTTGAATAGACCGTCATCCTGTGTGAATGGCTGGGATATGCATGTATGGCTTACATACGTAGCGTCTCTCAACCCTACCCTGCCCAAGGGTATGTATACAGGAGAAATTCGGCTGAAGGCGTTGAGTGCGGGCGGGAGTTGGTTGCGACCAATTAGAGTGGCAGTCTCTATTTATAAAGAGTAAAAACTTATAGATTGTTTCGGAACACTGAAATGGATGTAAAAACTATGCCCTGTTCCCAGGGCGTAGTGTCTTATTTTCATTCAGCGCAGCGTATCGATCATTTCCGCCACTGTCATCAACACATCCTTGGCTAACTGCTTCGAACGCTTGCCCGACCAGCCAGTCTCCGCGTTCGGATGATCGTCATGATCCTTGAACGGCATTTCCAGGGTCAGGGACAGGCAGTCGTACTTCTGGCCAACGGCGTTGCAGGCCAGGGTCATGTTGGCCTGGCCCGGTTCGTCTCGGGTGTAGCCGTGCTTGGTCTGGAAGTCCTTGGTGGTTTTCTTCAGGTGGCTGCGGAAGTGCTCTTCGAGTTTTTCGATCCGTGGCGTGTAGCCCGGATTGCCTTCGCAAGCGGCGGTGAAGACGTGGGGGATTTCCTCGTCGCCGTGGACGTCGATGAACATATCGACGCCGTACTTTTCCATCTGCTGCTGGACGAAAAACACTTCCGGGCTGATCTCCGGGCTGGCGCTCTGCCAGGCGCGGTTCAGGTCCTGGCCCATGGCGTTGGTGCGCAGGTGGCCGTGGAAAGCGCCGTCCGGATTCATGTTCGGCACCAGGTACAGGTCGGCGCTGGCCAGCAGTTTGTTCAGCACCGGGTCGTCGTGTCTTTCCAGACGCTCAATTACGCCTTCCATGAACCACTCGGCCATGTGTTCGCCAGGGTGTTGCTGGGCAATGATCCATACCTTGCGCCGGCCTTCGGCACCGGTGCCTTTGCGCAGCAACTGAATGTCGCGACCTTCAACGCTCTTGCCGGTGGCCAGCAGTTCGGCGCCGGCCTTGGTCAGTGCTTGCTCGATCAGCCAATCGTGGCGGCCACGGCTGTAGGGTTCGAAGTAGGCGAACCAGGCGTGGGTTTGTGTGGCTTCGAGGCAAAAGCGCAGACAGTCGCCTTCGAAGATGGTCGGTACCTGGAACCAGTTGACGTGATCGTAGGAGGCTCTGGCCTGATAACCATCCCAGGCCTTGTTGTACGAGGACTGGCTGGCATTGTTCAGGCGAAACCAGTGTTCCTGGCCGACATGCAGGCCGCTGGCCTTGAAGTGGAACCATTGAAAATGGCTGCTTTTGGTATCGGGACGGATGGCCAGCAGGGGTTTGAGCGGGTCGCTGACATCGATCACCTGGATGTTGCCGCTGTCGAAGTTGGCGCTGATGTCGAGAGTTTTAGCCACGGTCAGGGTTCCTGATTAAGATTTTTATGGCGGCTACTTTACACGCAAGAGAAGGGGGCTGGCAGCGGAGAAAAAACGTTTCACCGACCATGCCGAAGTTTGGCTTCGCGGCTCGAAATTCACCTTCACTGCATTGCCACTGGCCGTGTTACTGCCCGCACCGTTTTGTGGCGGTTTGGTTACACCCTGGTTCATTTCAACTCGTTCCCGTTCGGCGCCCATGGCGGCTATCGGCCTTCCTGATTTCAGTTAAATCAATCCAATCAAACACCTGCGCGCTGTGCGCCGAATCTGGCACGCAATGTGCTTTTTTGGCTTTATGGATAATTGGATACAAAAATACAAAAGGTGCACCCGATGAAATTCGCCCCTGTCTACGCCGAGCGCCAGCCCGTTACCGCCGAGGAGGAGGCTTACAACTTTCTCCTGGAAGCCATCTGCAAAGGACGTTACCGCACCGGTGAGCGGCTGATTGCCGAGGACATCGCCGGGGAAATCGGCATGAGCCGCATGCCGGTGCGCGAAGCCTTCCGGCGTCTGGATGCCGACGGCCTGGTGACGCTGCGGCCAAACCGCGGTGCCATCGTGCGCGGCTTGAACATCGAGGAAATGCGCGAAGTGTTCGAGATGCGCAGCGCTCTCGAAGGCCTGGCCATTCGAGTTGCGGTGACGAAAATCACCGAGCGCCACTTCAGTCATCTGGAGCGCCTGCTCGATGAGATGGACGACTACCGCGAAGACGGCGCCGAGTGGGTCAGCCGCCATCGCGCCTTTCATGAATACCTGTGCAGCCTGAGTGAACGTCCGCGCCTGATGCGGCAGATTTCGGCGCTGTATTCGGTGATCGAGCCGCACATGCGCCTGTGGCTGCAACACGCCGACAAACCCCGCAGCGCCCGGGACGAACACGCCTCGATCATTGACGCACTGCGTTCGGGCGACCCGGACAAAGCCGCCGCCGTTGTGTGCGAACACATTGAGGGCACCATTCCGCGACTTATTCAGTTTCTCGAAGCTCACCAATAGAAGAACAACCAGCCAACTGGAGTCATGCACCATGCACAAGCCTTGCGCGTTAGTTGCCGTGTTCACCTTGAGTCTGTGTTCGCAATGGGCGCTCGCCGCCCCCGAGTTACCCGAGCGACTGAGCAAAAGCGAGAAGATCGTCTATTGCTCCGGCATGGACTCGCCACCGCTGGTGTCGTTTGACATGAAGCAGAAACCGGTCGGGCTGCAGGTCGACATGGGGGAAGCGATTGCCAAGCGCCTGGGTGACAAAAAGGTCGAATGGCGCATCTCGCCCTTCGCCGGATTGATCCCGGCACTGCTGGCGCAGCAGTGCGACATGATCGTCGATCAGTTGTTCGACAAACCCGAACGCCGCGAGGTGATCGACATCGTCAACTTCATGTATTCCAGCCAATCCATCGTTGTACCCAAGGGCAATCCGAAAGCGGTGAGTACCCTGGAAGACCTGTCCGGGCTCAAGGTCGCGGTCAGCAACGGTTCGACCATCCGTGTGCTGCTGGGCAAGGAAAACGAAAAGCTCGAAGCGGCCGGCAAGGCACCGATGAAACTGGTGGTGTACAACGTCGATGCCGACGCCTTCCAGGCCTTGCGCATCAATCAGGTGGACGCCTTCGGTACCACGGTCGAATCGGCCGGACATTATCAGCAACTGGCCCCGGACCTGTTCCAGTCGGCGGTGCCGGCGTTCAATCGCATCCTCACCGGTTTTGGCGTGCGCAAGAGCGATCCACAGTTGACGGTGGCATTGACCGAAGTCCTGCAAGGCATGCGCGCCGACGGTAGTTACGCCGCGCTTCTCAGCAAATGGCATGTCGACAGCGACAAACTGGACTGAGGGCAAACCTGATGAACTTCAATTGGGATGTGTTCTGGCAGTACCTGTTGCAGCCCAGCGATGTCTACCTGACGGGGCTGTGGCTGACCTGCCTGATCAGCGTTTCGGCGATGGCGCTCGGTTGCGTCCTGGGCCTGATTGCCGCGTTGATGAAGCTGTCGAGCAACCCGCTGTTGCAATACCCGGTGCGTTTTTATGTCTGGCTGATGCGCGGCACACCACTGCTGGTACAGATCGTTTTTCTGTACACGGCATTGGCGGCGGGGGGCATTTTCCGCTTTGAAGACCTGGACCTTGGCTGGATCGTCGTGCCCGGCAACATTCAGGCCGCGATCATCGCGTTGGGACTGAATGAAGGCGCGTACATGGCCGAGATCATCCGTGCCGGTATCGGCGCGGTGGACAAGGGGCAGTACGAAGCCGGTCGTTCATTGGGCATGACCTTTCCCAAGCTGATGCGGCGTGTCGTGTTGCCACAGGCGTTCCGGGTGATCGTGCCGCCGCTGGGCAACGAGTTCAACGTGATGCTGAAAAACACCACGCTGGTCAGCGTCATCGGGGTACAGGAACTGTTGCTCAGTACGCAAATGGTGACGTCGGCGACTTTCAGGGTATTCGAGTTGTACCTGGTCGTGGCTATCTACTTCCTGGCCTTGACCACACTCTGGGGCTTTTTCCAGCGCTGGCTCGAAACCCGCTTCGGTCAGTCGGACCGTCCGGCGCCGGCGGCCAGCCGGATGTTCGGGCGCAACACCATGAAACTGTTGAGGGGGCGTTGAGATGGCACACATGAGTGAAGAACTGGTCATCGAAGCGCTGGACATTCACAAGTCCTTCGGTGACCTGGAAATACTCAAGGGCATTTCCCTGCAAGTGCGGCGCGGTGAAGTGGTGGTGCTGATCGGTGCCTCCGGGTCCGGCAAAACCACCTTCATCCGCTGCATCAACCTGCTGGAAGACATTCAGTCCGGACAGATTCGCGTCGCCGGACAGCCAATGGGTTACCGCACCCGCGCCGACGGCAGCCTGGCCCGTGACTCGGAGCGCAACATCGCCCGCCAGCGGCGGGACATCGGCATGGTGTTTCAGCGCTTCAACCTGTTCCCGCATATGACCGCCCTGGAAAACATTATCGAGGCACCGATCCATGTGCTGGGCGTAGCACGCGCGGCGGCGGTGGAGCAGGCGCGGGCGCTGCTCAAGCGGGTCGGGCTGGCGGAGAAGGCCGATCACTATCCATCGATGTTGTCCGGTGGTCAGCAGCAGCGTGTGGCTATTGCCCGGGCATTGGCCATGAAGCCCCAGGCGATGCTGTTCGACGAACCCACCAGTGCCCTGGATCCGGAGACGGTGGGTGAAGTGCTGCAAGTGATGAAGGAACTGGCCGAGGAGGGCATGACCATGGTCGTGGTGACCCACGAAATGGGTTTCGCCCGCGAGGTGGCCGACCGCGTGGTGGTACTCGATCAGGGCGAACTGATCGAGCAAGGCCCGCCCGAACAGATCTTCAGCCAGCCCAGTCATGCCCGTACGCGGGCGTTTCTCAGTCGCGTGTTGTGAACCCGTCAAAAACCTTTGTGTGAGTCTGCCATGTTCAAATTTTCCGCCCATGAATACCCCTACGCCTCACAACGTCAAAGTGTCTTCGCCAAACGCGGCATGGTTGCCGCCTCTCAGCCATTGGCCGCCGAAGCAGGCATCGAAATCATGCGTCGCGGCGGTAACGCTATCGATGCGGCCATCGCCACGGCCGCGGCACTGACCGTGGTTGAACCCACCGGTTGCGGCATCGGCGGCGATGCCTTTGCGCTGGTCTGGACGCAAAACAAGTTGCACGGCTTGAACGCCAACGGCGCGGCCCCGCAAGCCTTGAGCATCGAGGCGGTGAAAGCTGCCGGTCATGACAAGATGCCGCTGCATGGCTGGACGCCGGTGACCGTCCCGGGTTGTCCGTCAGCCTGGGCGGAGCTGTCCACGCGTTTCGGTCGACTGCCCTTTGCCGATTTGCTGCAACCGGCAATCAGTCTGGCGCGGGATGGTTTTCCGGTGTCTCCGGTGGTTGCCCTGCAATGGCAAGCCGCGCTGGACGATTTCAGCCAAGATAACAGCAGGGATCGCAGCGACGTGCTTGAGAGCTGGTTCGACACCTTTCTGATTGATGGCCGCGCGCCCCGTGCCGGTGAACTGTTCCGCAACCCGGCCCAGGCGCGCACCTTGAGTGAACTGGCAACCACCGGTTGCGAAAGTTTCTATCGCGGCGCCCTGGCGCAACGGCTGGATGCGCATTCGCGGGCCACGGGCGGCTATTTGCGCGCCAGCGACCTGCAGGATTACCGCGCGCAATGGGTCGACCCGATCAAGGTCAACTACCGCGGTGTCGATGTCTGGGAGATTCCACCCAGCGGCCAGGGGCTCGTGGCATTGATGACCCTGAAGATTCTCGAGGGCTTCGATTTCGATCATCGAGACAGCCAGCAAACCTGGCACCGTCAGCTCGAAGCCATGAAGCTCGCTTACTGCGATGGCTTGCACTACATCACGGACCCGGAACATATGCGGGTCGCCGTGGACGACTTGCTGAGCGACCACTATGCGGCCCATCGCCGGGCGCAGATCGGCGAACGGGCCGTGGCGCCGCAGCCGGGCGATCCCCACGCCAGCGGCACCGTGTACCTGGCCACCGCCGACGCCGAAGGCAACATGGTGTCATTCATCCAGAGCAACTATCACGGCTTCGGTTCCGGCGTGGTGTTGCCCGACAGTGGTATCGCCCTGCAAAACCGGGGTGAAGAGTTCAGTCTTGATGCCGCGCATTCGAATTGCCTGGCGCCGGGCAAAAAGACCTTCCACACCATCATTCCCGGGTTTCTCAGCAAGGACGGCGAGGCGATGGGACCCTTCGGTGTGATGGGCGGTTACATGCAACCGCAAGGGCATGTGCAGATGGTGATGAACCTGGTGGATTTCGGACTCAACCCGCAAGCGGCCCTCGATGCGCCGCGTTGGCAATGGCTGGGTGGACTGAAGGTCGGTATCGAGCAGGACGCTTCGCGAGACATGGCGGCGGCATTGGCTCGGCGTGGGCATGAGGTAGAGGTGGCTTGCGATCTCACCAGTTACGGTCGCGGGCAAATCATCCTGCGCGACCCTGAAACCGGGGTACTTTGTGGCGGAACCGAGCCGCGAACGGATTCGCATATTGCTGTGTATTGAGGGGAGAGAGGGGCGGCAAGGGCATTTGGTCTTTGCCTGCCTTGCAGCGATGTCATCGCCGGGGACAAGTCGCGTATGAAGGAGAAACGGGGGGGCGTCCTCCTTGACGCCGACGCAGCTTAGAGACTGTGCGATTGGTTCTCAAGTGCTATTTACCATTAGTTTGCCCTCGTGATTAAAGGCTTTTCTGGCCAACAAATATTCTTTTGATATCATCCGCGCCATCGAATTTGCAGCACCTACAGACTTCATTAGCCTGAAGACATAAGCCAGAAAACTGGCAAAAAAAGACCCGGCAAAAAGCCGGGTCAAAAACCGTGATTAGCCTGATGAGGAGATAGTCCAGGAAACCGACCTAAGGTCCCTGGGCCATCGACTGATCTCGCGATCAGATGATGCAATAATAATCATTCTCGTTTGCAAGTCAAATGATTTTATCTGCGCGATTGGAAAATTCTTTCCCGTCCTCTCTTTTTTGCACCTTCGCTTCAACCGTTCTGATATCGCTCCAGTGACCGATCCACCATGGCCTTGGCCATGTCGATCATATGCACCGTCGAAAATGCCAGGTCCCGGTTCGTCCCCTGCAGATGACTGGCTGACTCGCAGGCTGTGGCGGCGGCGCATCGCAGCAGGTCCGTGGCATGGACCAGTGCCTCCTCGCAGCTGATGTTGCGGTTCACATCAAAGAAACGCGCCTCGACCACTTCCTCTGAAACAGCCGGTTTCAAGTAATAGTCCAGTGCGCGCTGGGCAGCGGCCGAACCTTGGGGCGAGGTGAGGGAGGTGTCGATTTGCATATCAGGCAAGTCGTTGGCAGGTTGAGTCATGGTGATGGCAAGCTCCGTGGTAGATTCAGATCCGTGAAGCCATCCTAGTACGATCTGTATTTGTGACCATAATTTAAATACTACAATTTGTGTTTTGATGACCGGAGTCCACCACGTATCGTGCCGCCCATGGATAAATGGATTGAATTGGTCAAGGCCAAGATGAGTGAACTCAAAGTCACTCAAGAAATACTCGCCGACCGCCTCGGGATGTCCCAGGGCGGCGTGGGTCACTGGCTGAATAAACGTCGCGAGCCTGGCGTGGAAAACATGAACCGGGTGTTGAAGGCGCTCGGCATGGACTTTCTCGAAGTGGCTTTGGTCATTCGCGAGCCTTCGGACTCACAGGAAGACGGGATTTCCCTGACGCAGAAGTACAATCCGTACTTCCGCTACCCGGTCAGTGACTGGCGGGAGACCGGAGAAGTCCGCGATGGGGAACAGGCGCAGTACCGTTTCGAACTGTCCGATTATCACGCTCAAGGTGCGGCTTTCTGGTTGACGGTCACGGGCGATGCGATGACCGCACCCAGTGGCCTGAGCATCGCCGAGGGCATGTTGATCCTGGTGGACCCGGACGTGGAAGCCGTACCTGGCAAGCTGGTGATCGCGCAATGGCCAAGCAGCAGCGAGGCGATTTTTCGCAAGTTGATCGAAGAGGGCGGGCAGCGTTACCTGGTCCCGCTCAATCCGACGTATCCGAAAGCCCTTTACACCCAAGAGTGCCGAATCATCGGCGTGGTGGTTCAGGCGACAGCCAAATTCTGATCAGAACGCCCCTTGGGGGCGTTCTTCATTTCACGCCTCTTCCAGCTCGACCAGCGCACTGCCTTCGCTGACCATCTCGCCTTCCTGGCAATACAGTGCCTTGATCACACCGGCATGGGGCGCGCGAATGCTGTGCTCCATCTTCATCGCTTCGAGTACCACCAGTTGTGCCCCGGCTTCGACCGTTTGCCCGGCTTCCACCAGCACGCGCACGATGCTGCCGTTCATGGGCGCGGTCAGCCCGCCGTGATGGCTGTGACTGGCCTCGACGGCGCTGATCGGGTCGTAGGACTCGATGCGGCGCAGTTCACCTTCCCATTGCAGATAAACGAAGTCACCACGACGGATAGCCCGATGCTGGCGGCGCACGCCGTCGTGTTCCGTCAGCAAATGCTCGCCTTTGAGCTGTGCGCTGTGGGCATTGGCGGCGCCCAACGTCAATGCGCGGTCCTGGCCTTCACAACTCAGGTGCAGGGTGATTTCCGTCGGCAAGCCAGCCCGAAAACCATTGCTGTTGGCCCAAGGCGAACTCGGGTCATCGGCGCGCGGTGAACGCGGCTGGCTTTGGGCGAACGACTGGGCGGCGGCCTGCCAGAACTCATCGCTGAGCTCGGCCGGTGCAGGCAGCAGTTGTTCCTGATAGCGCGGGATGAACCCGGTATCCAGTTCCGCCGAAGCAAACGCCGGATGCGCAATGATCCGGCGCAGGAAGTTGATGTTGGTCTTGAGCCCGCCGATAGCGAACTCGTCCAGCATGCTTAGCAGTCGCAAGCGCGCCTGTTCACGGTCCTCGCCCCAGGCAATCAGTTTGCCGAGCATCGGGTCGTAGAACGGCGAAATCTCGTCGCCTTCCTCGACACCACTGTCCACGCGACGACCCGTACCCGGCGCGGATTCGCGGTACAACTCCAGACGGCCGGTCGCCGGCAGGAAATCGTTGCCCGGGTCCTCGGCATAGAGCCGCACTTCAATCGCATGGCCGTTCAGCGGCACCTGATCCTGGGTCATCGGCAATGCTTCGCCACGGGCCACGCGAATTTGCCAGGCCACCAAGTCGAGACCGGTAATGGCTTCAGTGACCGGGTGTTCGACCTGCAGTCGGGTGTTCATCTCCATGAAGAAGAATTCGCCACGGGCATCGAGCAAAAATTCTACGGTGCCGGCACCGACGTAACCGATGGCTTGCGCCGAACGCACAGCGGCTTCGCCCATGGCGCGGCGCAGTTCCGGGCTCAGGCCGGGGGCTGGCGCTTCTTCGACGACTTTCTGGTGTCGCCGCTGAATCGAGCAGTCACGTTCGTTGAGGTACAGGCAATTGCCGTGTTGATCGGCGAACACCTGGATTTCCACATGACGGGGTTTGAGCAGGTACTTCTCCACCAGCATCCGCGAATCGCCGAACGACGACAGGGCTTCACGCTGGGCCGAGGCCAGGGCTTCGGCCAGCTGGCTGACGTCCTCGACGACTTTCATGCCTTTACCGCCGCCCCCGGCCGTGGCCTTGAGCAGCACAGGGTAGCCGATGCGTTCGCAGGCGTCGCGGAAGGTGTCGAGGTCTTGAGCCTCGCCGTGATAACCCGGCACCAGCGGAACGCCGGCGGTTTCCATCAGCGCTTTGGCCGCCGATTTGCTGCCCATGGCGTCGATGGCCGAGGCGGGTGGGCCGAGGAAAATCAGGCCGGCCGCTTCGATCGCGCGGGCGAACCCGGCGTTCTCCGACAGAAAGCCATAACCGGGGTGGATCGCCTGGGCGCCGCTGGCCTTGGCGGCAGCGATCAATTTGTCGATTTGCAGATAGCTGTCAGCGGCCTTGCTGCCACCGAGATCGACGCGAATGTCGGCTTCGCGGCTGTGCCGGGCGTCACGGTCGGTGGCGCTGTGCACGGCCACGGTGGTCAGGCCCAGGGCCTTGGCGGTGCGCATCACCCGGCAAGCGATTTCGCCACGGTTGGCCACCAGCAGGGTAGTGAGGACGGGTGCGCTCATCAATGCGGCTCCTTGGGGGTGATTTCGGCTTGCCAGCTCGGCGGACGTTTTTGCAGAAAGGCGCGCAGGCCTTCCTGACCTTCAGGGCTGACGCGGATGCGGGCGATGGCGTTTTCGGTATAGCGGCGTAGCGCCGGGTTCAGCGAGCCGTCGCCGACTTCACGCAGCAAGTCTTTGCTGGCGCGCATGGCCGCCGGGCTGTTGAGCAGCAGATTGTCGATCCACTGCTCGATTTTCTGTTCCAGCTCGTGGGCCGGATAGCTCTCCGACAACAAACCCAGTTCCCGTGCCCGTTGCCCGCCGAAACGCTCAGCAGTCAAGGCATAGCGCCGGGTGGCGCGCTCGCCGATGGCTTGCACCACGAACGGGCTGATCACCGCCGGTGCCAGGCCGATGCGCACTTCCGACAGGCAGAACTGCGCATCATCGGTACCGATGGCCATGTCGCAGCAGCTGATCAGGCCCAGCGCCCCGCCAAAGGCCGCACCCTGCACCACCGCCAGGGTCGGGACTTTCAGTTTGGCCAGGTTGTACATCAACTCCGCCAGTTCCCGGGCGTCGTCGAGGTTGGTGTGGTAATCGAGTTCGGCCGATTGCTGCATCCACGCCAGGTCGGCGCCGGCGCTGAAATGCTTGCCGCGGCCACGCACCAGCAGAAAGCGCAGGCTGGCATCGCTCGACACCTGGTCGAGGGCAAGGATCAGTTCGCGGATCATTTCGGCGTTGAACGCGTTGTTCTTTTCTTCGCGGCTGAGCCACAGGGTCGCAAAACCCCGTGGGTCGGTCAGCAGTTCGAGGGTGTTGAAGTCGCTCATTTCTTCCGTTCTCCACGGTCCTTGTGGGAGCGAGCCTGCTCGCGAAGAACGATCACGCGGTACTGTAGATGAACCGCGGTGAAGCCTTCGCGAGCAGGCTCGCTCCCACAAAAAAATCACATCCGGAACACGCCGAAGCGGCTCGGTTCGATTGGCGCATTCAGCGATGCCGACAAGGCCAGGCCAAGGACATCACGGGTTTGTGCCGGGTCAATGACGCCGTCGTCCCACAAGCGAGCGCTGGAATAGTAGGGGTGGCCCTGTTCTTCGTACTGGTCGAGGATCGGTTGCTTGATCTCGGCTTCCTGTTCGGCGCTGAAACCATGACCACCGCGCTCGGCCTGTTCGCGCTTGACCTGCACCAGTACGCCGGCGGCCTGTTCGGCACCCATCACGCCGATGCGCGCATTCGGCCACATCCACAGGAAGCGCGGGTCGTAGGCCCGACCGCACATGCCGTAGTTGCCGGCACCGAAACTGCCGCCGATGATCACGGTGAATTTCGGCACCTTGGCACACGCCACGGCGGTCACCAGTTTCGCACCGTGCTTGGCAATCCCGCCGGCCTCGTATTTCTGGCCGACCATGAAGCCGGTGATGTTTTGCAGGAACAGCAACGGGATGCCGCGCTGGCAGGCCAGCTCGATGAAGTGCGCGCCTTTCTGCGCCGCTTCGGCGAAGAGGATGCCGTTGTTGGCCAGGATCGCGATCGGGTAGCCGTGCAGGTAGGCAAAACCGCACACCAGCGTCGTCCCGAACAAGGCCTTGAACTCATCGAACACCGAGCCATCCACCAACCGCGCAATCACTTCGCGTACGTCGAACGGCTGCTTGGCATCGGCTGACACCACGCCGTACAACTCGTCGCTGCCGTAGAGCGGGGAGATGGGCGTGCGTTGCTGAACTTCGCCGAGTTTGCGCCAGTTGAGGTTGGCGACGCTGCGGCGGGCAATGGCCAGTGCATGTTCATCGCTTTCGGCGTAATGGTCGGCCACCCCGGAGATCTTGCAATGCACATCGGCCCCGCCCAGGTCTTCGGCGCTGACCACTTCACCGGTCGCGGCTTTCACCAGCGGCGGGCCGGCGAGGAAAATCGTCGCTTGCTCGCGCACCATGATCGCTTCGTCCGCCATTGCCGGCACATAAGCGCCGCCAGCGGTACAGGAGCCCATAACCACGGCAATCTGCGGAATGCCCATGGCGCTCATGTTGGCCTGGTTGAAGAAGATCCGGCCGAAGTGCTCGCGGTCCGGGAACACTTCATCCTGGCGCGGCAGGTTGGCGCCGCCGGAGTCCACCAGATAAATGCACGGCAAGCGGTTCTGCTGGGCGATGGTCTGGGCGCGCAGGTGTTTTTTCACGGTCAGCGGGTAGTACGAGCCACCTTTTACCGTGGCGTCGTTGGCGACGATCATGCATTCGACGCCTTCCACGCGGCCAATCCCGGCAATCACGCCAGCGGCTGGAAC
Source organism: Pseudomonas sp. G(2018) (assembly GCF_005502415.1). Classification (NCBI taxonomy): domain Bacteria; kingdom Pseudomonadati; phylum Pseudomonadota; class Gammaproteobacteria; order Pseudomonadales; family Pseudomonadaceae; genus Pseudomonas; species Pseudomonas sp. G(2018). The sequence continues at coordinate 4,996 of NZ_SCOO01000020.1, read as the reverse complement.
GTCTTCGCCGTACACCTCGTAGGCCGCCAGTTGGCTGATCTCCAGAAACGGCGAGCCCGGATCCAGCAGGCGATTGATGCGTTCACGGGGCAGCAGTTTGCCCCGCGAGGTGTGGCGTTCCTGGGCCTTCGGGCCGCCACCTTGCGCCACTTGGGCAAGCAGGGTGTGCAGTGCGTCGACCTGTTTGAGCATCGCCGCGCTGTTGGCGGCGAACTCCGCTGAACGGGGGTTGAGCTGGGTATGCAAAATCATGGCTTACTCCGTAAGCAGCTGTAAGCGGCAAGCTTCAAGCTGCAAGAGGAAAGCTTCTGCTTGTCGCTTGAAGCTTGTGGCTTGCAGCTGACGAAATTCATTTCGTCTCGTTAAACAGTTCACGACCGATCAGCATGCGACGGATCTCACTGGTGCCGGCGCCGATTTCGTACAGCTTGGCGTCACGCAGCAGGCGACCGGCCGGGAATTCGTTGATGTAGCCGTTGCCACCGAGAATCTGGATCGCGTCGAGGGCCATTTGCGTGGCGCGTTCGGCGCTGTAGAGGATCACGCCGGCGGCGTCCTTGCGTGCGGTTTCGTTGCGCTCGCAGGCCTGGGCCACGGCGTACAGGTAGGCGCGGCTGGCGTTTAGCTGGGTGTACATGTCGGCAACCTTGCCCTGGATCAGCTGAAACTCGCCGATGCTTTGGCCGAACTGCTTGCGGTCGTGGATGTACGGCACGATCAGGTCCATGCAGGCTTGCATGATCCCTGTCGGGCCGCCCGAGAGTACGACGCGCTCGTAGTCGAGGCCGCTCATCAGCACCTTCACGCCACCGTTGAGCACGCCGAGGATGTTTTCTTCCGGCACTTCGACGTCATCGAAGAACAGTTCGCAAGTGTTCGAACCGCGCATGCCGAGCTTGTCGAACTTGTTGCTGCGGCTGAAGCCTTTCCAGTCGCGCTCGACAATGAAGGCGGTGATGCCGTGAGGGCCCTTTTCCAGGTCGGTCTTGGCGTAGATCACATAGGTGTTGGCATCCGGACCGTTGGTGATCCAGGTCTTGCTGCCGTTGAGAACATATTTGTCGCCGCGCTTGTCCGCGCGCAGTTTCATCGATACCACGTCGGAACCGGCGTTCGGTTCGCTCATGGCCAGGGCACCGATGTGCTCGCCGCTGATCAGCTTCGGCAGGTATTTGGTTTTCTGTTCGTGGGTGCCGTTGCGGTTGATCTGGTTGACGCAGAGGTTGGAGTGCGCGCCATAGGACAGGGCAACCGAGGCCGATCCACGGCTGATTTCTTCCATCACCACCACGTGGGCCAGATAGCCCAGGCCCGCGCCGCCGTACTCTTCCGGAACGGTGATGCCCAGCAGGCCCATGTCGCCGAATTTGCGCCACAGGTCGGCGGGGAACAGGTTGTCGGTGTCGATCTGAGCAGCGCGAGGGGCGATCTCTTTGGCGACGAAGGACTGAACCTGATCGCGCAGCATGTCGATGGTTTCACCGAGGGCAAAATTCAGGGATGGGTAGCTCATGGGGCACCTTTTGGCTTTTTTGTAGGGTGGGGAGGGCAATGGTTCGGCTCTCACCTTTACGTTAACGTAAGCCTGTGACGAAAGGCTGTCAATCACCCTTTACGTTAACGTCAACTTGAGCGAGAGTAGAGGCAGTTCAAGATAGAACGCGGACGACCATTGTGGGAGCGAGCCTGCTCGCGAAAGCGTCGGATCAGTCGACATTTTTGTTGAATGTAATGACCACTTCGCGAGCAGGCTCGCTCCCACAATGGTCGTCCGCGAATAGCCCGTTAATAAAGACAATAGGGGTCGTCATGGATCAACCCAGTGCAAATCCGCAGCGTAGTTACACCCGTGGTTCCCAGGACAAAGCCTTGCTGGCGATGACCATCGGCCAGGCGTTCGACAACACAGTGGCAAAGTACCCGAACGGGGAAGCGCTGGTCGTGCGCCATCAGCAGCTGCGATACACCTGGCGGCAATTGGCGGAGGCTGCCGACCTGCACGCCAAAGCACTGCTGGCGCTGGGCCTGCAGACCGGTGATCGTCTGGGCATTTGGGCGCCGAACTGCGCTCAATGGTGCATCACCCAGATCGCCACCGCGAAGATCGGCGTGATCCTGGTCAACATCAACCCGGCCTACCGCAGTTCCGAACTCGAATACGTGTTGAAGCAATCCGGTTGCCAATGGCTGGTGTGTGCCGGGGCCTTCAAGACCTCCAACTATCACGCCATGTTGCAAGGCCTGGTGCCGGAACTGGCGGAGCAGTCCATCGGCAAGCTACAGAGCGAACGTTTGCCCGAGTTGCGGGGCGTCATCAGCCTGGATGCGCAACCGCCAAGCGGGTTCTTGCCGTGGTCGCAACTGACCGATCTGGCCGGCGGCGTGTCGGACGAACAATTGCACGAGCGCCAGGACAGCCTGCATTTCGACCAGGCGGTGAACATCCAGTACACCTCCGGTACCACCGGCTTCCCCAAGGGCGCGACCCTCAGTCACTACAACATTCTCAACAACGGTTACATGGTCGGCGAAAGTCTCGGCCTGGCGGCCACTGATCGCCTGGTGATTCCGGTGCCGTTGTATCACTGCTTCGGCATGGTCATGGGCAATCTGGGTTGTATCACCCACGGCAGCACGATGATTTACCCCAACGATGCGTTCGATCCACTGTTGACCCTGTGCACCGTCGCCGAAGAAAAAGCCACCGCGCTTTACGGTGTGCCGACCATGTTCATCGCCATGCTCGATCAACCGCAACGCGCCGAGTTCGACCTGTCGAGCCTGCACACCGGGATCATGGCCGGGGCGACGTGCCCGATCGAAGTGATGCGCCGGGTCATCAATGAAATGCACATGAGCGAAGTGCAGATTGCCTACGGCATGACGGAAACCAGTCCGGTGTCGTTACAGACCGGCCCAATGGACGATCTTGAACTGCGCGTCACCACCGTCGGCCGTACTCAGCCGCAGCTCGAAAGCAAGATCATCGACGAGGCAGGCAATCCGGTACCACGCGGCACCATCGGCGAACTGTGCACCCGCGGTTACAGTGTGATGCTCGGCTACTGGAACAACCCGCAAGGCACCGCCGAAGCGATCGACCAGGCAGGGTGGATGCACACCGGCGACCTGGCGAGCATGAACGACGAGGGCTACGTGTGCATTGCCGGTCGCAACAAGGACATGATCATTCGCGGTGGTGAGAATATTTATCCGCGGGAGCTGGAGGAATTCTTCTTTACCCATCCGGCCGTGGCTGATGTGCAGGTGATCGGCATTCCTTGCTCGCGCTACGGCGAAGAGATCGTTGCCTGGATCAAGTTCCACCCCGGCCACAGCGCCACCGAGCAAGAGCTGCAAGCCTGGTGCAAGGAGCGTATCGCGCACTTCAAGACGCCGCGTTACTTCAAGTTCGTGGAAGAGTTCCCGATGACCGTGACCGGCAAGATCCAGAAATTCAGGATGCGCGAGATCAGTATCGAGGAGTTGCGCATCAACAAAGCCTGACTCATTCCTCTTGTGGGAACGAGCCTGCTCGCGAAGGCGATAGCACATTCAATATGGATGTCGACTGAACCACCGCTTTCGCGAGCAGGCTCGCTCCCACAGGGGGTGGTAAAAAACCAAATCGCAGATAGCACAAAGGGGAGCCGAAGCTCCCCTTTAATTTTCGTTGCGTGTGCTCTTTTTTTATTATTGAGGGGCGGTCTGTTTTTGTTTTTGGCAACCGTTGCCCTTTACCGCTGTTTTTGGCGATCCCCATCCGGGATCAAGAGCAAACGTATTTTTTTGAGCGCTGATCTACTTTTTCGCTGAGCGATCCAACCAGTTCGGGAGCTACCTGAAGGTAGTTTTATTGTTCTCTGCCCGGTTGCGGGTTACTTCGAAAAGCACCCTGAAAAGCACACCTTCTCCAAAAAAATCTGTTAGCTGCGTCTCTGCCGTGTTGTTTTTGTTATGTCAGAGTCGTTACGTCTTATTTTTATTAGCTTTGCTGCTTTTTTTGTTCTTGTTATGCCATAGAGATAGCAGAAGCCGTGCCAACTTTTAAAAATTCTTTTAAATCAACAACTTAATATTTTGTAGGATTTTTCTCTCAGGGAATCCCTGACAATTTGTTTCCGTGTTACTCGTTCCCGCCCACGTTTTCAGCGTGGGCGGTAACACCCGGACACAACCCGCACACTCACTGCGCACTACGAGCCTTGGCCACGCGCGAACCCGTCGGGCGCCCCAGCACGGAGCAAATTTGCTGGCCGGCCAGGATCAGCGCGTCCAGGTCGATCCCCGTTTCGATGCCGAGGCCGTTGAGCAGGTAAACCACGTCTTCGGTGGCGACGTTACCGCTGGCGCCCTTGGCGTAAGGGCAGCCTCCGAGCCCGGCGATGGAGCTGTCGAACACCGAGATCCCTTCCAGCAGGCTGGCGTAAATGTTGGCCATGGCCTGGCCATAAGTGTCGTGGAAATGCCCGGCCAGCTTTTCCCGCGGCACATCGGCCGATACCACCTCGAACATCCTGCGGGTCGCGCCAGCGGTGCCGGTGCCGATGGTGTCGCCCAGCGAGACTTCGTAGCAGCCCATGGCGTAGAGCTCGCGGGCGACCCGGGCGACTTGCTCGGGGGCGACGTTACCTTCATAGGGGCAGCCCAGCACACAGGACACGTAACCGCGCACCGTCACGCCATGCTGTTTCGCGGCATCCATGATCGGCACGAAACGCTCCAGGCTTTCGCTGATCGAGCAATTGATGTTGCGCTGTGAAAAGGCTTCGGAAGCCGCTGCGAATACCGCCACTTCCTTGACCCCGCAGGCGAGGGCATCCTCAAAACCGCGCAAGTTGGGCGCGAGGGCGCCATAGGTGACGCCCGGTTTGCGTTGGATCTGCGCGAAGACATCGGCGGAGCCCGCCATCTGCGGCACCCATTTGGGCGAGACGAAACTGCCGACTTCTATATAGCCCAGGCCCGCAGCCGTGAGCGCGTCGACCAGTTGCAC
>NZ_SCOO01000001.1:0-433747 GCF_005502415.1 Pseudomonas sp. G(2018) | reverse complement strand
CCCAAGCCGGATCGAGAAACGGCCTTACGCAACCTGGCAATTGCCTTCGAACACTACAACGAGCAGCATCCGCACAGCGCTTTGAACTATCGCTCGCCGAGGGAATTCAGGCGTTTGGCAGCAGCATCAATTTAACAGGGAGTTGGTGTCCGGTTTTGTAGGGGCAAGTCCATACAGGGCATTCGTAAAGCACTTGCCTCTGACGCTTCTGAACCGTCTGCCGACGAAGATACGCTCGAACGTCGAGCCATAGCCCTTGAGCAGAACCTGTTTGAGAGGGAACCGAAAGGTATCTTGAAACCCAAGCAAGCCCTTTCCAGCATAACCGCTTACATTCGTGATCCCGAAGTAAGGGCTTGGGTTCGGCAGAAAGCTAAAGGTATCTGTGAGGGCTGTGGTCAGCTTGCACCGTTCGAGAAGAACGGGTCGCCGTTTCTAGAAGTTCATCACGTTAAGCATTTGGCGCAGAAAGGCTCGGATCGGGCAAGTAATGCGGTCGCACTTTGCCCGAACTGCCACCGACGTTGCCACCATTCGAGTGATCGGGACGAGTTCACAGCTTCCCTTTATTCAAAGGTTAAACGGTTGAAACCCGAGTAAACGAGTAGAAAAAACCTGTGGCAAGGATTTACCCCCATTCGACTGCGCAGCGGAACAACTCATTATTCTGGAATACCGCGCTCGCAGGTTTGGAATCGCTACGCGACCCAACGGGGATGAATCCCCTCGCCACATTGCGACAGCTCCGTTCAGTCATATGGCCCCCCCACCGATTTAGCCAAGTAAGCTGAGGGAGCTGCGAGCTGTACAAACTCTGCTCTGTCATTCTGAGCATTCGAGACAACCCCTACGGTCATTAAAGAACCGCCCTACAGCCACAAACTGTCCCGCTCGTTAACGTCGCGCAGCCCTTACTCGGGGCTGCCGATGGACGAACACACAAGGACAGTCAGTGGCTCGCAACAAGGACATTCCCCTCGTTAGAAACCCGCCCTCCGGTGACGGTCATCACGTCACCTACCGCTTCATGACGGCCACTGAACTGGCCGAGCGCGAGGCCCGGCAACAAGACTACGAGGCCATGCTCGCCAGGCAAGACGCATACATGCGCAAGCGCCAGATCGTCGAGGTCGAACAAGAAGCTGTTCAAGTGGGCTGCGTCTTCGCCAAGTCCTGCAAGCTGCCGGATGCGGTCATCAACTACTCGAATCCTTCGGGGATGGTGCCCACCGACAGACTTGAGGATTACGGTGAAATCGCCTGGCTTGGCGCGCGTGAGATAGGCGATGGCGGGCTGCTGAATCTGAAAACGATAAGTGGTTCGACCGTTGCGCTTGGTGTCGGGCAACTGGCACTTCGCGCTCCTGCCCTCGCCGCCCCGGCCACAGGTGCCGCAGTTGCAGTCGGTGCAGCTACTACGGCTGTTTTGTCCGGTCTGGTCGCCGTGTTCTGGTCACCCAGCCTGGGCGACAGCGCCCTCTATACCGAAGACCAACTGCGCGCCCTCAAACAAGCCCGCACCCGCGTGCGCCTGCAAATCGAGCAACAGGCTGACGGCAGCCTCAAGGGTTACGGCTTCTACACCGGCAACAATCGCGATTGGGAGATGGTCGATGTCGTGCAGATCGCTTCGCGCGGTAGCCAGTACGTCGCCGACCTCGGTGAAGGTATCGAACTGATCTGGACCCCGGCCGTCGACGGCTCCGACATCCTCGGCATTCCCAAACTGGAGACTGCTCCACAGGCGCCGCATATCTGGGTTTTCCCGCCGACGAAGCAGGCTGACGCCATCATCGTGAATCCGATTTATCCGCCTGAGTACAAGGATTTCATTCTTGTGTTTCCGGTGGGGTCGGGGGTTAGGCCGGTTTATGTTGTGGTGAGTGTTTCTCATAAATACCACCCTAAACCGGACCTATTACCCGCATTCCCAGGTGCAAAATGGGCCCCACCCAAAACACGTATGAAGGGTGGCGGTCTCCGCCCTCGTTGGAAGGATGGTACTGGAACAATTTACGAATGGGACTTTCAGCATGGCGCAGTGGAGAAATACAACAAACGTGGGAAACACTTAGGAGAGTTCGACCATAACTCAGGAATTCAAACAAAACCTGCAGATCCGACACGGAGTATAGAGCCTTGAAGCACACAATAATGGGAGTACGCGATGGGGATGATTTCGCGTCATATGAAAAAACGCTCCCCATTCCCAGCGACGAGCTAGCTGCATTAATGGGCTGGAAACGTGAAGAAGATTATGTGTACGACTACAAACTGACGAAAAAGCAAATCAGCGAAATAGAGAAGATTTGCGCCATATCATTCCCACACAACCTAACTCTGTTTTTAACCTGTAGTGATAGTCGATAACTGAAATGATTCCGAGTGAGTGAGTTGAACAAAAACCTGTGGCGAGGGAGCATGTCGGAACGCCGCACCGTCCCGCTCGACTGCGCAGCCGTCGTCAATCCGCGCAACGCGGTCTGCCTGATTTACCGCGTTAGCTGGTTTTGGGGTCGCTTCGCAACCCAGCGGGGATGAATCCCCTCGCCACAGGTGGGTGTTCGACTTGGTGTCTGTTGTGGGCTTGGGATTAGCGAGCAGGCACGCAGGTTTGGTGGGTTGCCGTTGATTTTGTGGTGTGTTGAAAACAGTGAGTGCAACCGGTCTCGCCTCCCGCTATTAATACCCTTCCCTCTCACGGACCCGAGCCCCCATGAAATTCGACCTCGCCTACTGCCTCAGCCTCGACGACAAGTTGTCGATCTATGACGTGCGCGATCTCAATTTCGACGAGACCATGGCGTTCGATTCCGCCCAGGAGCATTTCCAGTGCCCCAACGATGCTTGTCGTTTGGCGTTCGATGCGGGGAATGGGTTGGGGACGTTTAATGCCAAGAATGTGAATTACGTGCGCACGCCGCATTTCAAGAATCTGCCGAGTACGCGGCATGTCGAGGGTTGTCCTTATGTGAGCCTGAAGACGCCCGCGTCGGAGGCGGATGGTACGGAAGCGGATGACGGTCGTGAGGAGCATTTTCCGTCGGAGTTGTTGCTGACGCGGCGTCAGTATGTGCGCAAGCCGCACAGTCCGAAGGGGCTGGTGAACGTTGCGCGGGATGAGGCGATTACGTCTTCAGCAGACACTGGCGTCGAGCCTTCAGCCCAGGATTCGGCACCGGACAAGACCAGTGTCTTCGCCCACCCCGTGGAGTGTTTTGTCTCGAATTTCGAGGACAGGGAGCTGCTTAAGCGCATGCCGCTGAAGATCGGTGAGCATGCGGCGACCTACGGGGCGTTTTTCAAGAAGATCGAGTATCTACAGGACAATAAGGGGCTGATTTACTGGGGCAAGGTCAAGGAGATCAAAGACTACACACAGAGCTTTCGCATCGATTTCGAGAAGAAGGTCTGGTTCGAGAAGAAGCCGTATTCGGTCAATGTTTACTTGAGCAAGAAGCTGATCGACAGCTACCGCAAGCGCAAGGCATTCCTGGAAGAAATCAAGCATGCCATCGAGAGTGGGCGTGAGTTGTACTGCTTCTTTTACGGGGTGACGCCGGCGTTGAAGCAGGTGCCGAGCAAGAAAAACCCCGAGCAGACGTTTGGGGTGTTCAGTGCCGACATTGAGAATCTGGATCACTTTATTGTGCGGGAGGCGCCGGGGTTGGAGGGGAAGTAATCCGTGTCGGCGTTATTGCAATGGTTCGCATGCTTCCCGGAGCTGATCTTCCAGCGCCCGTATCTCCCGCTTCACTTCCATGCGACGTTCACGGGCGGCTTGAATGCGAGACTCATCAAGGCCAGCGTAGCGGCGTAGCCAATGAACGATCATTTCCTCATCGGGGAAGTAATAGTCCTTGTGGCCTTTACTCCCTCGCGGGGTGTCGTTCATATCACTGTCGAAGCGGCCAGCCGCGAATTCATCCGGGGGCAACGTACCCCATTCGGCAGCGCAATCCTCGAATATCCAGGCAATTTCATTGAGGTGTTTTTGCGCACCGCGATGACCGCGCTTGTAGAAAACGTATTCGCGGCAACTGGCGGCTTCGGTACAGTTAAAGATCAACATCCTGGTTCTCTGGTAGAAGGCTGGTGGTAGCAGTTCTCAGTCCTGTCGCACGATCTCATCAACCCACTCCAGCTCATAGGGCTGGCGAACAACATGCGAGATGTAAGCCCGTGCGTCTTCACTGAGAGTCGATAACTCCGCCTCGGTCAGCAAGTCATGCATCACCATCAAAGCCAAGCCTCTGAGTGCACTGGAACGGGATTGGCTGTTCGCATCAAAGGCATCGTACATGTCCTTGTTTCGATCCCGAATCAAGCCATAGAGCATGCCATACCGAGCGTGAGCCGAGAGCGCCCCGTGTTGGGCAATTGCCTTGGCATCGGCCAGAACGCCCTGACAAAAACGATCGAGCGCAATCCTGCGCAGCTCCTTGAACTTCTTCCAGTCACTTTCAGCGATCGACATGATGTCCTCCTGCAAACAATTGAATGGCGAATATTAGATTGTTGCGAAAAAAACGATCCGCACCAATCTTCAAAATCGATGGATCAGTAGTTGAACCTCCATTGCACCTGGATGGCAAGGGAGCCACCGTCCGTCCGTAAGAAAGGTACGGTATAGAGAAATTCAAAAAATCAATTTGATCCGCGCTCAAAACAACTGTACAAAAACACAGTATTTTTTGATCAACACTCTCGAGCCCGGAGAACACCATGGCCTCTCAAGCGATGAAAATCACCCTGGAGCGTATCGCCCTTTTCCAATTCACCCCGGCCCATTGCGCCCAGGCCCGAGCGATGCTGGGTTGGAGTGTGGAGGAATTGTCTCGGGAAGCCGGGGTTTCGGTGGATGCCATTCAGCGTTTCGAGGCCAGGCGTGAGGTACTGGATGTCACGCGGTTGGCGTTGGCGTATCGGTTTGAGTCGGAGGGGCTGGTGTTCTTCCCAGGGTTTGCGCCGGGCCGTGGGATGAATGTGAAAGGGTCGACGCCGAATCCGGTGGGGCGAGCGGATTTTGCGATGGTTGAGTGAGTTGATGCGTTAATTGACGAGGGATCGATTGTAGGAGCGAGCTTGCTCGCGATGGTCGTTAGCAGTAACGCGTATTGACTGGCAAAACGCGGTGCCCTTGAGTAAATCGCGAGCAAGCTCGCTCCTACAGTACGATCGCCTTCGCATCCACCACTTTCACGCAATCACTACGGCTTGAACACAGGTACCCGCCGCGCATGGGAGACCTGTTCATACCCATACGCCAATGCCAGCAACCTGGCATCGCTCCAGCGAGGTCCGAAGAAGTAGACCGAAGTGGGTACGCCGTCATCGTCTATTCCCGAAGGCACCATGATGCCGGGGTATCCCGCCAGCGGTACGACGTTCATGGCGGGTGAAGCGACGTCTGATACGAGGGCGTCCAGTTGATGGGTTGTTAGCAACTGATCGATGGCGGCGGCGTTTTCGATTTGGATTTTCTGCCAGAGCTGGTTGTAGGTTTGCTCGTCGAAAGCAATTTTGCTGGCCGCCATCAAGGTGTCCTGGTTATGACCTTCGACGCTGGCGGCATTGAACAGCAACAGATCGTCCAGCGTCACGGCAGGAATACCGGTTCGAGTCGTCAGGTAACGAGGCAAGTCTCGCTTGATCCCCATTTGCAAAGCTTCCTCTACCTGCTCCGAAAGCGGGTCAATCAGCTCCACGGGGATCAAGGTTGCACCTGCTGCCTGCATGAGTTCCAGCGCTTGGGAAAACTGAGGGTCGGCCTGGAATGCCGAGGCGCCGCGATCAAATTTGGCGGGGTAGCCAATTCGCCGTCCGACCAGTGCGTTTGGACGCAACAAAGTGGTGAAGTCCACCGCTTCCAGGTTATGCGGCTTTTGGATTGGATCTGCGACATCGTTGCCCACCATGGCATTCAGCAGGAGTGCAGCGTCGCGAACCGTGCGCGCCATCGGCCCGGGTGTATCAAGTTTGTGAGTCACCGGAATAATGCCGCTTCGACTTAACAGACCCACGGTGGGTTTGATGCCCACCACACCATTCATGGACGCCGGGCAGCTGATCGAGCCAGACGTTTCCGTTCCGACGGTCAGGGGTGCAAAACCTGTGGCGACGGCTGCGGCAGAGCCGGAACTGGAACCACAGGGATCGCCACTGAGTACGTGCGGATTTTTGGTTTGCCCGCCCCGTCCACTCCAGCCGCTGGGGAGATCGGGGTCGCGAAAGTTTGCCCATTCGCTGAGATTGGTTTTTCCAAGAATCACCGCGCCGGCCGCCCTGAGGCGTTGCACGATAAAGGCGTCCTGCGCGGCGGGTTCACCGACCATGGCCAGCGAGCCAGCACTGGTCTGCATTTGATCGGAAGTGTCGATATTGTCTTTGAGCAATACCGGAATGCCATGCAGCGGACCTCGGGTGTAACCGCCCTTTCGCTCCCGATCCAGCGACTCGGCCATGGCCAACGCCTCGGGATTGAGCTCGATGATCGCATTGATCGCCGGCCCGTTTTTATCCAGCTTGTCGATCCGTGCCAACAGATGCCGGACCAGCATCACGGAATTCAGCTGGCCGCGATCCATCCACAGGTTGATTTCATCGACACTCAAGTACTCAAGCCCGGTCTCGGGCGCGGAGGTCTGCGCGCTCGCGACGCTCGCCGCCATTGAAAACAGGGCAATTCCGGCCAGCCGCTTCATGCAGCCGCTTAACGTTACGTCCATGTAAAAATCCTTCTGACTGATGGCGGATGAATGATTTCACCCGCTTTTCAGCCTACAGAAGCAGCCGAAATTGTCCGTCATCACGGCTCACAGCTTCTCGTACGAATGTTCGCCTCTGTTTGTAGTCGCCCTACCCGACGCTTTGTTGATCTCGGACATCTGCTGTTCAACCTCCAGCCACCACGCTCCGCCCCGCTGCGGATGCTTCAGGTTGAAAGCCTCACCCATCTGCGGCGTGGTGATCGAAACGCTGCGTTCCCAGGCCAGGGCCAGGATGCGGTCGAAGGGTTCGTACCAGGCGTGCATCGACAGGTCGAAGGTGCCGTTGTGGATTGGCAACAGCCAGCGACCTTTCAGGTCAAGATGGGCTTGCAGGGTTTGTTCAGGTTGCATGTGCACGTGCGGCCACTCGACGTTGTAGGCGCCGGTTTCCATCAGGGTCAGGTCGAACGGGCCGTATTGCTCGCCGATGCGTTTGAAGCCGTCGAAGTAGCCGCTGTCACCACTGAAGAAGATGCGCGCGTCGCCGTCGATCATCACCCACGAAGCCCAGAGGGTGCTGTTGCCGTCGAACAGGCCGCGCCCGGAAAAGTGTTGCGACGGTGTGGCAATGAAGCGAATGCCTTCGACCTCGGTGCCTTCCCACCAGTCCAGTTGCCGGACTTTGCTGGCGTCGATACCCCATTTGATCAGGGTGTCGCCCACGCCCAGCGGGGCAAGGAAATAACGGGTCTTGTCGGCAAGTTTCAACACTGCCTGATAATCCAGGTGATCGTAGTGATCGTGGGACAGGATCACCGCTTCAATCGGCGGCAGTTGCTCCAGGCTGATCGGCGGCTGATGAAAGCGCTTGGGCCCGGCCCACTGCACCGGCGAGGCGCGTTCGGCGAAGACCGGGTCAGTGATCCAGAATTTGTCCCGCAGCTTGAGCAAAACCGTGGAATGTCCGAGGCGATAGACGCTGTGGTTCGGCGCAGCGATCAGCGCCGCCTGCGTCAGAGATTGTACCGGGACCGGTGCGCTCGGGCGTGTATCGCGCGGTTTGTGGAAGATCACGTTCCAGAGAATGCGCAGGGTCTTGCGAAAGCCCTCGCGCTTGAACGGTGCATGGTTGCGGTATTGCCCTTGTGTCTGAAGGGAAGCGTCAGAGGTGTCGGCGATATCCGCCGGGGAAGTTGAGTTGGCCATGACTGAAATAACTCCAAAAAACCGTCGCTTGGGACGATAAATGGCCAAGGCACGCACGCATCAGCCGAACACTCTATTTATGACCGTGCAGGATTAACAATGCATTACACTGCACAGTGTAGTTTCTAGGTTGCATCAAAGCCGATCGCAAGTAAACTACCGAGTGTAATTTCCCCTTCATTCTGCCGAAGCCGCATTTATGACAGCTCCCCAGCGCCTGACCGACCGAAAACGCGAAGCCATTATTCAGGCGGCGATTGCCGAATTCCGGGCCAACGGTTTCGAGATCACCAGCATGGACAAGATTGCCGCCACCGCTGGCGTATCGAAGCGCACGGTGTACAACCACTTCCCCAGCAAGGAAGAGTTGTTCGCCGAGATCCTTAATCAATTATGGGCGCGGGTGACGGCAGAGCAGGAAACGCCCTACCGCCCAGACTTACCGCTACGTGATCAGTTACGCCCGATACTGGCGGCAAAGATGCAAATGCTGGGCGATGACAATTTCCTCGACCTGGCGCGGGTGGCGATTGCGGCTGCCATCCATTCTCCGGAACGTGCTCAGCGCATGGTGGCGCGCATGGGTGAGCATGAAGAGGGTTTGACCCTGTGGATTCGCTCCGCCCAGGCCGATGGTCGCTTGAAAGCGGTCGCCCCCGACTTTGCCGCACAGCAAGTCCAGGGCCTGCTCAAGTCCTTCGCGTTCTGGCCGCAGATTTCCATGGGTATGCCAGGTTTGACGGCCGAGGTGCAGGGCACGGTCGTGGAGTCGGCGCTGGACATGTTTCTGGCCTGTTATCAGGTGCCATAAATGACAATGTCGGTCAGGCCGATAGCCCCAAATCGATCACCGCAATGTATTTCAGGATGAAACTGGCGCTGCAGCTTTACGGCAACTTCAGCGCACGCCCCAACTCATCAAACAAGGTCACCACCGAGCGCAAGGCGCGACAATCCGGGCGGGTCAGCAGCCACAGCGCCGTGTCGTAACCCTGTAACGGCTCGCCCAGTGGCTGCAATCCCTTCCCGATCAAAAAGTCCGGCAACGCCGCCACGCCCAACCCCGCTCGAACCAGTTCCGTGACGGACAGCATGCTGTTGCAGCGATACCCAGGCGTCACGCCCGGCAGCGCTTGACGACGCCAGATCACTGTCGGGTGATCCGGCAGGAAGTCATCGGGGGCGATCCACATCAACGCAGCCAGGTCTGTGGTATCCGCCGATTGCAGATACCCCTCACTGGCACACACCCGGTACGCAATGTCCGCCAATCGGCGCCCCACCAAATGCTCCGGTGGCGCGCGGGTCAGGCGCAGGGCAATGTCGGCATCGCGGCGACTGAGGTTGGCAAAGTCATTGGACGTGCTGAGTTCCAGGGTCAGCGCCGGGTAGTTGGGCATGAACTGCGCCAGCGCCGGCAACAGCAAACCTTGCAGGACCGAATCGGTGCAAGTCAGGCGCACGGTGCCGCTGATGACTTCGCCCCCCTGCTCCACACCGATGCGCGCCGCTTCCAAGGCCTGTTCGGCCCGCTCCGCCTGCTCGGCCAGCGACTGCGCCAAGGTGGTGGCCAGGTAACCGGCGCGACTTTTTTCGAACAACTGCTGACCCAATGCGGCTTCCAACCGACGCACGGCCCGGAACACCGTCGAGACATCCACCTTCATCAGCTGCGAAGCCCGGGCCAGCGAGCCGCCGCGCACCAGCGCAAGGATCAGGGCCAGGTCTGGATAGTCCAGTCGATAGTGCGTCACTGCATTGATCACTTGGATAAACGCCAATATTGAGTGCGTGAACGCCAATCTATAGTGAGCGCCAGGAATCAACAAGCGCAGAGGCCACTCATGGAAAACCCCGTCACCCGCATCGCCCTGATTGGCGATTACGACCCGCAAGTCACCGCCCACCAGGCTATCCCAGTGGCGCTTGGGATGGCCGCCGAAATCACCGGCCGGAACGTGCAAGGGCAATGGCTCGCCACCGAGAGCATTGATGCCGGCGCGCCGCTCGATCAGTTCGACGGTTTCTGGTGTGTACCGGCCAGCCCCTATCGCAGCCTGGACGGCGCACTACGGGCGATTCGCTTTGCCCGCGAACAGCAGCGACCTTTCCTCGGTACCTGCGGCGGCTTTCAACACGCGGTGCTGGAATATGCGCGCAACGTGCTCGGTTGGTCGGATGCCGAGCATGGCGAGACGTCGCCCTATGCTGATCGCGCATTGCTCACACCCCTGGAGTGTTCGCTGGTGGAGACTGTCGACAGCATTCATTTGCGTGAAAGTTCGTTGATCGCCAAGGCGTATGAAACGTCCGAGATTCGTGAGGGCTATCGCTGCCGCTACGGTGTGAATCCGCAGTTCGAGCAGGCCTTGCTCCGGCATGATCTTCAGGGTGTCGGCCATGATCAATCGCAAGGCTTGCGTGCGGTGGAGCTCAAAGGTCATCCGTTTTTCGTTGCCACGCTGTTTCAGCCGGAACGCGCTGCGCTCAAGGGCATCCTGCCGCCGCTGGTACGAGCCTTGGTCGAAGCGTGCACGGAGCAGCGCTCATGATGGCCAATACACCGCCCGCGCCGTATTACGCGGTGATTTTCACTTCGCTGCGCACTGAGGGTGACCAGGGTTACGCCGAGGCCGCCGCGCGCATGGTGGAGTTGGCGCGCGAGCAACCGGGGTTTCTTGGGGTGGAGTCGGCGCGGGGTGAAGACGGGGTGGGGATTACCGTTTCGTACTGGGCCAGCGAGGCGGCGATTCTGGCTTGGAAGCATCATCCCGAGCACAGTGAAATTCGTGAGCGTGGGCGGTCGACCTGGTATGCCCGGTGTCATACGCGGGTGTGTCGGGTTGAGCGGGCGTATGAGTTCAGTCTGTAGTTGATTGGGTGTTTTTCAGGCCGTCTTCGCGGGCAAGCCCGCTCCCACATTGTCCGCGTAAACACTGGAGACCAAGTGTGGGAGCGGGCTTGCCCGCGAAGAGGACGGTACAGTCAGCCCAAAACCATCAGCCCCGCACCAAACTCCGCACCGCCGAAATCTCCGGCACATCCCGCCTGTTCATGTACACCCGCAACGGTTCGCTGATGTTGATCCTGTCGTCGATGTTCTGATCCAGCAGCAACTGAATCAACTCGCGCTTGAGGGTCATGATGTGTTCGGGGCCGGGTGCCCAGACGAATTCGCTGGTGGGGATGATGCCGTCGTCCGCCACGTCCATGCCGAAAGCATCTTCGCTGAAGCGGACGATGTAGCGGCCGGTCTTGCGATTGAGACCGACGAAGCCTTTGAGTTGGTCGGCAGCCTGGCAAATGAGCTGGGATGTGACGCGCATGGTAAACCTCACAAAAAGTGATCGTTGGTTTACACGCAGGGCCAGCGAATGGTTTTCCCTCTGCCGGGGAAGTTGCCGGGGTCAAGGGTACTGCAAACGAGCGCACAAAAACGCTGACGAACATCAGCTTTAAACAGGTTTATGTCGGTCTCGCGATAGCGCTGGCAACGCTCAGTTGTTAAAAGGGACGTCTTTGAAAACCATCGCGAAAGGATCTCGACCATGTCTGCCACCTTCACCAAAAGCGCCCTGATGCTGGGTTTGCTGCTCGGCACAGTTCAACTCCAGGCCCAAGCCGCCATCGAGCCTGACCCGGCTGCTTTGGCTACAAGATCGGGCATCCCCCACCCGGCAGTAATCGCCCACCGTGGCGCGTCGTTCGATGCACCGGAATCCACCGCCGCCGCCTACAAACTGGCCCGTGATCTGGGTGCCGATTACCTGGAACTTGACCTGCAACGCAGCAAGGACGGCGTGCTGTTCGCCCTGCACGACAACAACCTGCAACGCACCACCGACGTCGCGATCAAGTTCCCCGAGCGCAAGGACAGCCCGGCCACCGCCTTCACCATGGCCGAATTGAAAACCCTGGATGCCGGGAGCTGGTTCAACACCGCGTACCCGGATCGCGCACGCCCTGCCTACACGGGTCTGAAAATCCTGACCCTCGATGAAATCATCGACATCGCCCAGGCCAATCCACGGCACAAGCCGGGGCTGTACATCGAGACCAAGGAACCGCAGCAATTTCCCGGTATCGAGCATGACCTGAAGGCGAAACTCCAGGACCGTGGCTGGCTGAGCCCGGCCGGTTCGAAACTGGCGAAAAGCGAGCTGGCTGTCGGTCAGGGAAAAGGCAAGGTAATCCTGCAAACCTTCGAGAAGAGCAGCCTCGAACTGCTGCAAAAGGAAATGCCGCAGGTGCCGAAGATCCTGTTGCTATGGGTCGGCGAAGGCAATATCGAGCCTGCATCCAAGGTGACGTTTGCCGAGTCCGGCGAGAAGGACAAGGCTGAGTACTACGCCAAGCAGCAACCGAAGGACAAAGCCGAATTCCAGCGCTGGGTCGACTACGCCAAGGCCCAGGGAGCGATCGGCACCGGCCCGTCCGCCGCGTTGACCCAGGGTGGCGATCAAAGTTACGCGGATCTGGTGCAGCCCTGGATGAACCAGTACACCCACGATCAAGGCCTGCTGGTGCACGTCTATACCATTGATGAGGCGGTGGATTATCAGAAGGTCATGGATGCGGGGGTTGATGGGATCTTTACCAATCGCACCAGTGAGTTGTTGAAGTTCTATAAACGTCCGGCGGCGGCGAGTGTTGATCAGGTATTGAAGAACAACGGGTATTGATCCGGGACCGAGGCGTTTGCATTCGCGAGCAGGCTTTAGTCCAGACAAAGGGAATTTAAGGCTGAATTAAGTTGCCACAATTAATCTGATCCCACTTAAACAGCTCACCCAAGGAAAGAACCTCATGAAAACGTTGACTGCCCTGTTCGCCGCTGCGACCCTGACCCTCACTGCCGGTCTGGCCCAGGCCGATGTGCCCGTCGACCAGATCCCGCAACTGGTCAAGGACGGCAAGATCAAGCCGCTGGAAGAACTGAACCAGATCGTGTTGAAGTTGCACCCGGGTGCCACGATTACCGACAGCGACCTGGATCACCACTTCAATGGCTACGAGTACGAAGTCGAGTTGCTTGACGCCAATAAAGTTGAATGGGACGTGGATTTGAATGCCGCCACCGGCGAAGTCCTGAAAAACAAAAAAGACGACTGAAATACAAACGCATAAAAAGCCGCACGATTTCGCGATCGCGCGGCTTTTTTGCGCCCGAAGGTTTGTAAAACTTTGATTCGGTTAAAGTGCCTTTAAGGGTGGATTAAGTTGCGGCGATTAACTTGATCTCAGATTCACTCATCCAAGGAAAGAACCCCATGAAAACCGTGATTGCCCTGATCGCCGCTGTAACCCTGATCCCTGCCGCTTTGGTCCAGGCGAAGGAAGATGATGTCCTGCTGCACCAGATTCCTCAGCTGATCAAGGAAGGCAAGGTCAAGCCACTGGAAGAGCTGACCCAGATCGCCTTGAAGCTGCACCCGGGCTCGACGATTACCGAAACCCAACTGGAACATCGCTTCAAGGGTTACATCTACGAAGTCGAAGGACGCGACCCAAAAAACGTGAAGTGGGATGTGGACATACTGGCCGCTACCGGCGAAGTGCTGAACAACAAGTGAGGCAAACCGAGGCTCTGCGTGAAGCCGCACGGTCTGATGATCGTGCGGTTTTTTTGCGTCTGGGTAATCGGTCAGGGTCACGCCATCGTCACCAAACCGTCAAACGGCGTTGCGATGATGCGGCTCAAGTGAACCTGTAAAACCCGCGGCAGGCGCCTCCCTTGCGAGTCCTCATGAACCACAGCATCGATCAAAGCCATCGCGACCCGGATCTGTTCGGCTTGCTGTACGGATTCAGTTTTCGCCCCGGTGAACGCGGACGGGAGATCGACTCGGCCAAAGCGCTGCAATACCTGCAACAACCGCAGGACGACGAACAATTTCTCTGGCTGCACCTGAACCTCGCTCATGCCGCGTGCGAACGCTGGATGAAAAGCCATCTGGAATTGCCCGACGAGTTTTTCGAAGCCTTGCATGAAGGTTCGCGGTCGACGCGTATCGAGCATGTCGATTCGGCGCTGCTGGCGGTGGTCAACGATGTGGTGTTCAACCTCAGCAGCATGGTCTCCTCGGATGTTTCGACGCTGTGGGTGTGCGTGCGCAGTCGGCTGATCATCAGTGCGCGCCTGCAACCGTTGCACTCGGTGGACAAGTTGCGTTCGTCGGTAAAGGCCGGCGAGTGCTTTCGCTCGCCGCTGGAATTGCTGGTGCACCTGCTGCGCGATCAGGGTGAAGTGCTGACGCAGATCGTGCGCAAGACCAGCCTGAGCGTCGATCAGATCGAAGACGAGTTGTTGTCCTCGCGCTTATCGACCAACCGTGCCGAACTGGGCTCCAACCGAAGGGTGCTGGTACGCCTGCAACGCCTGCTGGCACTGGAGCCGGGCTCGTTGCTGCGGCTGCTCAATCGCCCGCCGCCGTGGCTGCAAAAGGAAGACGTCAAGGAGCTGCGCAAATCCACCGAGGAGTTTGCGCTGATCATCAACGACCTGACGGCGCTCGGTGAACGGATCAAGCTGTTGCAGGAAGAAATCGCCGCCAACCTCAACGAACAGAGCAACCGCACGCTGTTTACCCTGACCGTGGTCACGGTGCTGGCGTTGCCGATCAACATCATCGCCGGTTTTTTCGGCATGAACGTCGGCGGGGTGCCACTTTCCCAGGATCCGGAAGGGTTCTGGATTCTGGTGGCGCTGGTGGCGACCTTTACCGTGATAGCGGGGCGTTGGGCGTTTCGTAAGCGGCGGGATTATTGAGTGCCCCCTTGTGGGAGTGAGGCTTGCCCGCGAAAGCGGTGTCTCAGGTATGACGCCTTCGCGGGCAAGCCTCACTCCTACAGGGTTATGCGTGGCTGTGCTCACGCATAACGAGCCGCTCACGCACCACGTCATACACCCAGTGATAAACGTAGGTGTACGGCAGGAAAAACAGCAGTACCCCGATGTCGAGCAGGAACGCCTGCCACAGACTGATGTTCAGCCACCAGGCAATCAGCGGTACGCCAAGCGCCACCAGCCCGCCTTCGAACAACAGCGCATGCACCACCCGAACCCAGGCGTTGTGCGCAATGGCCAAGCGCTTGAGCACTCGGTCGAACAGGCCGTTGAACACCACGTTCCAGGCCAGGGCCAGGGCAGCAATGACGACGGTGACGACGCCCATTTCCACCATCGGCTTGTCCATGATCCACGCCAGCAAAGGCGTACAGATCAGGATGGCCAACAGTTCGAAACCGACGGCCTGGAAAATACGTTCAGTGATGGATTTGCGGGTGTTCATGACCTGACTCCTGAGTAACGATGGTTGCCATGGTCCAACATCACGCCGATACTTCATAACCAATAACCATCGATCAAGGCGATAGTTCATGGCCTCCCAGGAAGTGTTGCAGGCGTTCGTTCAGGCAGCGACGCAGGGCTCTTTTTCCGCCGCGGCGCGCAAACTGGGGCGCAGTCAGTCAACCATCAGTGCGGCGGTGGCCAGCCTGGAAATCGACCTGAACCTGACGCTGTTCGACCGCAGCAGCCGCAAACCCACCCTCACCCCGGCCGGGCATGTGATGCTGCAGCGAGCCGAGGACATCCTGGCCGCCACCAGCCGCCTGGAAATGAGCGCCAGTCAGTTGTCCCAAGGGGTCGAGGCCAAGCTGACCGTGGCCCTGTCCGACACCTACCAGTCCGACCGTTTCGAAGCGTCGCTCAGTGCGTTCGAGCAGCGTTATCCGGACCTGGAACTTGAATGCCTGATCGCCGAATGCGACGACCTGATGGCGCTGGTACAAAGCGGTCGGGCGCAGCTCGCGTTCGCCGAAATGCAGGACAGCTATCCGCCAGACCTGGTCAATTCGACAGTGGATGAACGCACGGAAATCGCCCTGTTCGTCTCGCCCAAACATCCCTTGGCCACGCTGAAACACATCGATCAGGAGGTGCTGCAACGGCACCGGGAATTGCGCCTGGCGACCATCGTCAATCCCTATGAAAACCGGGCGAAGGGGCGTGTCTGGTCGGCGCCGAGTTATTTGATGCTGCTGGAAATGGCCCAGGGCGGATTCGGCTGGGCACCGCTGCCGCGTTGGCTGGTGGAGCGTTTTGGTCCGGGATCGCTGCAGGAACTGCACGTGCGCGGCTGGCCGAAAACCGTTTACGTGGATGCACTGTGGTCGCGACTCAACCCGCCGGGGCCGGCGGGGAGCTGGTTATTGGGCAAGATGCTGGAATGAAGGTCCTTCGGCCCTTATCGCGGGCAAGCCACGCTCCCACAATATTTGATGGGGTACACACCATTTGTGGTCTGCTCAATTCCCTGTGGGAGCGTGGCTTGCCCGCGATTAAGGCCCGCAAGATCACCTCACTTCAACTCCTGTAATCGAGCCTTGATAAACCGCCGCTCCGGCTCTTGCCGGGTCAACGCCAAGGCCCGCTCGTACGCTTCACGCGCCTGCTCCACCCGTCCCAACTGCCGACAAAACTCCGCCCGCGCCGAATGCGCCAGGTGGTAATCCTGCAGTTCACCGCGAGCCAGAATCGCTTCGACCAGCGTCAACCCCGCCAACGGCCCATCGCGCTTCGACAGCGCCGCCGCGCGGTTCAACTCGATCACCGGCGATGGAACGGCCCGCAGCAGCACGTCGTACAGTCCGACGATCTGCTCCCAATCGGTATCCTCCACCGATGGCGCTTCGGCATGCACCGCAGCAATCGCCGCTTGCAGGCAATACGGGCCGAAGCGACGGGTGCTCAACGCACGCTCGACCAGCGCGCAGCCTTCGGCAATCATCTCGCTGTCCCATAACCCTCGGTCTTGCTCATCCAGCAAGATCAACTCGCCGCTCGCTGAGGTTCTGGCCACCCGTCGCGATTCGTGCAACAGCATCAGCGCCAGCAGGCCCATGACTTCCGGCTCCGGTAGCAACTCCATCAACAAGCGGCCGAGGCGAATCGCTTCGCGGGTCAGGTCCTCGCGGGTCACCTGGGTGCCGATGGACGCCGAGTAGCCTTCGTTGAACACCAGGTAAATCACCCGTAGCACGCTGTCGAGGCGTTCGGGCAACTCCGTCAGGGACGGCACTTGATAGGGGATTTTCGCATCGCGGATTTTCGCCTTGGCGCGCACGATACGCTGGGCGATGGTGGCCGGCGCCGAGAGAAAGGCCCGGGCGATTTCTTCGGTGGTCAGGTCGCAGACTTCCCGAAGGGTCAACGGCACCTGGGCGTCCGCTGCCAAGGCCGGGTGACAACAGGTGAAGATCAGGCGCAAGCGATCGTCTTCCACGTCTTCGTCACTCCAGTCGGCCTGCTCCAGCGCCTCCAGTTGCGCGATCAACAACGGTCGTGAGGCGGCGAAGCGGGCGCGCCGACGTAACACATCGATGGCCTTGAAGCGCCCGGTGGATACCAGCCAGGTGCGTGGATTGTCCGGCACACCGTCCTGCTGCCAGCGTTCGACCGCGACAAAAAACGCCTCGTGCAAGGCCTCTTCGGCGAGGTCGAAATCGCCGAGCAGGCGGATCAACGTCGCCAGAATGCGTCGCGACTCCTGGCGATAAATCTGCTCGACCCGCACCTGCACCGAAAGACCTGGCATCTCAAGGATTCAACTGGCGAACGGGGCGCACTTCGACACAGCCGACCCGGGCCGCCGGAATGTCCCCGGCGACCTGGATCGCTTCGTTCAGATCCCTGGCATCGATCAGGTAGAAACCGGCCAATTGTTCCTTGGTCTCGGCGAACGGGCCATCGGTGATCGACAGTTTGCCGTTGCGCATGCGCACGGTGGTGGCGGTCTGCACCGACTCCAGCGCCTCGGCGGCGACCATCCGGCCGCTACCCTGGATCGACTCGGCGTACGCCATACATTCCGCGTCCTGCGGGCTCTCCGGCAGCGAATGCAGCAGGTTTTCATCGCTGTAGACCAGACATAGGTATTTCATGGCGCTCTCCTGATCGAACGGATCAACTATGGTCGCAGATGGGCATTCTGGCGCGGCTTGCCGATCAACAGCCGGGCGATCAGGGCTGCAGATCGAACAGGGTCGCGCCGCTGGTCATGTCGAACGGCGCCGACCAGTGTTCGTGGACGATCTGCCACAACCCGGCCTCCTGCCGATAGCACGCGGTGACGCGCATCCAGCAGGCCTGGGTTTCACCCTTCTCGTTGGTGCCGCCGCAATGGGCCAGCCAGTGGGCAAATGCGATCTCCTGGGACGGTTCGATGGTCACTTCATGGAACTCGAACGTGTGCGGGCCGGGGCACATTTCCATGCAGGCCTGCCAATGGGCGCGATAAGCAGGTTTGCCCTTGAATTGCAGGGCTTTGACGGCGTCGAAGGAGACAATGTCATCGGCATACAGGGCCATGACTTTGTCCACGTCCTTGGCGATGACGGCCTGGCGATAGTTCTCGATCAGGTTCTGGATCTGGGTTTGTGAGTTCATGGTGGTTCTCCGTGGTTATTATTGGAAGACACCCTTAGTCGTCTGGCGATCCGGCGAATCGACAGGTGAAATAAAAATAATCCAAACGGCCAGACTCGCTAGAATCCGAGACTCATTTTTGATGGAAAAAGGACACTCCAGTGACAGCCCTACTCGTGCCTTACGAAAGCCTGAATGCGCTGCAGCGCCAGCAGGTCGAGGCCATTGAAGTTCACCCGGATCAAATCAAGTTCTCCGGGGATATCCACGGTGCATTGCACACCTTGCTGTCCCGCCCCGGCCCCGGTGTCAAAGGCTTTGCCCTGCTGGCCGACGACATCCCCGTGGCCTTCCTGCTGCTCAAGCGCCCGCCCGTGCTGCCGGCCTGGGCCGATGAGCAAAGCGCTACATTGCATGCCTTGCAGGTCGACCAGCGCGTTCAGGGCAAGGGCTATGGCAAGGCCTGCCTGCAAGCGTTGCCCGAGGCGGCGCGCCAGGCGTGGCCGGAGATCAGGGGGCTGGAGTTATCGGTGGATGCGGACAATGCCGCGGCCATCGCGCTGTATGCAAAGTATGGATATGTCGACAGTGGCGAGGCGTACAAGGGGCGGATCGGGTATGAGCGGCGGATGGGCCTGAGATTCTGAGGCTTATAGCCCTGGCACAACACCATCTCTGTGGGAGCGGGCTTGCCCGCGATGAGGGAGTCACATTCAACAAAAATGTCGACTAACAGTCCGCCATCTCGGGCAAGCCCGCTCCCACAGAGGGTCTTAAGTGTTCGACAGTTCTTTACAACTCCAACACCATCTCATGCCACGCCATCCCGCCATGGTCCGACGCCGAAGGCTTGACGTAGGCAAAGCCAAACCCGGCATACAGCGGGATATGCCGTTCCTTGCACATCAGGTTGATGCTGACCTTGTCCAGCGCACGCATGCGCTCGATGAATTCGCCCATCAGGCGCTTTGCCAGGCCCTGGCCTTGATAATCCGGATGCACCACCACCGACATGATCACCACGTGCGGGCCGGCCGGGTCGTGGCCGATCAGTTCCTTGAACGCTTCATCGGACATTTCCACCTGAAACGCCGCGCCGGAATTGATGAAACCGGCGACTACGCCATCCACTTCGGCAACGATGAAACCCTCGGGCCAAGTGGCGATGCGGGTGGCGATTTTTTCGCGGGTTGCGGCTTCGTCACCTTCATAGGCAACGGTTTCGATGGCGTAGCAGCGGTCCAGATCAGCAGGCGTGACGTGGCGGATGACGGTGTTCATGGCGGGTCGCAATCAGATGGAAAGGCCGGGGATCATAAATCAGCGTTGGCATGACATCGAGAGACGAATCGTCCGATTCGCCTCTCGATGCACGTCTCACGCCTTGATCGGCACCCAGATTTCCAGTTTTCCGGTATTGAGCTTCGGGTTGAAGTCCTCGCTGTAGCGCTCCAGTTCCGGTGCATCCAGCACCTCATGCCCGGACTGCGGTTGCCAGGTGCCGAAGATGTACTGAAACAGCTGCGGCAAGGTATCCAGCGGACCTTTGTGCTCGAACACCGCGTACCGCTGAGGCTGAACCTCTACCCAGCGGTATTGATCCGGCAAGTCGTCGAGCTTGCTGATTTCGACGCCGGCGATGTAGTCGAAGCCGCCCTTGCCATCGAAATTGCAGCAGACGCCGTAGGTCACTTCGCCTTTCTGGCCCGGGACGTTGCCGATGTGGGGATTGAATTTTTCCCAGAGTGCTGGAATGCCTTGGGTGGTTTGCTGGGTAAATCGACCGCCTAGCCCTGCGATCAGCAGGAAGTGTCCGTGTTCGAAGCGCGGCTCCGCCGGTTCGACGCGTGTTTGCTCATCCATGGCTCGACTCCTGGAGCGAAAAGTGGGTTCGGCTGGGAGTATAGAAGCCAAACCCGATTCGCCCAATTACAGGGCGTGCAACTGCTCGACGGCAACGCTGCCAACAAACTCGTTGTAGCCCGATAGAATCACGTATACCGCGAAATAGCAGAAGATCGCCGCCGATGCCATGTAGGAATAGCGCAGCAGTTTGTCGCCGAGCAACTTGCCACCATGGCTCGCCGCGAAGCACAGCCCCACGCACCAGAGAATGCCCGCGCAGAGAAACCCGCCAAGAAACAGCGCCGAGCTGATGGCCCCGCCGCCACCGGAACGTGCGATCAGCGTGCCGCCCACCGCAGCGAACCAGAGGATCGCACTGGGGGACGACATGGCGAGGAAAATCCCGCGGAAAAACTCCTTGCGATGGGAGTTGTGGCCGACTTCGGCAGTCTCGGCCAGCAGCGCCTCGTGGTGGATCGCCGAATAAATCATCTTCGCCGCGAAGTACACCAGCAGCGCCGAACCGCCGATCCACAGCACCCAGCGCACGGTTTCGTATTGCAGCAGGACGGTCATGCCGGCCAATGCCAGCACGGCGTAGATCAGGTCGCCGACACAGGTGCCCAGGCCCAGCGCGAAGCCTTGAAAATAGCCGCGCTGCATCGCCAACGTAATCATCGCGATGTTGGCCACGCCTATGTCCAGGCACAGCGAGAGGCTCAGCAAGAAGCCACTGGTAAATTCCATCGAACCGCTTCCTTCGGAAAAAAATGTTTACATGGAGGCTGGACAGTCTGCCACAGCTGCCCGTACATTCCGCCACAGGTCACCGCAGTGACCAGCGTCGCTCGGACGGTTCCGGGCGCTTACGTTATCCGAGGCAACAATGGCCGAACAAGGTTCGCCGCGCCGCTTTGCGCGCATCGATCGACTCCCCCCTTACGTTTTCAACATCACTGCCGAGCTGAAGATGGCCGCCCGTCGTCGTGGCGAAGACATCATCGACTTGAGCATGGGCAACCCCGACGGCGCCACCCCGCCGCACATCGTCGAAAAACTGGTGACCGTCGCCCAGCGCGAAGACACCCACGGTTATTCGACGTCCAAGGGCATTCCGCGTCTACGCCGGGCGATTTCCAACTGGTACAAGGAACGCTACGAGGTCGACATCGACCCGGAAAGCGAAGCCATTGTCACCATCGGTTCCAAGGAAGGCCTGGCGCACTTGATGCTGGCCACCCTCGACCAGGGCGATACGGTGCTGGTGCCGAACCCGAGCTACCCGATTCACATCTACGGTGCCGTGATTGCCGGCGCCCAGGTGCGATCGGTGCCGCTGGTGCCGGGCGTGGATTTCTTCGCCGAACTGGAACGGGCGATTCGTGGCTCGATTCCAAAACCGAAGATGATGATCCTCGGCTTCCCGTCCAACCCCACCGCGCAGTGCGTGGAGCTGGATTTCTTCGAGCGGGTGATCGCCCTCGCCAAGCAGTACGACGTGTTGGTGATCCACGACCTGGCTTACGCCGACATCGTCTACGACGGCTGGAAAGCCCCGTCGATCATGCAGGTGCCGGGCGCCAAGGACATCGCGGTGGAGTTTTTCACCCTGTCCAAGAGCTACAACATGGCCGGTTGGCGCATCGGTTTCATGGTCGGCAACCCGGAACTGGTCAATGCCCTGGCGCGGATCAAGAGCTACCACGACTACGGCACCTTCACCCCGCTGCAAGTGGCGGCGATTGCCGCGCTGGAAGGCGATCAGCAATGCGTGCGCGACATCGCCGAGCAATACCGGCAGCGGCGCAACGTGCTGGTCAAGGGTCTGCATGAACTGGGCTGGATGGTGGAGAATCCGAAAGCGTCGATGTATGTCTGGGCGAAAATCCCCGAGGCTTATGCCCACCTGGGTTCGCTGGAATTCGCCAAGAAACTGCTGGCCGAAGCCAAGGTCTGCGTCTCGCCGGGTGTGGGTTTCGGCGAATACGGCGATGACCATGTGCGCTTCGCCCTGATCGAAAACCAGGACCGGATTCGCCAGGCCGTGCGCGGAATTCGCGGGATGTTCAGGGCGGATGGTGTAGTCAGCAAATCCTGACACCTGACACATAAAACTGCAGGAACCCCTGTGGGAGCGAGCTTGCTCGCGATAGCGGCGTGACAGTCAACATTGATTTCGACTGACATTCCGCCATCGCGAGCAGGCTCGCTCCCACATTTGGTTTGTGGCGCGCCCGATGGAACCTGGTAGTTCTGTCAGTTCCCGACACTGGAACTACGTGAAATGCTGGAAGCCTTTATTGACGTGTCGTCAAACAAAGGCCCTCCCATGCCCACATCTAAACCTGCCAATCACATGTCCCGCACCTTGTTGTTAGTCGGCGACAGCAAAAACACCGTGCTCGCCGAAATGGCCGGCCGCATTCACCGCCTCCTCGCCTACTCCCCCTATGGTCAGCAGTCTGGCCAGCAGAAGGTCATGACGCACCTGGGGTTTAACGGCGAACTGCGCGAGGCGAAGACTGACTGGTATTTTTTGGGGAAGGGGTACCGCGTCTATAACCCGCGATTGATGCGGTTTCATAGCCCGGACAAGTTCAGTCCGTTCGGGAAAGGTGGAACAAGTTCGTATACGTATTGCGGTGGTGATCCGGCGAACGGTGTGGATCCGACAGGAGAAGCTTCGTTGTTTGATATATTTGCGGGTTTTTGGGCGATTATTTCTCCGGTCGGCAGAGGTGGCGCCAATGCGGGCCGAACGACCACAGTAACCACACAATCAAGTACGGGAGGAATTTTGGGTGCCATGAGTGGAGCCATGAAAAACAGCCAAGTCCCTTTTCTCAAATCCAATAAAACAACCTTGGGGAGATCAAAGCCACAACAGGGTTTGCCAAAAGGGGAAAACTATCCCCCCATCAAAGGCAGTACTCCTGGGCCACCTCCAACACCCTCAATAGATAAAACAAGAGCAACGCCTGCGCCCATATCTCGCAGCTCTATCAATAGTTCCTCCAGCCCTGGCTCCCGTAACAGCTCCTTACCATCTACCCCCAGCAGTTTCAGAACGATTTCCAGTTTTAGTAGCGGTTCATCAGGTTATGAAAGCTTGCCCGGAACAACAAATGCTGCACCTACGCTCGATATCGAGGCTCGACTTCAGAACTTGAGAGCCCCGTAACAGCCGCGGAAGGCACCCACAAAAAAACCGCATCGCTGCGGTTTTTTTGTGTCTGCCAAATATCGTTAAACGAACAACGACAACAACAGAATAAAGCCCAACCCCACCACCGACAGGATGGTTTCCATCGCCGTCCAGGTCTTGAACGTCTCTGCCACGGTCATGTTGAAGTACTGTTTCACCAGCCAGAAACCGGCGTCGTTAACGTGAGACAGGATCAACGAACCGGCACCGGTGGCCAGCACCAGCAGTTCACGGTTAACCCCTGGAATCATCCCGACAACTGGCACCACGATGCCCGCGCCGGTAATGGTCGCCACGGTCGCCGAACCGGTGGCGATACGGATCACCGCCGCCACCAGCCACGCCAGCAGAATGGGCGAAATCTGCGCCGCCACTGCCATGTTGCCGATGACATTACCCACGCCGCTGGTCACCAGCATCTGCTTGAAGCCACCACCGGCACCGATGATCAGGATGATCGCGGCCGTCGGCGCCAGGCTCGCGTCCAGCCATTTGAGCATCTGGTTGGAACCGATGCCTTGCTTGTAGCCGAAGGTGTACAGCGACAACAGCAATGCCAGCAACAGTGCCGAGATCGGGTGGCCGATCAGGTCCATGAAGGTACGGAAGAAGTTACCCTCCGGCAGCACCACATCGGCAAAGGTCTTGAGCAGCATCAGGAACACCGGCGACAGCACGGTGATCAGGGTGATGCTGAAGCTTGGCAGATCGGCGGAATCCGACTCGCGGGCCAGTTGATCCACCAGCTCCTGATTCGGGTGACCAGGGATGTGCTTGGCGATGAAGGTACCGAAGATCGGACCGGCAATGATCGCCGTTGGCAGTGCCACGATCAGGCCGTAGAGAATGGTCTTGCCGATGTCGGCGCCGAACACGCCGATGGCCAGCAGCGGACCCGGGTGCGGTGGCACCAGGCCGTGTACGGCGGACAAACCGGCCAGCAACGGGATACCGATCTTGATGATCGACACGCCGGTACGCCGGGCTACGATAAACACCAGCGGAATCAGCAACACAAAGCCGATTTCGAAGAACAGCGGAATGCCCACCAGGAACGCGGCGAACATCATCGCCCACTGCACCTTGTCCTTGCCGAAGGAGCGGATCAGGGTCTGGGCGATTTGGTCCGCCCCACCCGACTCGGCCATCATTTTGCCGAGCATGGTGCCCAGCGCGAGGATGATCCCGACAAACCCGAGTACGCCACCGAAGCCGTCCTGGAATGCCTTGATGATGGTGCCGATCGGCATGCCGGAGGTCAGCCCGAGGAAGGCTGCGGCGATGATCAGGGCAATGAAGGGGTGAAACTTGAACTTGGTGATCAGGACGATAAGCCCGATCACCGTGACCACTGCGTCGAGCAGCAGGAACGTCTCGTGGGACATGCCAAACATTAGGGGTGTCTCCTGGTTGTTGTTGTTATTAAAGCGGGTAAGGCGAATGCCATAAGGACAGCGCTATCTCTGCAAGCAAAAAATTAACCGGCGCGTTTCAGGCCATGCTCGAGCCACCAATGGTGAGCCTGAGCGGCCAACTGATCGACGCTGTGGTTCGAGGCATTGAGGGCCAGGGTCAACGGCTCGCCGACGGGGGATTCGAGGGTGGCGAACTGGCTTTCGATCAGGGTCGACGGCATGAAGTGGCCTGGGCGATGCGATACGCGGTCGGCGGCGACTTCAGGGGTCAGTTCCAGGAACACGAAGCCCAGGCCTGGCAAGGCACTGCGCAAGCGTTCGCGATAAATGTGCTTGAGCGCAGAACAGGTCAGCACCGGGCGCTGGCCCAGGGCGTCGACACGGCGCAGTTCATCGCACAGGCTGTCGAGCCAACCAGCACGGTCTTCATCATTCAGGGGGATACCCGCGCTCATCTTTTCGATATTGGCGGCAGGGTGGAAAGTGTCGCCTTCAATGGCAGTGGCGCCACTGAGCTGGCACAAGGCCTCGCTGACGCACGTCTTGCCGCAACCGGCAACGCCCATGATGACCAGGGCGGTGATGGGATGATTCATGTAACACCTCAGCGCGCAGACAGCGCTACCTTTGACAGCTATGACGCTGGACCAAAAGCAGAAGTTGCCGACGCCTTCTTGTCATTTTTGTGGGTTGCAGCGTGTTGTTCCCAACGCCAAAAAGCGAGGATCAGGCGAACCCCCGCTCACGCATTTGCAGCTGCATCGAGACAGCGCTACCTTAGTGCCTTGAATTTTGTTTGGCAAGCCATCGATGACTTCAACCAAGAACGATAAAAATACCCGCACCACTGGCCGCCCTACCCTGAACGAAGTCGCGCGCCTGGCCGGTGTCAGCCCGATCACCGCGTCCCGCGCCTTGCGTGGTGTCAGCACGGTGGCCACGGAACTGGTGGAAAAGGTGCAGAACGCGGCGCTTGAGCTCAACTATGTGGTCAACTCCGCAGCCCGCGCCCTGGCCTCGGCCCAGAGTCATTCGGTGGTGGTTTTGGTGCCGTCGCTATCCAACCTGTTGTTCATCGACACCCTGGAAGCCATTCATCAGGTTTTGCGGCCAAAAGGCTTCGAAGTGCTGATCGGCAACTTCCACTATTCCCGCGACGAAGAAGAAAACCTGCTGCGCAACTACATGGCCTATCAGCCCCGTGGCTTGCTGCTCACCGGTTTCGACCGCACCGAAAGTTCGCGACGGATGATCGAAGCGAGCAACATCCCCTGCGTGTACATGATGGAGCTGGACAGCGCCGCCGGCCTCAATTGCGTCGGTTTTTCGCAACTGGCCGCCGGCGAAACCGCCGCCGGACATTTGCTGTCCCGTGGCCGCAAGCGCCTGGCCTACATCGGCGCACAACTCGATCAGCGTACGCTGCTGCGGGGCGAAGGTTTCCGCCGAGCCCTGCAAAAGGCCGGTCTGTATGACCCTGCGCTGGAGGTGCTGACCCCACGCCCGTCTTCGGTGGGCCTGGGCGGCGAGTTGTTTTTGCAGATGATCGCCAGTCATCCCGATGTCGATGCGATCTTCTTCGGTAACGACGACCTGGCCCAGGGCGCGCTGCTCGAAGCCATGCGCTGCGGCATCAAGATCCCGGAGCAGGTGGCGATTCTTGGCTTCAACGACCTGCCGGCCTCGGCCCACATGGTCCCGCGCCTGAGCAGCATCAGCACCCCGCGCGAAGCCATCGGCCGCCGCGCGGCGGAGCAAATGCTGACGCTGATGGCCGGCAACACCGTGGCCAAGCCGGTGCAGGACATGGGGTTTGAGTTGAAGGTGCGCGAGAGTACGTAGGCGCTGCCGCAGGCTGCGATCTTTTGACTTTGCTCTTCAAACGACAGGATCAAAAGATCGCAGTCTGCGGCAGCTCCTACAATTAAAGGCATGAATGCCATTCGCAATGGAGTCGCCCCATGGACCATGCACTGAAGATTCTCGGCAAAGCCTCGTCAATCAACGTCCGCAAGGTCTTGTGGACGTGTGAGGAACTCGGCCTGAGCTATGAACGCGAGGATTGGGGCAGCGGATTTGGTTCGACCCACAGTCCGGAATTCCTGCGATTCAATCCCAACGCCCAGGTGCCGGTGATCATTGATGAGAACGGTCCGCTCTGGGAGTCCAACACCATTTGCCGCTACCTGGCCGGCAAACACCACCATCATCACAACGAGCTACTGCCCACCGAACCGGCCGCGCGCGCGCGGGTGGAGCAGTGGATGGATTGGCAGGCCACCGATCTCAATTCGTCCTGGAGCTACGCGTTCATGGCATTGGTGCGCAAGGATCCGGAGTACCAGGACCCGCATCGCGTGGAAGTCGGCGTGCGTGGCTGGAACCAGAAAATGGGCATCCTCGAACATCAACTTGCGACCACCCAGGCGTATGTCGCCGGGGACAAATTCTCCCTGGCCGACATCGTCATCGGCCTGTCCGTCAACCGCTGGCTGATGACACCCCTCACCCGCCCAGACTTCCCTGCTATTGATGACTATTTCAAGCGCCTGGCGCCACGACCCGGTTTTCTCAAGCATTGCTGCAATGGCTTGCCTTGACCCGACGCGGAACTTACAACCGTTGCCGCTCGTCGGCAAACGTTTGCCCTCTTTTCAGCTGAACGCCTGTTAATCAAAAGGTAAGTGACTGATTTTTAGGAACTTATCTTTACAGGCACAGTATTTGCTCAAAGCACTGCACCATAACCACCTACAAGGTCAATTCATCATGTTGGTCAGTGCAATAACAAACCACGTCATTCCGCTTTCCAAACGTGCGGGTGAAGATCCGACCGCCGAAGCCGCCGCCGGGCTGCAAGGCGCCATGGCTCAGGCCCTGCAAAACAATGTGCAGGCGCAAGCCGCGCAAACCAGCCCCCAGGTTCAGGAATCCGCGACCCAACAGGCCACGCAACAGGTCAGCGAAGCCACGCGGATCAGCGACAACGTTGATGAGGCATTTGCCAAGACCCGCGTAGGCCTGCAAATGTCCGAAATGAAGCTGCCTGACGACGTCATCAACAAACTCAAGGAAGGCTCGGCCACTTCCGAATTCAAGGACTACATGAGCAAAACCCCGGAACAGCGCATGCGCGATGCGATTCTGGAGGAGATGGGCCTGACCGCCGAAGAAGTCGAACAGATGCCGCCGGAGAAGCAAAAGGCAGTGGGTGAAGAAATCGCCCAGCGCATGGAAGATAAGCGAGAAATGGCGGAGGCCGAAAAGGCTGAGCGCAACGGCGACAAGTCCGGAGCTCAGGTCGTGGATAAATTCCTGGCTTCGCTGTGACCTTGTAACCCTAAAGTACAAAGCCCTTGTGGGAGCGAGCCCGCTCCCACAGGTTCTGAGCTACGTTCAGTTCAATTGCAAGGTCGAGTTGAACTGACTGATCGCATCCACCACATGCCGCGAGCCCTGCTGGATCTCCAGAATCACCTCCCCCGCCTCGTTCGCCAGCTCCACTCCGAGCCCGGTTCGACTCAGGCTCGATTGCATACTCGACACCGCACTCACGGACAAGTCGTGGTTCTTGCGCACCACATCGACAATCTCCACCGTCGCCTGGCTGGTGCGCGCGGCGAGGCTGCGCACTTCATCGGCCACCACCGCAAACCCACGCCCATGCTCCCCGGCGCGGGCAGCCTCGATGGCGGCATTGAGCGCCAGCAGGTTGGTCTGATCGGCAATGCCGCGGATGGTCTGCACGATGGTGCCGATGATGTCGGACTGCTTGCTCACCGCATCGATGCTCAGCGCCGCTTCGTTCAAGTCCCTGGAAATATCCTGGATGATCTGCACCGTTTGCTGCACCACCTCGGAGCCTTTGCGCGCGCAGACGTCGTTTTGCACCGAAGTGCTGTGGGCCGATTCCGCGGCAGTTTGCAGGGTGGTCATCTGGCTGGTGATATCGCTGGCGAATTTCACCACTTTGTACAGCCGCCCCTTGGCATCGAATAACGGGTTGTAGGAGGCTTCCAGAAAAACGGTATGACCGTATTTGTCTTTGCGTTCGAAACGGTGCGAGTGATATTCGCCGCGATTGAGTGACGCCCAGAACACCTTGTAGGCCGACGACTCGGCTTCGGCACGGTGACAGAACAGGCTGTGGTGCTGACCGATGACTTCGTTGAGCGAGTAGTGCATGGTCTTGAGGAAGTTTTCGTTGGCCGTGATCACCTTGCCGTCCGGAGTGAACTCGATCACCGCCATGGAACGGCCGATCGCCGCAAGCATGCTTTGGTTTTCGTGTTCCTTGTTGACCCTGTCGGTGATGTCCGTGGCAACCTTGATCACGCTGCGCACCTGACGATCCGGGCCATACACCGGCATATAGCTGGCTTCGAGCCAGATTTCCCTGCCGCTCTTGTTCAAGCGCAAAAAGGTACCGCTCACCGCTTCGCCACGCGCCAGATCGCGCCACAACCTGACGTATTCCTCACTGCGGTAAAACGCCTCTTCACAGAATATCCGGTGATGCTTGCCGCGTACGTCTTCGACGCTGTAGCCCATGGCCCTGCAGAAATGTTCGTTGGCATCCAGCACGATGCCGTCGGGCGTGAATTCAATCATCGCCATTGAACTACTGACAGCGGCCAACTTGGCATTGGCTTCGGTCAGCGCACAACTGAAGCGTTCGATTTCCAGTAGATCAGCCTTGTTATGCAGGTTAAACATGGTCGTATCACCCTAAGCGCGGTCTTTTGATTAATGAAAGCAACGGATCTTTCACACTCACCACTACGTTCCTTGGAACAGGTACGCGCGCCCCTCCAAACAGGAAGGACTTGTCAGGCAATTATTTGATGTTGAATCGGAGGGTCCCTGGTGCGGCTTCCTCATCAAGACATCCTTCTCTTGATAGCCCGGAGCCGGGCAGCCCTAACATGCTCATAAGCAAACTCCATTTACCGAACCGCTCCCTGTCAACCCGTGACGGTGCCTTGGCTTGCGCACTCTTGGGTCTCAATCCCTGGCATCAGATTGCGACCGACATAGTTAGTTACGCCTCAGCATAGACAGGCATCAGGGCCGCGCAAGGCCACTAGTCGGCCACTATCCGGGACAAAATCGGTTCAGCGTCACAAGACGCGGACCCGCAGTGGGGGGATTTTTTACTGGGCAAACAAAAAGAACATAGGCCCAAGCGCAATGCTGACCATTCGGTCGTTATGTTCGACCAGTCGATTTTGAGCGTAAATTTCAGTCCAGGCGCCCGTAGGACTGACCTGCTCGGGGATACTGAACGGGCAGCAACCCTTACCCAACCCGACTTCCTTGAGATTGCTCATCATCACGTTGCCTTTGGCATCAGGCCCATCCACCCCAAACACTTTGACCGTGTGGACCTTGTTGTGATGCTGCCAGGACGAGACCTGCCCGTTCATGCCGAAGTCGGAAAGGTTGATGAAATGATTTTTCGGCGTGCTGAGCAGCGACAGTTTTGTGCCCGCGTAGTCCGGGTCGCTCCAGACACAAAAGTAACCGTAATCACAGGTGCTATCGGATGAGCCCGCATCGCCGGGCACCGCAAACGTCAACACGATGGAACCATCGGCATAGACCACTTGCGTGGGACTGACTTGTTTGCCCCCCGCTTTGCGCCGCAGCTGCCGATCAATCTGCTGCCGCACCTCGGCTTTTTGCCCAGCCGTCATGGCGGGTTCAAACAACGTGTAGGGAATGCGCGTGACCGACACATTCTTTGCAGAAAAAAACAGTGCGCCGATGCCGACACACAGTGCCGCGACTCCAACGAACCATTGGGTGTTCATGAAAACACTCCGCTACCTGTAAACGCTGAATAAATCAGGCGCATGCAGGGAGCAGAGTCGATTGTGTCGCGATTATCTGTCTACTGTCAGAAATAACAGATCCGACAACTGGCGTTACGGCGGGGTGGGCGGTATCTAAGTAATGGGGCATGGCGTTGCTCGGATCGGGGACCAGTCCCCTTCTGTGCAACGACGCCGGGATTTCTTGCAGATTATTTTCAGAAGATCGCTCCCGTGCAGCGCATGGGAGCGATCGGTCAGCGCAGAATCAATGCCCGAATACGTTCAGTTTTTTGGCCTTCTTGTCGGCACGTTTTTCAATGGCGGTTTTCGCCGGTTTTTTCTTCAGCTCTTTTTTTGATTCCATACCTTTAGACATGATGCGTACTCCACTCACGAGGGGGTGAGAACAGGTATACACCTATCCCGACGCGCGCGTTCTTTTATAATCGCGCGCTTGCCCCTCCAACAGTTTAGTCCCATGCACAGCATTCATTACTCCCGACTCGATGAGCCGCTATGGCCATTGATGAACAAGTTCTATCGCGCCCACCAATCGTCGATGAAAGCGGTACGCGACGCGCAGCTGTGGGTCGCACGGCGTGACGAGATCATAGCGGCGCTTTGCTTGCGCCCGGTATCGGGTGGGCATTGGCTGACCGGGTTGTTTGTCGATCCGGCCTGTCGCGAACAGGGTGTCGCTGCCGCATTGATCGCTGAAGCGGTGAAAGATCTCGCGCTGCCGGTCTGGTTGTTCTGCCATCCCGACTTGCGCGGGTTTTATGAGCGCCGCGGATTTACCTTCGATCCGTCGATGCCCTACGCCATGGTCGAGCGCTTAAGCCGATACGCCCGCAGCAAACCGATGATCGCGATGGGCCTGGAACCCAAAGCCAACCAAGTGATTGACTGAAAACTACACAGAACCTGTGGGAGCGAGTCAGTCGTCTGCGTTGGGATCAAGATCCGGGAACATCACTTCGGTGAACCCGAATTTGCTGAAGTCGGTGATGCGCGACGGGTATAGCCGGCCGATCAGGTGATCGCATTCATGCTGCACCACCCGCGCATGGAACCCGGAAGCGATGCGCACGATGGGCTCGCCCTTGGGGTCGAAGCCTTCGTAGCGGATCTGTTGATAGCGATCCACTGCGCCACGCAAACCCGGCACCGACAGGCACCCTTCGAACCCTTCTTCCATGATCGGGCTCAGCGGCGTGATCAACGGGTTGATGAGGATCGTCTGCGGCACGGCTTCGGCGTCTGGATAACGTTCGCTGTGCTCGAAGCCGAAGATCACCAGCTGCAGGTCGACACCAATCTGCGGCGCGGCCAGGCCAACGCCGCCGACGCTTTCCATGGTCTGGAACATGTCGTCGATCAGTTGCCAAAGCTCGGGGCTGTCGAACATTTCGGCCGGCACTGGAGGGGCAATGCGCAGCAGGCGTTCATCGCCCATTTTCAGAATTTCACGGATCATGGTCAGGTTTCGTCAATGGTCGGTTTGGGTTTTGAATGATCGCGGCCCAGTCCCGACACGTGGTGTTTTTCCTCATGAACGGGACCATGCTCGCCGGCAACCTTCTCGCCAGGGTCTTTGCCTTCGCGCGACATGTGTTCGATCACCGCATTCATCTCGGCCCCGAGCAGCAGCACCGCGGCGGATATATAGAAGTACAGCAACAGCACGATGATCGCACCGATACTGCCATACATGGCGTTGTAGTTGGCGAATTCCTTGACGTACAAACCGAAGCCCAGGGACGCGATGATCCACACCACCACCGACAGCACCGAACCCGGCGTGATGAAGCGAAACTCTTGTTTGACGTCAGGCATGACGTAATAGATCAGTGCCACCGCGACCATCATCAAAATAACGATCACCGGCCAGCGCGCAATGCTCCACAGCGTGACAATGAAGTATTCAAGGCCGATTTGCGACGCGATCCAGCTCATCACCTGCGGCCCCAGCACCATCAACGCCGCGGCGATCAGCAGCATGCCGGCAATGCCAACGGTATAGATGATCGACAGCGGAAAGCGCTTCCACGCCGGCCGGCCTTCGACCACGTCGTAGGCGGCGTTCATCGCGCTCATCATCAAGCGCACACCGGCCGACGCGGTCCACAGGGCAATCACGATACCCACCGACAGCAGGCCACCCTTGGATTGCTGGAGCTGGTCGATCACCGGGTTCACCTGCTCCAGCGCCTGGGGCGGCAACACCAGTTCCGATTGCAGGCGCAACCAGGAAAAGAAGTCCGGCAGATGCAGGAAGCCGATCAGGGCGATCAGGAACAGGATGAAGGGAAACAGCGAAAACAGCATCTGATAGGCCAGCGCCGAGGCATAGGTCGACATCTCGTCGTCGACGAACTCGGTGACCGTGCGCATCATCACACGGTGCAGGGGCAGGCCTCTCATGTCCGGGAAAATCATTTGCGTCTCCATTCGCCGCATACAGGATTGGGTTGAGGTCGTGGCGACTCTGGGGCCGTTTTCTTTCATCAAAGTAGCCTACCTGGCGACTTTGAAACAATTTCATCGTTCAAGTTCAGGCTGACACAAAAACGGCCATCCGTGGATGGCCGTTTCATTCGCTCATCAAAGGCCGTATCACGCTTTGTCGACGCCTTTCTTGATCGCGTCCTTGGCTTTGCCGATTGCCTGCTGGGCCTCGCCTTTCCTTTCCTGAGCCTTGCCTTCAGCTTGCAGATTCGGGTTGTTAGTGGCCTTGCCGACGCCTTGTTTGACGTTGCCGACCGCTTCGTTGGCCATGCCTTTTACTTTATCGCTTGTGCTGCCCATGGTGCTTCTCCTCTGAACATCTCGATGAGAAAAGTCATTACACAAGGTTGACCGAGGGCGTTTGCAGGGAGTTTCATTTATTTTCCGGCGACATTTCATCGTTCAATGCAGGTTGGGCTTTATGTTTGCCCGGCAACCCCCGAGAATGCGCAACGTATTCAGGCCCTGGCGCTGAAGATCCAATCCCGTAGGAATGTTATGAAACTCGATAAAAAGCAGGCCATTGCCCGCAGAAATCAGGAACTCGGCGGTGCTGTGCTTGGCGTCAACAACTGCCACTTCACCGAACTGAACCGCAACCGCAACATCTGGTGGTTCGACATCCCGGTGGCGCGCCTGGCCATTGGTCAGTACGAGTGGATTCACCTGCTGATGCACACCCCGGATACCGACGAACTGCTGCACCTGAAAGTGCCGACGGTGTTCCTGCGCGAGAAGCTCGAAGGCCTTGTGGTACGCAACCAGGGCAAGCGCAAGGCAGCCCTGAGCCTGGAACTGAGCGCCGACAAGGACTCGTACCTGCAGGACATGCGCCCGGCGGGCACCAACGTCAATTTCGCGCCCTTCCGCCAATAAACAACATTTCTGTAGGAGCGAGCATGCTCGCGATGGACGTTAACGATAACGCGGGCTGTCTGATTGCCTGCGTTGTCTGGGCCTTTTTCGCGAGCATGCTCGCTCCTACAGTAGATCGGTGTTTTGACGGATTAAAAGAAGCCCCGCATCTGCGGGGCTTTTTGTTTGATTACGCGGCGGTTTTCTTCGCGTTGATCTTCTTCAATTCTTCATCACGCAGTTCACGACGCAGAATCTTGCCGACGTTGGTGGTCGGCAGCGCATCACGGAACTCCACGGCTTTCGGAACCTTGTAGCCGGTGACGTTGGCGCGCATGTGTTCCATCACCTGTTCCTTGGTCAGGGTCACGCCCGGTTTGGCGACGATGAAAATCTTGATCGCCTCGCCCGACTTCTCGTCCGGTACGCCGATGGCCGCACATTGCAGCACGCCCGGCAAGGCCGCCAGCACGTCTTCCAGTTCGTTCGGGTACACGTTGAAGCCGGAGACCAGGATCATGTCTTTCTTGCGATCGACAATGCGCATGTAGCCATCGGGCTGGATCAGCGCGATGTCGCCGGTCTTCAACCAGCCTTCGCTGTCGAGGATTTCATCGGTGGCTTCCTGGCGCTGCCAGTAGCCCTTCATCACCTGCGGCCCCTTCACGCACAGCTCGCCGATTTCACCCATCGGCTGTTCGACACCGGCATCATTGATGATTTTGCACAGGGTCGACGGAACCGGAATGCCGATGGTGCCGATCTGGATGTTCTGGATCGGGTTGACCGTGGCCACCGGGCTGGTTTCGGTCATGCCGTAACCTTCGCAGATGGCGCAACCGGTGACTGCTTTCCAGCGTTCGGCAGCCGCCAGTTGCAGGGCCATGCCACCGGACAGGGTGACTTTCAGCGCCGAGAAATCCAGCTTGCGGAAACCTTCGTTGTTGCACAGGGCCACGAACAAGGTATTTAAGCCGACGAAACCGCTGAACTTCCACTTCGACAACTCCTTGACCATCGCCGGCAAATCGCGCGGGTTGCTGATCAGGATGTTGTGGTTGCCGATCAGCATCATCGCCATGCAATGAAAGGTGAAGGCATAGATGTGGTACAGCGGCAGCGGCGTGATCAGGATCTCGCAGCCTTCATTGAGGTTGGAACCCATCAGCGCCTTGCACTGCAACATGTTCGCCACCAGGTTGCGATGGGTCAGCATCGCGCCCTTGGCCACGCCGGTGGTGCCGCCGGTGTATTGCAGCACCGCGACATCGCTGCTGGCCGGGCTGGCCTCGGTCACTGGCTGACCGTGGCCCTTGCTCAACACGTCGTTGAACTTGATGGCTTTTGGCAAGTGATACGCCGGCACCATCTTCTTCACGTACTTGATCACGCTGTTGATCAGCAGACGCTTGAGCGGAGGCAACAGATCGGCGACTTCAGTGACGATGACGTGCTTGACCCCGGTTTTCGGCACGACGGCTTCGGCCAGGTGTGCCATGTTGGCCAGGCAGACCAGGGCCTTGGCACCGGAGTCGTTGAACTGGTGTTCCATTTCCCGCGCGGTGTATAGCGGGTTGGTGTTGACCACGATCAGCCCGGCGCGGATGGCCCCGAAGACGGCAACCGGGTACTGCAACACGTTGGGCAGTTGCACGGCGATTCGATCGCCCGGCTGCAAATCGGTATGCTGTTGCAGGTAGGCGGCAAAGGCACCGGACAATTCGTACAGTTCACCGTAGGTGATTGTCTTGCCCAGGTTGCTGAATGCCGGTTTGTTGGCGAAGCGTTGGCAGGATTGCTTCAACACTGCCTGAATATTCGGGTACTCGTCTGGATTGATGTCGGCAGCAATTCCAGCTGGGTACTTATCCTTCCAAAAGTCTTCGATCATGGAAGCCCACTCCTCAGCAACGCGAATTCAGCACCGCATTTGATGCGATTATTATTGGTGTTTGTCTATAGGTGAGTCTGGCTTTTTACTAGGCCGAGAAGTCACAAAGCGCGCCGAGAGTAGCAGCTTTGAATAGGGTCGACTAGAGCCAAAATCGGCCTCTACGGTCACATTGATGACTCAAGAATAACAAGCAGTCATTTTAGAGCAAAAAACCTATATGTCGCTGAAAGCCACGAAATTCGAGGCTTTCCCCTTAAAGGCATCGCGGGCAAGCCACGCTCCCACAGGTTCAGCATTGTTCACAAGATGAGTGAACGACGCCGAACCTGTGGGAGCGTGGCTTGCCCGCGATCCGCGCGAAGCGCGGCCATTCACCGCTTACGCGATATCCCGCAACTCCCGCCGCAGAATCTTGCCCACCGGCGTCATCGGCAACGACTCACGCAAGACAATGTGCTTGGGCACTTTGTACGCCGTGAAGTTTTCCTTGCAGTAGGCCTTCAACTCTTCAAGGCTGACACCCGCTTCGCGGGCGACCACGAACAACTTCACCGCCTCGCCCGAACGCTCGTCCGGTACACCGATGACCGCGCAGTTGGCCACTTTCGGGTGCGCCATCACCACGTCCTCGATCTCGTTCGGGTACACGTTGAAACCCGAGACGATGATCATGTCTTTCTTGCGATCGACAATGCGCACGAAGCCGTCCGGGTCGATCACCGCGATGTCGCCGGACTTGAACCAGCCGTCGGCATCCAGCACTTCGTTGGTCGCCTCGGGTTTCTGCCAGTAGCCCTTCATGATCTGCGGGCCTTTGATGCACAGCTCGCCGCGCTCGCCCAACGGCTGCTCGACGCCTTCATCGTTGATCACCTTAAGCGTGGTGCCCGGCACCGGCAGGCCGACCGTGCCGATGCGCGATTGCTCGCCATACGGGTTGGTACAGGCCACCGGCGAGGTTTCGGTCAGGCCGTAGCCTTCGGTGATGCGGCAGCCAGTCAACTGTTCCCAGCGCTCGGCCGTAGCCTTGACCAGCGCGGTGCCGCCGGAGTTGGTGAGCTTGAGGCTGGAGAAGTCCAGGGTCTTGAAGTCCGGGTGGTCCATCAACGCCACGAACAGCGTGTTGAGCCCCAGCAGCGCCGAGAAACGCCAGTTTTTCAGCTCCTTGATAAAGCCGGCGATATCCCGCGGATTGGTGATCAACACGTTGTGGTTACCGGTCACCATCATGCACATGCAGTTCGCCGTGAACGCATAGATGTGGTACAGCGGCAACGGCGCGATCATCACCTCTTGGCCTTCACGCAACAGCGGCTGGCCGTCGCTGGCAAACTGACTGAGGCAGGCCCGCGCCTGCTGCATGTTGGCCACCAGATTGCCGTGGGTCAGCATCGCGCCCTTGGCCAGGCCCGTGGTGCCGCCGGTGTATTGCAGCACGGCGATGTCGTTGAGGCCGGCACTCAGTGGTTTGATGCCCCTTCCTTTGCCCTGGTGCAAGGCGCTCTTGAAGGAAATGGCCTGGGGCAAGGAATAGGCCGGGACCATTTTCTTGACCTTGCTCACCAGGGTATTGACCAGCCAGCCTTTGGCGGCGGGCATCATGTCACCCATTTTCGCTTCGATCAGGTACTGGATATCGGTGTCGGCCAGCACTTCCTGGACCTTTTGCCCGAACATGTTCAGGTACACCAGCGCCCGGGCGCCGGAATCCTTGAACTGATGACGCATCTCCCGCGCGGTGTACAGCGGGTTGGTGTTGACCACGATCAGCCCTGCACGCAAGGCGCCGAACACGGCGATCGGGTATTGCAGGACGTTGGGCATCTGGACCGCGATGCGATCCCCCGGCACGAGGTCGGTGTGGGCTTGCAAGTAGCCGGCGAACGCGGCGCTGTAGCGTTCCAGTTCGGCGTAGGTCAGGGTGACACCCATGTTGCTGAACGCCGGGCGATCAGCAAACTTCTTGCAGGAACGCTCGAACACCTCGATGACCGACTTGTACTCAGCGACGTCAATGTCCAGTGGCACGCCGGCCGGGCGCTTGTCATTCCAGAAATCAGGTTGCATTGTTCTTGTCCTCTTTACCTGAGCCTATCCGGGGCCGCTTTTCTGTCATTTCTCGCTCATTTCTCGGAAAGCGGAAAAGCGGAGCTTCTCGGACACTAGCAGTTATGGCGAATCAGGCAAATATGTGCACGTGTGTCATAGATCGTGTGAATCTTGCTGCCGCGGCACGGCCTGATCAGACGGCCGGCGAAGGATGCGCTATAAACTTGAGCTGCAAGCCGCAAGCTCCATGCCCCATGCCCCAGCAAAGGAATCGCGATGATCCACGATACGTTCTGGTTGACCACCAGCGACCGCAGCCGACTCTTCGTCAATCAGTGGCTGCCCACTGGCAGTCCCAAGGCCGTGATCCTGCTGGCGCACGGCATGGCGGAACACAGCGGCCGCTACGCGCGTCTGGCGGAAAAACTCTGCGATCAAGGCTATGGCGTGTACGCCCCGGACCTGCGCGGACATGGCAAAACTGCCGAAAACGGGACGCTCGGCCATTTTGCCGACACGGACGGTTGGGCCAAAGTGGTGGGTGACCTGGCCTGCCTCAACCAACACATCGGCCAGCAACATCCCGGCGCGCCGATCGTGCTGCTGGGCCACAGCATGGGCAGCTACATCGCCCAGGCGTATCTGTTGCATCACAGCGCCAGCCTGCATGGCGCGATTCTCAGCGGCTCGAACTTCCAGCCCGTGGCGCTTTATCGCGCGGCACGCCAGATCGCCCGTTTCGAACGCCTTCGCCAGGGGCCCAAGGGCCGCAGCGCACTGATCGAATGGTTGTCGTTCGGTTCGTTCAACAAGAAATTCAAACCGGTGCGCACCCAATTCGACTGGCTTAGCCGCGACCCGGCGGAGGTCGACCTGTACGCCAACGACCCGCTCTGCGGCTTTCGCTGCACCAATCAACTGTGGATCGATTTACTTGGCGGGTTGCAGCAAATCAGCAAAGCGTCCAATCTCGCCCAGATCGATCCGGGCCTGCCATTGCTGGTGATCGGCGGCGAATGTGATCCGGTGAGCGAAGGCAAGCGTCTGAAAGATCTGGCTGGCGCCTTGCGTGAGGCTGGCAGCCAGAGCCTGCAACTGACCATTTACCCGCAAGCGCGGCACGAACTGTTCAATGAAACCAACCGCGATGAAGTGACCGCCGATGTGCTGGCCTGGATCCACCAGACCCTGAGCAATCCCCGGCCACACCGAACCGAATAGTTTTTTGTGAATTTTTTTACTCGTCACAGGAATTCAGACCGATGACCCAGGTTACCAACACCCCCTACGAAGCCCTCGAAATCGGCCAGACCGCCAGCTTCAGCAAAACAGTCGAAGAGCGCGACATTCAATTGTTCGCCGCGATGTCGGGCGACCACAACCCGGTGCACCTGGACGCTGAATACGCCGCCAG
Source organism: Pseudomonas sp. G(2018) (assembly GCF_005502415.1). Classification (NCBI taxonomy): domain Bacteria; kingdom Pseudomonadati; phylum Pseudomonadota; class Gammaproteobacteria; order Pseudomonadales; family Pseudomonadaceae; genus Pseudomonas; species Pseudomonas sp. G(2018). The sequence goes on along the minus strand of NZ_SCOO01000001.1, from coordinate 394,401 downwards.
CACCATGTTCAAGGAACGTATCGCCCACGGCATGTTCAGCGGTGCGTTGATCAGCGCCGCGGTCGCCTGCGAATTGCCAGGACCGGGCACTATCTACATCGGACAGCAGATGAGCTTTCAGAAGCCGGTGAAAATCGGCGACACCCTGACGGTGCGCCTGGAAATCCTGGAAAAACTGCCGAAGTTCCGCGTGCGCATTGCCACTCGCGTGTTCAACCAGCGCGATGAGTTGGTGGTCGATGGCGAGGCGGAAATCCTCGCGCCGCGCAAACAGCAGTCCGTGACCTTGACCGAGCTTCCGGCGATCAGCATCGGGTGATTCGCCGCGCCATAACTAACTGTGGGAGCGAGCCTGCTCGCTCCCACAGGTCCCACAGGTGTTACCAATCGCCCTTATGAACGTGCGCGCGCCTGGTTACGCAGGGCTTTGACCTGATCGTGGTTACGCTGCACACCGTGGTACTGACGCTCAACGATGTCACGAATGCCCACCAGGTTGTGCTTGTTGATTTTCTCCATGGCCTCGCGATAAGCCTTCAGTGCATGGTCCTCACCACGCTCGGCTTCGTTCAACACGGCCTCTTCGTCCTTGCCGGTGAACATCGACTTCACGTCGACCCAGCGACGGTGCAAATCGCCGCTGACACTGGTGGATGTTTCCGGATCGCCACCCATCGAACGCACGGCACTCTGCAATTGCGCGGCAGCCGCTGCGCAATCGGCCGAGCGTTGCACGAACAGGGTTTTGAGTTCAGGGTGTTTAATGTCTTCAGCGCAAGTCTTGAACCCTTCCTGACCGTCCTTGCTGGTTTCAATCAGGTCGTTGAGTACAGAAATCGCTTCTTTGTTTATGTCGGTCATTTTTCAGTTCCTTGCGGTTGATGAAAGATGCATTAAGTAGTGCAGCCTGCATGCCAGCTTCTAACCGATAAATTAACCGTTATTTTTCATATAGTTAGATTAAACCGAAGAATCTGTATCCGTTTTTTTTGCATGATCTGTCATTTGGCCTGCATGCAGAATGCCTGTATTTTCCGAACCGAATGAAACAAGACGACTGAGTCATGAACCCTGAAAAACTCGAACTGCTGATAACCCGCGAAATGCCCTTCGGCAAGTACAAAGGCCGGATCATTGCGGACTTGCCCGGCCCCTACCTGAACTGGTTCGCCCGGGAAGGCTTCCCCCATGGCGAACTCGGCGGCCTGCTGGCGCTGATGCAGGAAATCGATCACAACGGCTTGTCGGAATTGCTCGAACCGCTGCGCACCAAACATGGCAAACCTGCCCCTCGCCACTGATTCACTCATCCCGCCCCTGATTGAGTAACCCCATGCCCGACAACACCCGCCGCGCCCGTGATGAAGCCTTCTGGCAAACCTTTGCCGATCGCTACGATCTGCAACCCGGCCCGATCAACCTGGAAAACGGTTATTTCGGACGTATGTCGCGCACGGTGGTCGAGGAATATCAGCGCAACATCGAACTGATCAATCGCGGCAACTCGGTTCACGTTCGCCAGCGTTTCGAACAGGGCGAAAGCATCAAGATCCAGGCACAAGTGGCTAATTTGATCGGTGTGTCCGCCGAGACGGTCGCGCTCACCAGCAACGCTACGGAGGGTTTGCAGTCGCTGATCCGCAACTACAATCGCCTGCAGCCGGGTGATCAGGTGCTGATCTGCGATCTGGAGTACGACACCGTCAAGGGCGCCATGCGCTGGCTGGCGAAACATCGCGGTGTCGACGTCATCGAGATCGAACACCGGCACCCCGCCAGCTTCGACAGCTTGATCGCCGCCTACCGTGAAACCTTCGCGCGTTACCCGCGGCTCAAGCTGATGGCGCTAACCCACGTTACCCACCGCACCGGCCTGGTAATGCCGGTGCAGGCCATTGCCGCTGCCGCAAAGGAGCATGGCATCGACGTGATCCTCGATGGCGCCCACGCGCTGGGTCAATTCGAGTTCAACCTCGATGAACTGGGCATCGACTTCGCGGCCTACAACCTGCACAAGTGGATCGGTGCGCCGTTGACCCTCGGCTTTCTCTACATCGCCCCCGAGCGCCTGGCGGACATCGACCCGGACATGGGCGAAATGCACTTTCCGCCGACCGACATTCGAGCCCGTACGCCCTATAGCACACCGAACATCCCGGCCTTGCTGACCTTGCCGCTGGTCATCGAGGAACACCACGCGATGGGCGGTTCCGCGGCCAAGGGTTCGCGCCTCAACTACCTGCGTAACCTCTGGGTTCGTGCGGTACGCGAGTTACCCGACATTGAAGTCCTGACCCCGGATGACCCACGACTGTATTGCGGCATCACGTCGATGCGCTTTACCGCCCAGGCCGATCAACAGGCGATGGTCGAGCGGCTGCTCAACGACTACAACCTGTTCACCGTGGTGCGTACCGGCGCGGCGTGTGGCCCGTGCATTCGGATTACGCCGGGACTGACCACCACCGCCGACCATATGAAACGACTGGTCACGGCGCTGACGGAGCTGCGCTGACCTGTGGGAGCGGGCTTGCCCGCTCCCACAGGAGACGGCGTTCGTACATTTCTTTTGGGCAAAAAAAACGGTGCACCGACCAAGCGCACCGTAAAGCCGTAAAACACACAACGAAGTGTCAGGTAAAGCTGATCAGTCCAGCAGCGCCAAGGCCTCGGCGGTGCATTCCTGAATGCGGGCCCAGTCGCCGTTCTTGATCCACTCCGGATCAAGCATCCAGCTACCGCCCACGCACATGACGTTTTTCAGCGCCATGTAGCTCTTGATGTTGGCCGGGCCTACGCCGCCGGTCGGGCAGAATTTAACCTCGCCGAACGGGCCGCCCAGGGCCTTGATCGCCGCGACGCCGCCGCTGACTTCCGCCGGGAACAGCTTGAAGCGGCGATACCCCAAGCCGTAGCCTTCCATGATGCCCGAGGCGTTGCTGATGCCTGGCAACAGTGGAATCGGGCTGTCGACGCTGGCTTCCAGCAGGTCGCGGGTGATGCCCGGCGTGACGATGAATTGCGAACCGGCCGCTTCGGCCGCCGCCAGCATGTGGCGATCGAGTACGGTGCCGGCACCGGTCACCAATTCCGGACGCTGCTCACGCAGGACCTGGATGGCCTTGAGGCCGAACTGCGAACGCAGGGTCACTTCCAGGGCGGTCAGGCCACCAGCAGCGAGGGCATCGGCCAGCGGCAGGATGTCCTGCTCGCGGGCGATGGTGATCACCGGCAGGATCCGCGCCTTGGCGCAGAGGCTGTCGATCAGGGCAACTTTATCCGCCATGGAAACGGTCGGGGATGGGTTTGTCATAGCGGCTGTTCCTTGGCTCATGGGCACCAGTAAATCTCTAACGTGGGTTGCAGAAACGCGCGAATCGGCAGCGCGGCGACATCGTCACCGGCCAGTGCGGTATCGAGAGTGGTCAGTTTGGATTGACCGGAAATCGACAGAATTTTGTGTTTGGCCGAGGCCAGCAGCGCACGACTCATGGTCAGGCGCTGATGCGGCACGGTCGGCGCCAGCATCGGGTAGCAGCGACGGCTGCCGTCGGCCTGGAGGGCTTCGGCGAGGTTCGGGCTGCCCGGGAACAACGACGCGGTGTGGCCGTCGTCCCCCATGCCCAGCACCAGCACATCGATCGCCGGCAATTCAGCGAGCAAACGGTCGGCTTGTTCTGCTGCCTGTTCCAGGTTGGCGGTGGCGCTGTACAGGCTCAGGAATTGCGCCTTGGCCGCCGGGCCTTGCAACAGATATTTCTTGAGCAGGCCAGCATTGCTGTCGGCGTGTTCCACCGGCACCCAGCGCTCGTCAGCCAGACTGATCACCACGTTCGACCAGTCCAGCGCCTGCTTGGCCAGGTGCTGGAAAAACGCCACCGGACTGCGGCCACCGGACACCACCAGGGTCGCGGTGCCCCGGGTGTCGATCGCCTCGCTCAGGTGTTTGGCCACGTTCAGTGCCAAGCCTTCGGCCAAGAGTACGGGGCTCTTGAACGCATGGGCGCTGACACCCCGGGGCAGTTTCAAATTAGATATCGCCATACCACGACCTCCCGTCCCGCGTGATCAGTGCAATGGAACTCATGGGGCCCCAGGACCCGGCTGCGTACGGCTTGGGCGCATCACCGGATTTCTTCCACCCGGCGATCAACTGGTCACACCACTTCCACGCGGCTTCGATTTCATCTTTACGGACAAACAGGTTCTGATTGCCACGCATCACTTCCAGCAACAACCGTTCGTAGGCATCGGGAATCCGTGCACTGCGCCAGGTGTCGGAAAAATTCAGCTGCAACGGACCGCTGCGCAGCTGCATGCCCTTGTCCAGGCCTTGATCCTTGGTCATCACGCGCAAGGAAATGCCTTCGTCCGGCTGCAGGCGGATAATCAGCTTGTTGCTGATCTGCAGGCGCTGCTCGGGAGCGAAGATGTAATGCGACGGTTCCTTGAAGTGGATGACGATCTGCGACAGCTTCTGCGGCATGCGCTTGCCGGTGCGCAGGTAGAACGGCACCCCGGCCCAGCGCCAGTTGCGGATATCGGCACGCAGGGCGACGAAGGTTTCGGTGTCGCTCTGGGTGTTGGAGTTCGGTTCTTCCAGGTAACCCGGCACCGACTTGCCTTCACTGTGGCCGGCGATGTACTGACCGCGCACCACTTGGGTGGTCAAGCCTTCCGGGCTGATCGGCGCCAGCGCCTTGAGGACTTTGACTTTCTCGTCGCGAATGCTGTCGGCGGACAGGTCGGCCGGCGGGTCCATGGCGATCAGGCAGAGCAGTTGCAGCAGGTGGTTCTGGATCATGTCACGCAGCTGACCGGCCTTGTCGAAGTAGCCCCAGCGGCCTTCGATGCCGACCTTCTCGGCCACGGTGATTTCCACGTGGGAGATGTAGTGCTGGTTCCACTGGGTTTCGAACAGGCTGTTGGCGAAACGCAGGGCGATCAGGTTCTGGACGGTTTCCTTGCCCAGGTAGTGGTCGATGCGGTACGTGCGGTTCTCCGGGAAGAACTGCGCCACGGCATCGTTGACCTTGCGCGAGGACTCCAGGTCCGAACCGATGGGTTTTTCCAGCACCACGCGGGTGTTTTCCGCCAGGCCAACCTTGGCCAGGTTCTCGCAGATCGCACCGTAAACCGCTGCGGGCGTGGCGAAATAGGCGATGACCCGTTGTGCGCTGCCCGCTGCTTCGGCCAGCGCCACATAGTCTTCGGACTTGAGGAAATCGACGTGCAGGTAGCTCAGGCGCGCGAGGAAACGCTCGACCACGGCTTCGTCCAGCTCCTTGGCACCGACATAGCGGCGCAGCTCGGCGGTGATGAACGCCAGATGCTCCTGCTCACTGCCGGGTTCACGGGCCAGCGCGATGATTCGCGTGTCCTCGTGCAGCAGGCCTGCACCGTCGAGTTGATAAAGGGCAGGAAACAGCTTGCGCAGGGCCAGATCGCCGAGGGCGCCGAACAAGGCGAAGGTGCACGGTTCAACCGTAATCGAAGGCATGATGTTTGTTCTTTTATCAAGTTAAGCTACAAATACCTTTTTTCAAGGCATCACTCAAGGGAAAATGTAGTAATAACCACAACATTTTCGCAAAATACAGATTCCGAGTGGTGGTCGGTCGGAGCCATCAGTAGGATAGGCCACCGTTACGGGCAGCATCAAAGGCCCTTTTTGCATTAGCCGTGCGCTTATCGGCGCAGGTGAATCAAGGAAATCCATATGGACCGCGTGCGAAATCTACTGGAGCAGATCCAGAATCGCCTTGAAGAGCTGAACAAGGCCGAACGCAAAGTCGCCGAAGTGATCCTGCTCAACCCACAGCAGGCCACCCGGTTCAGCATCGCCGCCCTCGCCCAGGCCGCATCGGTCAGTGAGCCGACGGTCAACCGTTTCTGCCGTTCGTTCGGCGTCAGCGGCTACCCCGAACTGAAGCTGCAACTGGCCCAGAGCCTTGCCAGCGGCGCGGCATACGTCAGCCGTGCGGTGGAGGCCGACGACAACCCGGAAGCCTATACCCAGAAAATCTTCGGCAGCGCCATCGCGTCCCTGGACAGCGCTTGCCAGGCGCTGGACCCGAACCTGATCAGCCGCGCCGTCGACCTACTGATCCAGGCCCGGCAGATCCACTTCTTCGGCCTTGGCGCTTCAGCCCCGGTGGCCCTGGATGCGCAGCACAAATTCTTCCGCTTCAATCTGGCCGTGACCGCCCATGCCGACGTGCTGATGCAGCGCATGATTGCGTCGGTGGCGCACACCGGCGAGTTGTTCGTGATCATTTCCTACACCGGCCGCACCCGCGAACTGGTGGAAGTGGCGCGCATCGCCCGGGAAAACGGCGCATCGGTGCTTGGCTTGACCGCGGAGAACTCACCCTTGGCCAAGGCCAGTACCTTGAGCCTGAACATCCCGCTGCCGGAGGACACCGACATCTACATGCCGATGACCTCGCGGATCATTCAACTGACCGTGCTGGACGTGCTCGCCACCGGCATGACCTTGCGCCGGGGCGTGGATTTCCAGCCGCACTTGCGCAAGATCAAGGAGAGCTTGAATGCCAGCCGGTATCCGGTGGGTGACGAGTTCAACTGATCCAGTATTTTCATTGCCTGATAGAGCCTCATCGCGGGCAAGCCCGCGATGAGGCCAGCCGACGCTCCGCAAGATTCGAACTAAGCCCCCACCCGCGCCTGCAAACTCAAATGCGCCCTCTCCCCGGGCGCGAGGCACAGGCTGTCGGTGCCGCCGCTCGCTGCTTCCACACAGACAAATTCCGATATCTCATTCCAGCTCACCCCCAACAACGGCCGCGAGCCCGGGTGCCAGACCACCGTGTCCGCCGTGTCACCGGTATCGATGCACAACGCCCGCTGCCAGGCGTGGTCATTGAGCTGCAGTTCGCCGTCATGCTGGAACACCCGCTGACATCCGCCATCAACCCGTAGTTCGCCTTCCTGCTGGCAAATCTGCCGGTTCAACTGGTCGTAACCTTGCGCGCCGTCGAGGCCAGACAGCGCTACCTCACCAACGTCACCAATACGCCAGTAGGCGTGCAACGCCTGGCTCAATTGGCAGGGCAGGCTGTCGTGATGCTCGGTACTCAGGCGCAGGTCCATGCGCTCACCGAGGTGCGCGTGCAGGTCCACTTGCCAATCGCACAACTCCAGCCGCCAATGCAGACGCACGCCATCATCGTCGCTACTGCTGTCGAGCAGTTTCCAGTCAAGCAAGCGTGCCCAGCCATGGGACGGCCAGGCATTTTCACTCGGATGACGGCCATACCACGGCCAACACACCGGCACGCCACCGCGAATGGCCCCGACCTGCGGCCACTTCGCCGCACACCACAGCCAGGGTTTCTGGCCCCGGGGCTGAAAGTGCAGCAACTGCGCGCCCTGGCGACTGAACACCGCCTGACACAGCGGATGATCAATCACCAACACATCGCGCTTCTGATAGCGCTCCCACGCAAACACCGGTCGTTCGCGCAAGGATTTGAAGAAGCGTTGTAGCGGATGCTCAAGCATGTGCCACGGTCCTGAAAATCATCTTTACCTGGGTGCGCCACCCCAAAAAAAAGCGGACAGCCATGGCCGTCCGCAAAATGCGCACATAGAGAGGAGCTTATCGCAACCGCGTCAGAACACCGACTGAATTTTCAGGCCGGCCACCAGCGCGTTGTCGACTTCATCCACACCGCCCGGATGAGTGATGTATTGCAGGTTGGGGCGCACGGTCAGCCAGTTGGTGACGTGGAAGCCGTAGTTGAGTTCGTAGTTGTACTCGGTGTCTCGCAGTGGCGAGAACAGGGGATCGTTGTAGTCGGTGACACCATTGGCGGCGTTCACCAGCTCGGCGTTTTTCTTCACGTCATCGTTGACATGGATACGGGCGAAGCCGATGCCGAGGTCATCTTTTGGACGCGCATCGAACGGCCCCTTGTACACGAACATCAGCGACTGGTAGTTGTCGACGATGTTGGTGTCCTTGTCGTGGAAAGTGGCGTTGGCGGCGATGTTCAGGCCGCGGGAAGCATCACCGTTGTGGGTGGTCAGTTGTTGCTGGGCGACGAACCAGTAGCCGTGCTTGCTGCTGTGGCTGCGATAGGCATTGCCGCTGGTTGCAGCGTCATTGCCGTTGTCGTCTTCACGAACGTCATCGGCGCTGGCCGTGCTTTTGTAGTAACCGACACGGTATTCGCCCGGCAGGTTGCCAGGGTTAGGCAACCAGACCAGTTCCACCGGCAGGACGGTGCCCTCGGTACCACTGCCGCTGAGCTTGAATCCGTTACCGTGCTCCAGTTGCGTCGGGTTCTGGTTGTACGCGCCGATCTGCGCATAGAACTCAGGCGAGATGTTCCACTTCAGGCGGATAGCGGCCTGGCTGACCGGCCAGTTGTACCAGATGTTGGTCGCCCAGTTACCCACCTGGGAACCGCAGAATGCCAGGTTCTGGAACTCGCAAGGGAAGGAGTTGAAGTCTTCGCCTTCGCCGAAGTAACCGGCCTTGATGTCCAGTTTGTTGTCTAAGAACTGATGCTTGATCCACAACTGGGTCAGACGGACCATATGGCCACGGCCGTAGACTTCCTGGGAGGAACTCAAGGTGCCGGCACGCGGATCGCCGACACGGTCATTGGAGATGTTTTCACCGTTACGGTTGGTGAGCTGGATCTTGGCCTGGGTGTTATCCCAGCCGAACAGTTTTTCCAGGTCCAGCGCCGCGCCCAGGCCAAACTGATCACTGTAGCGAGCGGTCTTGTCATCGTTGAACCCGCCATGGAGGTTGCCGCCCACTTCACCGACATAGTCCATCTTGATGTCGATGCCTTGCTCGATCAGCCGGGTCCGTTCGCTACCCCAATCACCGGTCATCCATTCGGAATCGGCGCTAAACGCGTCAGCCGCGTGCACACTACCGGCCAGCATCATGGCCGCGACGGCTGATAACTGGCAGATAAGCTGAGCGTTGTTGTTCTTCTTCATCCCTACATCCTCGTCTTATTGTTATTAACTTTTTTGTTTAACGCGGTTACATCGGTTGTGGCAGGCGACAGGCCGCCCATCACAGATATCCCCCTGTGGGAGCGAGCAGGCTCGCTCCCACATTGATCACCCACAATTTTTGATTTTCAGCGGCCTTTGAATTGGGCGACGTTCGCAGCGTGGCTCTCGGTTTTCGGCAGGCCGGCAGCCCCCAGGCGTTCGCCGGTCTTGGCATCGAACAGCAGCACTTTCGATGGATCGAATTGCAGGGTCAGGGTCTCGCCCACCGCTGGCGCAACATCAGGCGCCAGGCGGCAGCAGACCTTGGTGTCGTTGAGATTGACGAAGACCAGGGTGTCGGGGCCGGTCGGTTCGGTGACCTGGACTTCGGCGCGAATGGTCGGCAAACCGTTGGCCTCGCCGTTGGCCAGGACGATCTGCTCCGGGCGCATGCCAAGGATCACTTCGCGATCTTCGAGACCGGCGTCCTGCATGCCCAGCGGCAACTCGCAACGGGCCTGGCCGCTGTCGAGCAGCGCCAGCAGACGACCGTCCTTGCGCTGCAGGCGCAGCGGGATGAAGTTCATCGGCGGCGAACCGATGAAGCTCGCCACGAACAGGTTGGCCGGGTTGTTGTAGATGTCCTTCGGCGTACCGAACTGCTGAATGATCCCGTCCTTCATCACCGCCACTTTGTCCCCCAGGGTCATGGCTTCGATCTGGTCGTGGGTCACGTAGACCGTGGTGGTTTTCAGGCGCTGGTGCATCAGTTTCATTTCGGTGCGCATCTCGACCCGCAGCTTGGCGTCGAGGTTGGACAGAGGTTCGTCGAACAGGTAGATCTTCGGCCGCCGCGCCAACGCACGGCCCATCGCCACGCGCTGTTGCTGACCACCGGAGAGCTGGCCGGGCTTGCGATTGAGCAGGTGTTCGATCTGCAACAGTTTGGAAACCCGCGCGACTTCTTCATCGATGTCGGCGGTCGGCATTTTGCGAATCTTCAGGCCGAAGGCGATGTTGTCGCGCACGCTCATGGTCGGGTACAGCGCGTAGGACTGGAAGACCATGGCAATGTCGCGATCCTTGGGACTCATGCCACTGATGTCGGCGTCATCTACCAGGATTGCGCCGCCGCTGATGGTTTCCAGGCCGGCGATGCAGTTCATCAAGGTGGATTTGCCGCAGCCGGACGGACCGACCAGGATCAGGAATTCCCCGTCATCGATCTTCAGTTCGATGTTCTTCAGGGTGTCCGGCAAACCGGCACCGTAAGTCTTGTTGACGTTGCGTAATTCGAGAGTTGCCATGTTTCTACCCCTTGACCGCGCCGGACGTCAGCCCACGCAGGAAATACTTGCCAGCGAATATGTAGACCAGCAGTGTCGGCAGCCCGGCGATCATCGCGGCGGCCATATCAACGTTGTATTCCTTGGCCCCGGTGCTGGTGTTGACCAGGTTGTTCAGGGCCACGGTGATTGGCTGGGCGTCACCGCTGGCGAACACCACGCCGAACAGGAAGTCGTTCCAGATCTGGGTGAACTGCCAGATCAGGCAGACCATCACGATCGGAATCGACATCGGCAGCAGGATCTTCCAGAAAATCGTGAAGAAGCCCGCGCCATCGAGCCGCGCAGCCTTGACCAGCGCATCCGGAATGCTCACGTAGTAGTTGCGGAAGAACAGCGTGGTGAACGCCAGGCCGTAGACCACGTGCACCAGCACCAGGCCCGTGGTGGTATTGGCCAGGCCGAACTTGCCGAGGGTGAACGAGGCCGGCAGCAGCACGGTCTGGAACGGCAGGAAGCAGCCGAACAACAACAGACCGAAGAACAGTTGCGAACCGCGGAAGCGCCACATCGACAGCACGTAACCGTTCATGGCGCCGATGAAGGTCGAGATCAAAACCGCCGGCACGGTGATTTTCACCGAGTTCCAGAAGTAGCCGCCGACCACGTCCCAGGCCTTGATCCAGCCGATGCCGTCGATCACGGCCGGCCAGCTCAACAGGTTGCCGGTGCGGATGTCTTCCGGGGATTTGAAGCTGGTCAGCAGCATCACCACCAGCGGGATCAGGTACACCGCAGCGGCCAAAAGCAGCGTGGCGTAAATCGCGATGCGGCTGAAGCTGATGCCCGGTTTGCCGAGTTGATTAGTCATGGCGTTTGCCTCGCAGCTCGGAGTACAGGTACGGCACGAGGATGGTCAACACGGCACCGAGCATCAGCATGGCGCTGGCCGAACCGATGCCCATCTGGCCACGGCTGAAGGTGAAGGAATACATGAACATCGCCGGCAGGTCGGACGAGTAGCCAGGACCGCCGGCGGTCATCGCCGCCACCAGATCGAAGCTCTTGATCGCGATGTGCGCGAGGATCATGAAGGCACTGAAGAACACCGGGCGCAGGCTCGGCAGCACGATCTTCAGGTAGATGGTCGGCAGGCTCGCACCGTCGACTTGCGCGGCACGGATGATCGACTGATCGACACCGCGCAGACCTGCCAGGAACATCGCCATCACAAACCCGGAGGCTTGCCAGACAGCGGCGATCACCAGGCAGTACACCACGCGATCCTGGTCCACCAGCCAGTCGAGACGAAAGCCTTCCCAGCCCCAGTCACGCAGCATCTTGTCCAGGCCCAGGCCTGGGTTGAGCAGCCATTTCCACGCGGTACCGGTGACGATCATCGACAGCGCCATCGGGTACAGGTAGATGGTGCGGATGAAGCCTTCCTTGCGGATGCGCTGGTCCAGCAGCACAGCGAGGAACACCCCCAGCACCAGGCTGATACCGATGAACATGCCGCCGAACAGCGCGAGGTTCTTGCTCGCGACCCACCAGCGGTCGTTATCCATCAGACGCATGTATTGCTGCAGGCCGACCCACTTGTAGCTCGGCATGAAGCTGGAATTGGTGAAGGACAGAATGAACGTCCAGATGATGTAACCGTAGAAGCCAACCAACACGACCAGCATGCTCGGCGCCAGTACCAATTTGGGTAACCAGCGTTGCAGCGCATCGAACGGTGAGGCTTTGCTGAAAACCGCCACAGAGCTCATCGGGATAATCCAGGTTAGAGAAATGAAACTGGCACACCGATCCCTTGTGGGACAGGATCCTGTGGGAGCTGGCTTGTCGGATCGCCGCACCGCAGCGATTGGATCAACCGGGTTCAAAGTCAAACCGAGTCGCCTGCATCGCTGGCAAGCCAGCTCCCACACAACCCCATTCCAACAAGGAACAGACTGTGTCAGGAGTTACTGGGCCGCTTTGACAGCCGAAGCCAGTTGGGCGCTGGCCTTGGCCGGGTCGGCGTCCTTGTCGTTCATGAAGTTGGTGACCACATCGAAGATCGCGCCTTGCACGGCCAGGGAGGTAGCCATGTTGTGCGCCATGCTCGGTTGCAGGCCGCCGGTCTTGTCGTCCGCCAGGAAGTCCTTGGCCGCGGTTTGCGCGCAGGCGTCGAAGCCCAGTTTGTCCATCTCGTTCAGCATGTCAGTGCGGACCGGGATCGAACCCTTGTTGATGCTGAAGACTTTCTGGAAGTCGGTGCCCAACGCGACCTTGGCCAAATCTTGCTGCGCGGCGATGTCACCCTTGCGATCAGCCTTGAGCTTGAACACGGCCATCGAGTCGATGTTGTAGGTGAAGGCCTTGTCGGTACCCGGGAACGGCACGCACTGATAGTCCTTGCCGGCGACTTTCTTCGCGGCGGTCCATTCGCTCTTGGCCCAGTCGCCCATCATCTGCATGCCGGCCTTGCCGTTGATGACGTCGGCGGCCGCGATGTTCCAGTCACGACCGGCGCGGTTCGGGTCCATGTAGGTGGTGATTTTTTTCAGCTCGGTGAAGGCTTTGGTCATGTCGGCGCCCGACAGGGTTTTCTGATCGAGTTCCACCAGGGCTTTCTTGTAACCTTCGCCCCCCATGACCGAGAGCACCACGTCTTCAAACACGGTGCTGTCCTGCCAAGGCTGGCCACCATGGGCGAGCGCGATAAAGCCTGCGGCCTTGAGTTTGTCGCCGGCGGCATAGAATTCTTCGAGGGTGGTCGGCGCCTTGTCGATCCCGGCTTTCTTGAACACTTCCGGGTTGATCCACAACCAGTTCACACGGTGAATGTTCACCGGCACGGCCACGTAGTCGCCTTCATATTTCACGGTGTCGGAGACTTTCTTCGACAGCAGGCCGTCCCAGTTTTCCGACTTGGCGACGTCTGCCAGCGTGGTAGTACTGAGCAGGCCAGTGCTGCCCCACTCCTGGATATCCGGCCCCTTGATCTGGGCAACGCCCGGCGGGTTGCCGGCGACGGCGCGACTCTTGAGAACGGTCATGGCCGTGGAACCGCCACCACCGGCGACTGCGCCGTCCTTCCAGGTAAAGCCGTCTTTTTCGACTTGAGCCTTGAGGACATCGACCGCTGCCTTTTCACCACCGGACGTCCACCAGTGAACGACTTCCACCGAACCTTTGGAATCGGCGGCAAGGGCACTGAGCGGGAACGCGGACAGAGGAACCAGGGAGGCGAGAGAAATGACAGTAGCGAGGCGAGAAATCGCATTCATCTAGTAGTACCTTTCTTGTTGTTATGCATTGCAAGTCTGGTGCTTGCGCTACACAGGATTTTAAACAGGGGATGCCCCTTCGCAGGTAACGAAGGGACGCGCGAATGTCACCACATGGTTACACAGAAGCGCTCTGGGACAATGCTGCCAGCGCACTGGCCATGCTCGGCGCCAGGGGCAGGCGGGGAATCAGCAGCGCTTGCCAGGCATGATAAAGATCGGGTTTGCCGGCCCAGATATCGGCGCTCGGACGGTTCAATGGATCGAGTTCGTGGTGCCAACTGCCACCTTCTCGGTCGATGAAATGACGGTCACAAAATTCCCAGAACAGCCGGTACCAGCGCTCGAATTGCTCATCGCCGGTGCGCTTGAGCAAGGCACTGGCGGCAGCGCTGGCTTCGCAATGGGTCCAGTGCAGGCGATGGCGGACCACCGCGCGATTGTCCCAGTCGAGTGTGTAGACGATGCCCGGCGCGCCATCGATGTCCCAGCCATGCCGGCAGTTTTGCTCGAAGAGTTTCTGCGCGTCGGTGGCCAGCCAACCCGGCGTGAGCATGCCGGCCCGCACCCGCGCCGCTTCGAGGTGCAACAACAACCGCGCCCATTCGAAACCGTGACCCGGCGTGGTGCCATAGGGGCGGAAACCGTCGGCCGGGTTGTCGCGGTTGTACTCGCGCAGCGGCTGCCAGTCACGGTCGAAATGCTCGACCACCCGATAATCATTGGCGGCGGCGTGACCATGAATCACCCGCTCGACGATGCGCTGGGCGCGGCACAGCCAGCGGTTGTCGTCGGTGACATCGGCCAAGGCGAGGAAGGCTTCGGTGGCGTGCATGTTGCTGTTGGCGCCGCGGTAGGCTTCCTCTTCGCTCCAGTCACGGTTGAAGGATTCGCGCAGGGCGCCCTCCTCCTCGCTCCAGAAATACGTGTCGATGATGTCGATGGCATCGTCGAGCAAGGCTTGCGCGCCGGGACGTTGCGCGACCACCGCGGAACTCGCGGCCAGCGCCACGAAGGCATGCAGGTAGGCGTTCTTGCCGGTGTTGCCGTCACGGTGTTCGGCAACGGCGAACCAACCGCCATGCAACGCATCGCGCAACGGTCCGCGCAGGGACTGGATGCCGTGATCCACCAGCTCGGCAAAACCCGGCAGACCCTGAATGTGAGCCATGGCGAAGCTGTGGGTCATGCGCGCGGTGTTCATGGTTTCGGCTTGCGCGTCCGCAGGCAGATGGCCTCGTTCGTCGAGATTGCCGAAACCTTCAGGCAACTTCGAAGCCTTGGCGAAACCCAGCAGTCGCAGGCCTTCGGCGGCGAGCCACTGCTGATGGGCGGGGGCGTTCAGCCAACTGCTGAAGGCAGGTTGGAAGTGGTCCATTGGGGGCCTTTTTTGTTGTTATGACTGAGAGGCAGTCTAAACAACCGGCCGGGGCGGGCTTGTAACGAAGGGGGCGAGTTATGTCACCAACCCGTGACATTCACCTTAAGTGATGCGTTGTATGGCCTTCCCTCATCGCGGGCAAGCCCGCGATGAACGATAACGCGGTATTTAGTCGACACTGCGCGGCAACTGCAACGTCACCCGCAACCCACCCTCACGCAAATTCTGCAAACTCACCTCACCGCCATGGCTATGGGCAATGTTGCGCGCAATCCCCAACCCCAACCCATACCCCTGCTGCTGCCCGGCCAGGCGAAAATGCGGTTCGAACACCTGCTCCAGCCGCTGCTCGGGAACCCCCGGTCCTTCGTCGTCGACATGCAGCACAAACGCACTCTCATCGTCATCGATGTGCAGGTGCGCGTTCTGGCCGTATTTCAGGGCGTTGTCGATGAGGTTGCCAATGCAACGCTTGAGCGCCAGCGGTTTGCCCGGATAGGTGGCCAGCGCCCGCCCCTGTTGGGTCACGCGACCGTTGCCGTTCGGCGCCAGATAAGGCTCCACCAGGCAGTCGAGTACATAGTTGAGATCCACCTGCTCGATGTTTTCGTGGATGTCGGTGTCTTTCACACATTGCAGCGCGCCCTTGACCAGCAGCTCCAGCTCATCCAGATCGCGACCGAACTTGGCTTGCAGTTTTTCATCTTCGAGCAATTCGACCCGCAACCGCAGCCGGGTAATCGGCGTGCGCAGGTCATGGGAAATCGCGCTGAACAACTGGCTGCGTTCGGTCAGGTAGCGGCTGATGCGCTCGCGCATGGTGTTGAAGGCACGACCGACTTCGACCACTTCACTGCCCCCGCCCTCGGCCACCGGCTCGACGTCGGCACCCAGCGACAAGTCCCGCGCCGCGCGCGCAAGGCGCTTGAGCGGCCGGCTCTGCCAGTGCACCAGCAGGCCGATGAACAACAGCAGAAAGCCGCTGGTGAGGACGATGAACCACACCTGCTGCGCCGGCAGGCCTTGCTCTTCAAGACTGGTGTAGGGCTCGGGCAACAGCGACGCGATGTACAGCCATTCGCCGGGGGCCATCTGGATTTGCGTCACCAGCACCGGCGGGTTCACCGGTTCCAGGGTCAGCGCATAGTGCGCCCAGGAGCGTGGCAACTCATCGAGCTTCAGGCCGCCATTGAAAATCCGCAGGTCTTCGGGGCTGACAAAGGTCACCGAAATATCGGTGTCTTGTCCCAGGGATTGGCGCAGCACTTCGTCCACCGCCTTGATCACCGCGGCCTTGCGCGGCGTGATCGGCAGCACCTCCATGCCCAAGGGTTTGTCGTTGAGGGTGACCACGAACCGCGTGCCGCCCATGCTGCGCAACTGGTCGAGCACCAACGGCCGAAACGCCACCGGCAACGAGCGGAAATAACTGACGCTGGCGGTCATCGAATGGGCGAGGCTGCGGGCGCTGGTGACAAGCCCTTCGAGTTGCGTGGCACGCAATTGCGAAACCCAGATCACGCTCGACAGGGCCTGGGCGAACAACACCGCCAGCAAGGTCAGCAGCAACATGCGCCCGAGCAGCGAGCGCGGCACGGGTATTCGTCCGGCGAACTTGCGCAGGGATTCAGTGGCCATTGCTGGCAATCACATTGGCTGCCAACTGGTAGCCGCTGCCACGCACGGTGCGAATCAGCCGAGGTGGCTTTTCCGTGTCGCGTAGACGCTGGCGCAGGCGACTGACCGCCATGTCGACGATGCGATCGAGCGGCATCAATTCACGGCCACGGGTGGCGTTGCCGATGGTGTCGCGGTCGAGGATTTCCTGGGGGTGATCGAGGAACAGTTTCAGCAAGGCGAAATCGGCACCGGACAGAATCACTTCTTCGCCATCGATGTGAAACAGCCGGTGGCTGACCATGTCCAGCCGCCAGTCATCGAAGGCCAGCACTTCACTGCCGGAACGTTCCTGACCGAACTGCGCACGGCGCAACAGGGCCTTGATGCGCGCTTGCAATTCACGGGGACTGAAAGGTTTGCCCAGGTAATCGTCGGCGCCCAGTTCCAGGCCGATGACCCGGTCGGCCTCGTCGGAACTGGCGGTGAGCATGATGATCGGCACTTGCGCCCGCTTCGGATGCTGGCGAATCCAGCGGCACAAACTGAAACCGTCCTCGTCCGGCAGCATCACGTCGAGGATCACCAGGTCGCTCGGTTCATCGTTCAGGGCCTGGCGAAAACCGGCGCCATCGGGCGTGGTGCGGACCTGGAAACCGGCGCGGGTCAGGTAGGTGTCCAGCAACTCGCGTATCTCTTGATCGTCATCGACCAACAAAATCGACTTGTTGACTGAGCTCACTTCGAAGGCATCCTTGTTGTTGGAATTGGGGCGGATTATGCCTGATCGATCATGGATCTATGTTGTCTGTTCCGGCCCCATCGCGGGCAAGCCCGCTCCCACAGAGGTTTTCGCACATCCTGAGATGTAGGTAATCCTGTGGGAGCGTGGCTTGCCCGCGATGGGCGCAACGCGGTTTCAGGCCTGGTCCAGCGCCACACCCGCGCCAACCAACCCCGAATACGGCGCCGTCACCAGCCACACCGGTATCCCCTTGAAGTAATCGCTCATGCAACCCTTGTCGGCAAAGCACCGGGCGAAACCGCTTTCGAGGAAGAAATCGGCGAAGCGCGGTATCACGCCGCCGACGATGTAAACGCCACCGCGTGCACCGGTGGTCAGCACGTTGTTGCCGGCCACGCGGCCAAGCCAGCAGCAGAATTGCTCAAGTACTTCCAAAGCAATCGGGTCGCCCGCCAGGCCAGCCGCGGTGATCGATTCCGGGGTGTCGAGTACCGGCGCGTGACCATCCACTGCGCAGATCGCGCGGTAGACTCGCGGCAAGCCGCCGCCGCTCAACGCCGTTTCGGCGCTGACATGACCGATCTCATTGAAGATGTGTTGCCACAGTTGAGTCTCACGCGGGCTGCTCAGCGGCAAATCGACGTGACCGCCCTCCCCCGGCAGCGCGGCGAAACGTCCTTCGCCGAGATCGAGCAAGGTGCCGACGCCCAGCCCGGTGCCCGGACCGATCACTACCGCCGGACGCAACGGCTCCGGCGTGCCTTCGCAGACCACACGGAATTCGCCCGGCTGCAAACGGGTCATGCCCAGGGCCATGGCCGAGAAGTCGTTGACCAGCAACAACTGCTCCACCTGCAAGGTCTCGCAGAATCCCTTGCGGCTCAGGCGCCAGTGATTATTGGTGAATTTGAATTCGTCGCCGCTGACCGGGCCGGCCACCGACAGGCACACCGAACCGATCGAACCCGGCGCCAGACCCAACCCGCTCAGGTAGAGACTGATGGCCTCTTCCGGGCTGGCATAGTCAGCCGTCGCCAGCACCTGGACCGATTCCAACTGCTGGTTTTTCCACAACGCGAACCGTGCGTTGGTCCCACCGATGTCACCGACCAAAGCCAGTTTCAATTAAGCGTCTCCAGGGCAGAAGTAAAGGCGCTGGCGCCCTGCTCCGCCGAGCTGAAGGCCATGCGCATGAAACCAAACAGTTCGCGACCGGTGCCGATGTTGTTACCCAACAGACCCTTGGCCGGCGTGCGCGCTGCGAATTCTTCGGCGTCCACCTTAAGCTCCAGGGTGCCTTTGACGCCATCGACGCGGATGATATCGCCCTCTTGCACCCGCGCCAAAGCGCCGCCCACATAAGCCTCGGGGCTGACGTGAATGGCCGCCGGGATTTTCCCCGATGCGCCGGACATGCGTCCGTCGGTCACCAGGGCGACTTTGAAGCCGCGATCCTGCAGCACGCCGAGGAACGGCGTCATCTTGTGCAGTTCCGGCATGCCGTTGGAGCGCGGCCCCTGGAAGCGCATCACCGCGACGAAATCCTTCTCCAGCAAACCGGCCTTGAACGCGTCGGCCAGGTCCTGCTGATCCTGGAACACCATGGCCGGGGCTTCGACGACCTGGTTTTCCAGGGCCACGGCCGAGACCTTCATCACCCCGCGACCGAGATTACCTTCCATCACCCGCAAGCCGCCCTCTGGCGAGAACGCGCGAGCGACCGGGCGCAGGATGCTTTCATCGAGGCTTTCGGTGATGCCTTCACGCCAGACCAGTTCGCCGTTATCGAGGAACGGTTCCTGGGTGTAGCGGCTCAGGCCATGGCCCAGCACGGTGTTGACGTTTTCGTGGAGCAACCCGGCGTTCAGCAGTTCGCGGATCAGGAACGACATGCCGCCCGCAGCCTGGAAGTGGTTGATGTCGGCTTTGCCGTTCGGGTAGACGTGGCTCAGGGTCGGCACCACTTCGGAGAGGTCGGCCATGTCCTGCCAGGTCAACTGGATGCCCGCCGCCATGGCGATGGCCGGCATGTGCAAGGTGTGGTTGGTCGAGCCGCCGGTGGCGTGCAGGGCGACGATGGAGTTGACCAGCGAACGTTCGTCGACGATTTCGCCGATCGGCAGGTAGTTGCCATTCTGCTTGGTCAGGCGCGTCACCTGATGCGCCGCTTCGCGGGTCAGGGCATCGCGCAGCGGCGTGTTCGGGTTGACGAAGGATGCGCCGGGCAAGTGCAGGCCCATGACTTCCATCAGCAACTGGTTGGTGTTGGCGGTGCCGTAGAAGGTGCAGGTGCCAGGGCTGTGGTAGGAGTTCATTTCCGACTCCAGCAGCTCTTCGCGGCTGGCCTTGCCCTCGGCATAGCGCTGGCGCACATCGGCTTTCTGTTTGTTGGAAATGCCCGACACCATCGGCCCGCCCGGCACGAAAATCATCGGCAGATGGCCGAAACGCAATGCGCCCATCATCAGGCCCGGGACGATCTTGTCGCAGATGCCGAGCATCAACGCGCCATCGAACATGTTGTGGGACAACGCCACGGCGGTGGACAGCGCGATCACCTCACGGCTGGGCAGGCTCAGTTCCATGCCCGGTTCGCCCTGGGTCACGCCATCGCACATGGCCGGGGTGCCACCGGCGAACTGACCGACCGAGCCGATCTCGCGCAGGGCCTTTTTGATCAGTTCCGGAAAGACCTCGTATGGCTGATGCGCCGAGAGCATGTCGTTATATGACGAAACAATTGCGATGTTGGCGGAGTTCATCATCCGCAAGCTGTTCTTGTCGTCGCTGCCGCAACCGGCCACGCCGTGGGCGAAGTTGGCGCATTGCAATTTGCCGCGCATCGGGCCGTCGCTGGCCGCACCGCGAATCAGTGCAAGGTAAGCCTCACGCGTGGCGCGACTGCGGGCGATAAGCCGTTCGGTGACCTCAAGGACGCGGGAATGCATGTGTAGAACTCCAGGCTAACGGATGTGGCGACCTGATTGTCTATGCTGATCAAACACCGGTGTCGATGGGATGACAGACGGTTTTGTTGACCATTCGGACCAGTTGATTCAGGTCACTCGTTGTAGATTGAACAAAATATTGCCATTAAAAAGGCTTGTTTTCTATTTTTTTGCGAATAATCTTGTAATTCCAACAACAAAACGACGGCGGCGCTGATAAATGACTCTTCGAATCGCAATCAATGGTTTTGGCCGTATTGGCCGTAACGTCCTTCGCGCACTCTATACCCAAGGCTATCGTCAGGATTTGCAGATCGTCGCCATCAACGACCTGGGGGACAGCGCAATCAATGCGCACTTGCTCAAGTACGACACTGTTCACGGCACGTTCGACGCCGATGTCCAGCACGATCAGGAAAGCCTGACCGTCAACGGCGACCGTATCGCGGTCAGCGCCATTCGCAATCCGGCCGACCTGCCTTGGGCCGCGGAAAAGATTGATGTGGTATTCGAATGCACCGGTCTGTTCACCGACCGGGCCAAAGCCGCCGCGCATATTACGGCCGGCGCACGCAAAGTGATCATCTCGGCGCCGGCCAAGGGCGCAGACGCCACTGTGGTGTATGGGGTCAACCACGACATCCTGCGCCAGTCGCACCAGATTATTTCCAATGCGTCGTGCACCACCAACTGCCTGGCCCCGGTGGCCCAGGTGCTGCACCGCGAACTGGGCATCGAAAGCGGTCTGATGACCACCATCCATGCCTACACCAACGATCAGAACCTGACCGACGTTTATCACACCGACCCGTACCGCGCGCGCTCGGCCACCCAGAACATGATCCCGAGCAAGACCGGCGCCGCCGAAGCGGTCGGCCTGGTGTTGCCGGAACTGGCGGGCAAGTTGACCGGCATGGCGGTGCGCGTACCGGTGATCAACGTGTCCCTGGTGGACCTCACCGTGCAGCTCAAGCGCGAAGCGTCAGCCGATGAAGTCAATGCGATCATGAAAGAAGCCAGCCAGCACTCGAAGATTCTCGGCTACAACACCCTGCCGCTGGTCTCCAGCGACTTCAACCAAAACTCGCTGTCGTCGATTTTCGACGCCAACCACACCAAATCCAGCGGCAAACTGCTCAAGGTGCTGGCTTGGTACGACAACGAATGGGGCTTCTCCAACCGCATGCTCGATAACTGCCTGGCGCTGTGCAACGCCGAATAAGCCCCCCCTACCTGTAGGAGCGAGCTCTGTCGAATCGTCGCACCGTCGCGATGGTCGTCAACGATAACGCGGGGAACCTGATGCCCCGCGGTGTCTGACAGTTCATCGCGAGCAGAGCTCGCTCCTACAGGGTGCGTGTCATTTCTGGAGCACCCATGATCGGCATCACCTTCACGCAAAAAACCATGGCCGCGCGCAAGCGCATCGCCCTGGTCGCCCATGACCACTGCAAAGTGTTTTTGCTGGACTGGGCCGAGCGGCAGAAAGACAGGCTGGCGCACCATGAACTGGTCGCCACCGGCACCACGGGGTTGTTGTTGCAACAACGCCTCGACCTGCCGGTGGAGAGCATGATCAGTGGCCCACTGGGTGGCGACCAACAGCTCGGCGCGCGAATCGCCGAGCAACGGGTCGACATGCTGGTGTTCTTCTGGGACCCGTTCGAACCGCAACCCCACGACCCGGACATCAAGGCGCTACTGCGGGTCGCGGCGGTCTGGAACATCCCGGTGGCGTGCAACGAATGCAGCGCTGACTACCTGCTCAGCAGCCCGTTGATGGATCAGGCGCATGAGTACCGGATTCCGGATTACGCGACGTATTTGCAGGGCCGTGCGTAAAGCTTCACAAATCAATACTTGACCATTCGAGCGGATGATAAGCATTATCATTCGCTCAAAACGGATCAGGTCTTCCCGTGAGTCAATCGCGCTTCAACGACGTCTTCATCACTCAGCGAGTCTCCCTGCTGCGCACGCTGGAGCGGATGGTCAACAATCACAGCACCGCTGAAGACCTCCTGCAGGAGACCTACCTGCGCGTGACCCGCGCGCTCGGCGAGCGGACCATTGATCACCTGGAACCCTTCGTTTTCCAGACCGCCCGCAACCTGGCGCTGGACCATTTGCGTGCGCGACGCATCCACTCGCGCACCATGGTCGATGACGTGCCGCTGGACGTGGTGGAAAGTGTCGCCGCCCCCGCCAGCAGTGCCGAGGACGCCGCCCATGCCGAACAATTGCTCGAGCGTCTGAACGTGCGCCTCAGTCAACTCAGCCCCCGTCAGCAACAGATTTTCATCCTCAGCCGCCTGCACGGGCACAGCTATCTGGAGATCGCCGAAAAACTCGGCGTGTCGCTCAGTACCGTGCAAAAGGAGCTGAAACTGATCATGACGATCTGCATCGGAGTAGCAGAGAGGCAGCTGCAAGCTACAAGCTACAAGCCACAAGCAAAAAACGGCGTGCCGAACGCCTGACCGAACTTGCAGCTTGCAGCTTGTAGCTTGAAACTGCTCCTCAACAGACCCTCCGAGGAAACACCGTGACGGACACCCACCGCTCCCCTTCGCCCTCACCGGCGCAGGCCACTGCAGACGCGATGGACCAGGCCCTGGACTGGCTGATCGTGCTGGACAGCCCGAGCGAAGAACAGACCCGCCAGTTCCACCAATGGCTGGCAGCCGACCCGGCCCATGCAGAGGCGTTCGCCAGGGCCCAGGCGATCTGGAACGGTCCGCAAGTCACGCAGTGCGCGCAAAGCCTGGCGGCGCGGCCAGCCAAAGTTACCCTGCTGTCGCGCCTGCGCCCGCACTGGAAACCCTTGGCCACCGCTGCTGTGCTGATCCTCGGCCTGTTCAGTTTCAGCAATCTGCCGCTGCGCCTGCAGGCCGATCACCTGACGGCGGTTGGTGAACGCCAGCGCCTGCAACTGGAGGACGGTTCGAAAGTCCTGCTCAACACCAACTCGGCATTTTCCAGCACCATCAACGACCAGCAGCGTGTGGCGCGCCTGTATCAGGGCGAAGCGTTTTTCGAGGTGCAGCCCCATCGCGGCCAACCGCTGGAAATCGACGCGGGCCCGGTCACCGCCAGCGTTCGCGACACGGCATTCGCCGTGCGTTATCTGGATGGCGTAACCCAGGTTCGCGTGCAGCGCGGCGATGTCGATCTGCGCGCCACCCGCGACGACGCACGGGTTCGCCTGACGGCCGGGGAAAGCATCCGCATCGGCCCCAACGGTTTCGACCGGCCGGCCAAGCTGGATGCCGCCACCGACCTGGCCTGGGTCCAGGGTCGCCTGGTGTTCGAAAACTGCCCGCTGAACCAGGTGCTGGCGGAGCTGCGTCGCTACTATCCGGGCTGGATCATCAACAACAACGAGCAGTTGGCCGATGTTGCCGTCACCGGAAATTACCGTCTCGACCAGCCTCTGGACGTGGTCCGCTCACTGGCCCACATCACCTCGGCACGGCTCAAGGAATTCCCTGCCTTAGTGATACTGAACTAAATGAGAATTATTTTTACTCGATAGCTGAACGTCATACGTCTCGTTATAGCCAATGCAATTGATTCGTATCTCTGAATGCCAATCAGCACCTATAAAGATTCGTGCGACACGGAGCGCTATCGATGTCCTCTCGCCTTACCCGCCAGTCCTCTTCACCTTCGCGCATGCTCTCGCTGCTGACCGCCGCCATCCTGATGGCCGGCACCGCACCGGTCATGGCCGCCACTGCCGAACAGCCCAGCCGCAACATGGGCGACTACGCGTTTGCCATCGCGCCCCAGCCGCTGGTCTCGGCACTCAATGACTTTACCGCCGTGACAGGCTGGCAGGTCGGCTTGCCGGCAGAACTGGCTGAAGGGGTGACATCGCCGGGTGTACGCGGGTCGCTAGCGCCGGAAAAAGCCCTGGATCGCCTGTTGGTGGGGACCAACCTGAGCTATCGCAAACTGGGCAATAACAACATCGTGCTGGAACGCCGCGCCAGCGCCGGCACCCTGAATCTGCAACAGGTGACCATCAGCGCCACGCGTAACGAGCAGGACGTGAACAGCGTGCCCAGCACCGTCACTGTGCACACTCGCGAAGAACTGGACCGCAACAACGTCAATACCATCAAGGATCTGGTGCGCTACGAGCCTGGCGTTTCCGTGGGTGGTGCCGGTACACGGGGCGGAATCAGCGGCTACAACATCCGTGGTATCGATGGCAACCGCGTGCTGACCCAGATCGATGGTGTTGAAATACCCAACGGCTTCTTCAACGGCCCTTACGCCAAGACCCAGCGCAACTACGTCGACCCGGAAATCATCAAACGCGTCGAAATCCTCCGCGGTCCGGCTTCAGTACTCTACGGCAGCAATGCCATTGGCGGCGCGGTCAGCTACTTCACCCTCGACCCGGACGACATCATCAAACCCGGCCAGGACGCCGGCGCGCGCCTGAAGACCGGTTACAGCTCCGCCGACGAAAGCTGGCTCAAGTCCGCCAACGTGGCCGGTCGCGCCGATCAGTTCGACGGCCTGCTGCATTACAGCCAGCGCGACGGTCATGAAACCGAATCCTATGGCAGCAACAACAGCACCGGCCTGACGCGCACCGCCGCCAACCCGGAAGACGTGCGCGCCACCAACGTGCTGGCCAAGATCGGCTGGAACTACAACGAAGATTCGCGCCTGGGCCTGGTTTACGAGAAGTACAAGGACGATCGGGACACCGACCAGAAAAGCGCTTACGGCGGCCCGTTCTTCGCGGGTGCTCCTACCATTCCTGCCAGCGTACTGCCCGGCGGCATGTACCAGTGGCGCACCGGTAACGACACCATTACCCGCGAGCGTTTTGGCCTGGAGCACAGCTTCGTCCTCGACAGTCTGCTGGCGGACAACGTCAAGTGGAGTCTGAATCACCAGATCGCCAAAACCGATCAGAGTACCGATGAGTTCTACTTCCCGATCACCCGCCAGGTCCTGCGTACCCGGGATACGATCTACGAAGAAAAGCAGTGGGTGTTCGATGCACAACTGGATAAAGCCTTCAGCATCGCCGACACCGAGCATGTGCTGACCTATGGCACTACCATCAAGCAGCAGAAAGTCACTGGCTCGCGCAGCGGTAACGGTACTTGCCTGGCAGTCGGTCGCGGCTGCACCGCCATCGGTGCCACCAGCACGGCGGACGCACTGAAGAAATCCAGCGACTTCCCGGACCCGACCATCAACACCTACAGCGTGTTCGCCCAGGATCAGATCAGCTGGAACAACTGGACCTTTCTGCCGGGCCTGCGCTACGACTACACCGAGCTCAAGCCGCACATCACCCAGGAGTTTCTCAACACCGTGGCCGCCGATGGTCGCGGCACCGTCAGCGACGACAACAAGACCTGGCACAAAGTCTCGCCCAAGTTCGGCCTGACCTACGCCTTCAACGACCATTACACCTGGTACGGCCAATACGCCGAAGGATTCCGCACCCCGACCGCGAAGGCACTTTACGGGCGCTTCGATAACACCGCAGCCGGATACCGCGTGGAACCGAACCCGGATCTGGATCCGGAGAAAAGCCAAAGCTACGAGACCGGTCTGCGGGGCAACTTCGAGCAGGGCTACTTCGACGTGGCTGTGTTCTACAACAAGTACCGCGACTTCATCAACGAAGACGCCGTTACCCCAGGCTATGACGAACCCACTTTCCAGAGCGCCAACATCAAACATGCCACCATCAAGGGTGCAGAGATCAAGGGCCGCCTGAACCTCGATGCCGTTGGTGCGCCACAAGGCCTCTACACCCAGGGATCGGTGGCTTACGCCTACGGGCGCAACAACGACAACGGCGAGCCGATCAACAGCGTCAACCCGCTGACCGGGGTGCTCGGCCTCGGTTACGACCAGGACAATTATGGCGGCTTGCTCAGCTGGACCCTGGTCAAGAGAAAGGATCGCGTCGACGACAGCAACTTCAAGTCGCCGGACGGCGTCAGCAGTCAGTTCAAGACCCCGGGCTTCGGTGTGCTGGACCTGAGCGCCTACTACAAAGTGACCGACGACGTGACCGTCAGCGGTGGCGTGTACAACCTGACCGACAAAAAGTACTGGCTGTGGGATGACGTGCGCGGTTACGACAACGTCGGTGAAGCCTCGGTGACGCAACCGGCCAACCTCGATCGCCTGACTCAACCGGGCCGCAACTTCGCGGTCAACCTGATCTGGGATATCTGACCATGATCACCACGCAGCGCGACTTGATGAATGTCGCGCTGCGAGGATTTTTACTGTCATGCGCCTGCTCATTCGTCTCGTTAGCAGGCACTTCTCTTTCTCAAGGACTTCCCATGACCACTCAGGACACGGCTCAACGCCCGGATTTGCGCTCGCAACGCTTGAACCAGATCACCCACGAACCCCACAGCAAACTCGACGCCCTGGTCAAAGCCCACGCCCCGTTCGAAACACAGGCCAATTTCGCCCGTTTCGTCGTGGCGCAGTACTTGTTCCAGTCGGAACTGGTGGCGCTGTACAACGATGCCGAACTAAGCGCCATCGTCCCTGACCTGCCTGATCGCTGCCGTGCCGAAGCGGCAAAGGCTGACCTGGCGGACCTGGAAACGGGAGTGCCAGCACCGGTCGCGGGTGCCGTCAGTAACCCGAGTAAAGCCCAGGCATTGGGCTGGATCTTCGTCTCCGAAGGCTCGAAACTCGGCGCGGCGTTCCTGATCAAGCGCGCCGTGGGCCTTGGCTTGAGCGAAACCTTCGGTGCCCGTCACCTGGGTGAACCGGCCGGTGGCCGTGCTGAAGGCTGGAAGCGTTTCGTCAAGACACTCGATGCGCTTGAACTCAGCGCCCAGGAAGAAGCCGAGCTGGATAAAGGCGCCATCGATGCGTTCAACCGCTTCACGGTGTTGCTGGAACAGGCTTACACCCCGGAACTCGCCTGACTGAATGCAATCCCCTTGTGGGAGCGGGCATGCTCGCGAATGCGGAGTGTCAGTCGACATCAAAATTGACAGATACACCGCATTCGCGGGCAAGCCCGCTCCCACAAAGGACCGAGTACACCTGCAAGATTCTGATCAACCCTCAAATGCCAGCCTCCTCCAAACTCATCCGCCTCCTCTTCGGTCTGCTGGCCTACATCAGCCTGGGCATCGGCCTGATCGCCATCGTCATTCCCGGCCTGCCGACCACCGAATTCATCCTGCTGGCCGCTTGGGCCGCCACCCGCAGTTCGCCACGCTTGAGCGCCTGGCTGGAAAACCACCGGCTGTTCGGCTCCCTGCTCAGTAACTGGCGCAACGGCAAAATCATTACGCGTCGGGCCAAGGTCAGCGCCACCGCCAGCATGTTGCTGTGCGCCACGCTGATGTTGGTGATGCTCGATCATGGTTGGCCGGTCTACCTGGCCGTCGCCGGAATGGGGATAGGCAATCTCTGGATCTGGTCGCGACCGGAATCCTCCTGAACCAGTTGGCGATTTTTTCCTGTTCTCTATTTCATCTCCGGCACTGGCTCAAGGCCGCAAACGCGCTGAACCATCTGGAGATTTTTCCTGTTTTTTATTTGATATTCAGCACATTTTCCCGCGCAAACGTTCAACCATGACCGTTCGTCGGAACCCCTCTCATGCAACGCCATCCCCGCGCCGATGTGCAGTGAATGGCGCTGAATGGATTTGGCGTATCGAGTCAACCCGACTCACAGCCAACAATCATCCATTCGCGAGTTCGCCCTATGTTCGACTCACTGTCCATCCGCCTGAAAACTGTCCTGCTCTCCGGTCTCTGCCTGCTCGGCGTGGTCACGCTGATCGTCGGCATGAACTTCTACCAGACCAATCAGAACGATGAACTGGTCAGTGCCTCCAGCAGCAAGATGCTCACCGAGAGTGTGCAAAACCTGCTGCAGGCCAAGGCTGCCGAACAGGCGGTGCGGGTGCAGAAGACCTTCGGGGAAAACCTGCTGGTGGTCACCGCCCTGGCCGATCAGATCAAGGACATGCGCGCCATGGCTGCCAAGCGTTCGCTTGAGGCCGGCGCCTTGCGCGAGGAGCTGAACCAGAGCCTGAAAACCGCCTTCGAACGCAACAGCAAAGTACTCGGGATCTGGCTGGCGTTCGAGCCCAATGGCCTGGATGGCAAGGACAGCGAATTCGCCAATGACGCGGCTCGCCAATCCAACGAAGCCGGACGCTTTGCCACTTACTGGAGCCGTGCCGGCGGCACCGGGTTGAACACGATCATGGTCGAAGACGACATGACCAAGACCGACCTTAACCTCAGCGGCACGCCGTACAACGTCTGGTACACCTGCCCACGCGACAGTAAACGCACCTGCCTGCTCGACCCGTATGCCGACACCGTCGCCGGCAAGGAAATGCTGATGACCACCATTTCCGTACCGCTGCTGGTGGATGGCAAGGCCATCGGCGTGGTCGGTGTCGACATCGCCCTTGATGCCCTGCAAGCGGCGGCCGTCGACTCCCAGCGCGACCTGTTCAACAGCGCCGGTCACATGCTGATCGTCTCCGGCAGCGGTGTGCTCGCCGCCTACAGCGTCGACGCCAGCAAAGTCGGTAAAAGCATCGGCGACACCCTGGGCGCGGACGGCAAGGATGTCCTGCAATTGCTCGGCGCCGGCACCCCGAAGATTCTTGAACAGGGTGACCTGATCCGCGCGGTCTACCCGGTCAGCCCGATCGCCGACTCCAAGGCCTGGGGCGTGGTGATCGACTTGCCCAAGCAAGTGCTTTTGGCCGATTCGGTGAAACTGCAAGCGGTGCTCGACGACGCCCAGCAAAACGGCACGATCAAGGCGGTAGCTGTTGCAATCATCGCCGGCCTGATCGGTTTGCTGCTGATCTGGCTCACCGCCTCGGGCGTCACCCGGCCTATCAACAGCGTGGCCGAGATGCTCAAGGCGATTGCCAGCGGCGACGGCGACCTGACCCAACGCCTGCACTACAGCAAGAAGGATGAACTGGGCGAACTGGTCAGCTGGTTCAACCGATTCCTCGACAAACTGCAACCGACCATCGCGCAGATCAAACAAAGCATCACTGACGCTCGAGGCACCGCCGACCAGTCTTCGGAAATCGCCCGCCAGACCAGCGAAGGCATGCAGGTACAGTTCCGCGAAATCGACCAGGTCGCCACCGCGTCCAACGAAATGAGCGCCACCGCCCACGACGTCGCCAACAGTGCGTCGAACGCGGCCAGTGCCGCCAAGGGCGCCGACCAGTCGGCCCGCGATGGCATGCAGATCATCGAGCGCAGTACCCGCGACATCAATCAATTGGCCGACGAAGTCAGCAAGGCCGTGACTGAAGTTGAAGCATTGGCAGTCAACAGTGAGCAAATCGGCTCGGTGCTGGAAGTGATCCGCAGCATCGCCGAACAAACCAACCTGCTGGCACTCAATGCGGCAATCGAGGCCGCCCGTGCCGGTGAAAGCGGTCGTGGGTTCGCGGTAGTGGCCGACGAAGTGCGCAACCTGGCCAAACGTACCCAGGATTCGGTGGAAGAAATTCGCCTGGTGATCGAACGCATCCAGAGCGGCACCCGCGGCGTGGTCGCCACCATGCATTCGAGCCAGACCCAGGCCCACAGCAATGCCGGACAGATCCAGCAAGCGGTCCAGGCCTTGAGCAAGATCAGCGACGCGGTCACTGTGATCAGCGACATGAACCTGCAAATCGCCAGCGCCGCCGAACAACAGAGCGCCGTGGCCGAAGAGGTCAACCGCAACGTCTCGGCGATCCGCACCGTGACCGAAACCCTGACCGGACAAGCCACCGAATCGGCGCAGATCAGCAGCCAGCTCAACAACCTGACCACCCACCAGATGAAACTGATGGATCAGTTCCGGGTGTAGTCATCCCATCGCAAATCCCCTGTGGGAGCGAGCCTGCTCGCGAAGACGGACTGACCCTCAACATGAATGTTGACTGACAGACCGCTTTCGCGAGCAGGCTTGCACACAGGTTTTTCATCTGCTGCACAGGCTTTTTGATCTATGCTCGGGCTCTCGCTCCGGAGGGCCTTCGATGACTGATTTACTCACGTCCATTCAAGCCGCACTCGGCTTGCCGCATTCGCCAATCCCTTTCACCTCTACGGGCGCCCTGCCCTCGGCGTTTGCCGTCACCGACCTGGCCTGCGCCAGTATCGCCGCCGCGGGCCAAACCATCAGCCAATTGCTGCACCAACAAACCGGACGCTTGCCCGATCTTGAAGTCGATCGGCGCCTGGCCTCGTTCTGGTTCTCCAGTTCGATCCGGCCTGTAGGTTGGAGCGTCCCACCATTGTGGGACCCGATCGCCGGTGACTATGCCGCCAAAGATGGCTGGATTCGCCTGCACACCAATGCCCCCCATCACCGCGCCGCGGCCGAATCGGTGCTTGGCGCCTGTGCCGACCGTGCGGCGATGGCAAGCAAGGTGGCGCAATGGGCCAAGCGCGATCTGGAGCAGGCCGTGGTCGACGCCGGAGGCTGTGCCGCCGAAATGCGCAGCTGGGCACAGTGGCAGGCCCATCCACAAGGTCAGGCCGTGAACGCCGAAGCGCTGATTCAGTTCGGCCATCACAGCAGTCACAACGGCACACCGTGGCAGGGTTCGGTGGCGCAACCGCTGGCCGGGATCAAGGTGCTGGATCTGACCCGCGTACTCGCCGGCCCCGTCGCCAGCCGTTTTCTCGCGGGCCTTGGCGCCGACGTCTTGCGCATCGACCCACCGACCTGGAACGAACCGGGCGTGGTGCCGGAAATGACCTTGGGCAAGCGCTGCGCACGCCTGGACTTGCATGACAACGCCGATCGCCGCGTATTCGAAAGCCTGCTCAAGGGCGCCGATATCATTCTGCACGGCTACCGCGCCGATGCTCTGGAGCGCCTGGGTTACGGTGCAACTGAGCGGCAGAAACTGGCTCCCGGCCTGATCGACGCAAGCCTCAATGCCTACGGCTGGAGCGGCCCGTGGCTGAACCGTCGCGGCTTCGACAGTCTGGTACAGATGAGCAGCGGCATTGCCGAAGCCGGCATGCATTGGAAGCAGGCGGATAAACCGACGCCCTTGCCGTTGCAAGCCCTCGATCACGCCACCGGGTATCTGATGGCGGCCAGCGTGATTCAGTTATTGGCCGAGCGCTGGCGCAGTGGGCGCAGTGGGTCGGCGCGGTTGTCGTTGGCGCGAACGGCGAAGTTGTTGATCGAGACTGGACCCGGTATCGCGCAGCCGCTACAGGCGGAGGAAGAAAGCGATCAGGGCATGCTGGTCGAACAGACTCCCTGGGGGCCGGCGCATCGGTTGCATGTGCCACTGAAGATCACCGGTACGCCATTGCAGTGGGCGATTGCAGCCACTGAATTGGGTTCCCATCGCGCGCAGTGGTGGTAATTTTTACATCGCCATCGCGGGCAAGCCCGCTCCCACAACTTCGGCGCTGAACCTGTGGGAGCGGGCTTGCCCGCGATGGCGTCAGAACAGTTGACACGAAAATTGGATCAATCAGTCAGAACGACTCAACGAAGTCCAAAGCAACTGCGCCGCATACCCCCGAAACGGCCTCCACCCCTCAGCCCGCACCAACAGCTGCCGCGCCGTCACCGCCTCCCCCTCAAGCGCCGCCAAGGCATTGATCAGCCCCACGTCCCCCGTCGGAAACCCATCCATCTCGCGCAATTGCCGCAATGCAATGTACTGCGCCGTCCAGTCACCAATCCCATACAACGCCAGCAACCGCGCCACGCCACCCTGCCGACCGGGCTCGAACAACAGCGGATCATCCAGCAATGCCTGAGCCACGCCCGACAACGTGCAGCCACGGCTTTTCGGCATTCCAAGAGTCGCCAGGTCCGCCGCCGCCAACACCGCGGCCTCGGGAAAGACATGGCTCACGCCACCTCGCGGCGAGGTCAGTGGCACGCCATATTGCGCCACCAGTTTCCCGGCGAGCTTGATTGCCGCCCCTACCGTAATCTGCTGTCCCAACACCGCGCGAATCGCCAGTTCCAGTCCGTCCCACGTCCCCGGCACGCGCAGCCCCGGGCGCTCGGCAATCAATCGCGCCAGCAGCGGATCAACCGCCAGATGTCGATGGATCCTGGTCAGATCGGCATCCAGATCAAACATCCGCCGCACTCGCGCAACGATCTCGGGCACGGCTGTCGGGTCGGGAAAATCGAGGGCCAGCTCCAGTGAGTCCGTTGTCGCCTGTTTGATCGACAGGCTGCCATGAACGCCCTTCAAGCCAATGCTGCGCGAGTAAACGCCGTCGATCACCTCTTCCATTCCGGCAATCGCCCGCGCCGACAAGAAGCCGAGCATCGCCGGCCAGTCGTAGGGTGGTTGAAACGCAAGCAACAACTTCATGGCGGTCCCTCAAATTGATCAATGTGACCAGATTATCCTTTGTGGGAGCGAGCCTGCTCGCTCCCACAGGGATTTCACCAATCGCCCGCCCCAAGGCATACTTGCCACCCTCCGCACTCCAGAACCTGAAACCGCCCCATGCGTATCCACGTCAGCTTCATCGACCGCGTCGGTATTACCCAGGAAGTCCTGGCCTTGCTCGGTGGGCGCAATCTCAATCTGGATGCGGTGGAAATGATTCCGCCCAACGTCTATATCGACGCGCCGACCCTGAGCCCGGACGTCCTTGAAGAACTGCGTGATGCGTTGCTCAGCGTGCGTGGCGTGCAGGCGATGACGGTGGTCGATATCCTGCCGGGCCAGCGCCGGCACTTGCAGCTCGATGCACTGCTCGCGGCCATGACCGATCCGGTGCTGGCTTTAGACAGTGCCGGCAAGGTGCTGCTGGGCAATCCCGCACTGATTGCCCTGTATGGCCGAGAACCGGCCGGTGAAAGCGTCGCCGATCTGTTCGCCGACCCGGCGCTGCTCGACACCCTGCTCGAACACGGCTTTCGCCTGCCACTGCGGGAAATCACCGTCAATGGCCAGACGTTGTTGCTCGACGCTACACCGATCACCGACGCCGGCGCCCTGCTGACCCTGTATCAACCGAACCGCATCGGCGAACGCCTGTCGGCGTTGCACCATGATCATGCCGAAGGTTTTGACGCGCTACTGGGCGAATCGCCGGTGATCCGCACGCTCAAGGTTCGCGCGCAACGGGTGGCGGCCCTCGATGCACCGCTGTTGATCCAGGGTGAAACCGGCACCGGCAAGGAACTGGTGGCCCGGGCCTGTCACGCCATCAGTGCGCGGCACAACTCACCGTTTCTGGCGTTGAACTGTGCGGCATTGCCGGAGAACCTCGCCGAAAGCGAACTGTTCGGCTACGCCCCCGGCGCCTTCACCGGCGCACAACGGGGCGGTAAGCCAGGACTGATGGAACTAGCCAACCAGGGCACGGTATTCCTCGATGAAATCGGCGAAATGTCACCGTACTTGCAGGCCAAGTTGTTGCGTTTCCTCAACGATGGCAGTTTCCGGCGAGTGGGCGGCGATCGCGAAGTGAAGGTCAACGTACGCATTCTCAGCGCGACCCACCGCAACCTGGAAAAAATGGTCAGTGAAGGGCAGTTTCGCGAAGACCTGTTTTACCGCCTTAATGTCCTCAACGTCGAAGTCCCACCGCTGCGCGAGCGCGGCCAGGACATTCTGCTGCTGGCTCGCTACTTCATGCAGCAAGCCTGCGCGCAGATCCAGCGCCCGGTCTGTCGCCTGGCGCCGGGCACTTATCCGGCCCTGCTGGGCAACCGCTGGCCGGGCAACGTGCGTCAGCTGCAAAACGTGATTTTCCGCGCGGCGGCCATTTGCGAAAGCAGCCTGGTGGACATCGGCGACCTCGACATTGCCGGCACCTCGGTAGCGCGCCAGAGCGACCACGACGTCGACAGCCTGGAACAGGCGATGGACGAGTTCGAGAAAACCCTGCTGGAAAAACTCTACGTCAGCTACCCCTCGACCCGCCAACTGGCCAGCCGCCTGCAAACCTCACACACCGCAATCGCCCATCGGTTGCGCAAGTACGGCATTCCCAATAAGCCGTAATCCTTACAGTTGAAACACCTCTCCCAGCCAACAAAAATCTACTGTGGGAGCCAGCCTGCTGGCGATAGCAGTTTCACAGACAACAAAGATGTTGAATGTGATGGCCCTATCGCCAGCAGGCTGGCTCCCACAGGTTTTGAGTTTGACCCGTAAATTTCACTCTAAAAACGACCTCCACCTGTACTGAAAGCGCTACAGCGGAACGATATCGCTACACCCCTCTCCAACCACTGTCCTGCAAGGCTTTGATCCACTTCAGCTTTTTTCTTGACCCATGCCTGTAGCGATTTCGCTACAGGCAGCAAATGACCACTCCTCAAAAAATCACCTAAGCCATTGATTTAAAACAATAAAATAACATTGGCCGCTTTTTTGCTTAATCACCACTCATAAATCAGGGCAATTGCCCAAGCATTCAATCGCGTCCACCAGACGAGTCTGGCCCCTTAGGAGTTTTCCATGAGCGAATTGCGTTTTACTGAAGATCACGAATGGCTGCGCACCGAAGCTGACGGCACTGTCACAGTCGGTATCACCGCGTTCGCACAGAACGCGCTGGGCGACGTGGTTTTCGTACAACTGCCTGAGCTGCAGTCCTACGAAAAAGGCGCTGAAGCAGCCACCGTGGAATCGGTAAAAGCGGCCAGCGGCGTGTACATGCCACTGGACGGAGAAGTAGTGGAAGTGAACCCGGCGCTGGACAGCAGCCCGGAACTGGTCAACGAAGACCCGCTGGGTGAAGGCTGGTTCTTCCGTTTCAAACCGGCTGACGACTCGGCTGTCGCCAAACTGCTGGATCAGGACGCCTACGACCGCCTGATCAAAGCCCAAGCCGAAGCCTGAGGAACGTTGACATGACTCAAGTGAATCCTGCCGTTGTAAACATCAGTACCGCCAACGAATTCATCGCCCGTCACATCGGCCCGCGCGCCGGCGACGAGCAAGCGATGCTCAACAGCCTCGGTTTCGACTCCCTGGAAGCCCTGAGCGCCAGCGTCATCCCGGACAGCATCAAGGGCACCAGCGTCCTCGGCCTCGAAGACGGCCTGAGCGAAGCCGACGCCCTGGCGTTGATCAAGTCCATCGCCAGCAAGAACCAGCTGTTCAAGACCTTCATCGGCCAGGGCTACTACGGCACCCACACACCGTCGCCGATCCTGCGCAACCTGCTGGAAAACCCGGCCTGGTACACGGCCTACACCCCTTACCAGCCGGAAATTTCCCAAGGCCGTCTTGAAGCGCTGCTGAACTTCCAGACTCTGATCAGCGACCTCACCGGCTTGCCGATCGCCAACGCGTCCCTGCTCGACGAAGCCACCGCCGCTGCCGAAGCCATGACCTTCTGCAAACGCCTGAGCAAGAACAAGGGCAGCCACGCGTTCTTCGCCTCCGTGCATTGCCACCCGCAAACCCTCGACGTATTGCGCACCCGTGCCGAGCCTCTGGGTATCGACGTCGTAGTCGGCGATGAACGTGAACTGACTGACGTCAGCGCATTCTTCGGCGCCCTGCTGCAATACCCGGCAAGCAACGGTGACGTCTTCGACTACCGCGAACTGACCGAACGCTTCCACGCCGCCAACGCGCTGGTTGCCGTCGCCGCCGACCTGCTGGCCCTGACCGTGCTGACCCCGCCGGGCGAGTTCGGCGCCGACGTGGCCATCGGTAGCGCGCAACGCTTCGGCGTGCCGCTGGGCTTTGGTGGCCCGCACGCGGCCTACTTCTCCACCAAGGATGCGTTCAAGCGCGACATGCCGGGCCGTCTGGTCGGTGTGTCCGTGGACCGTTTTGGCAAGCCGGCGCTGCGCCTGGCCATGCAAACCCGCGAACAGCACATCCGCCGCGAGAAGGCCACCAGCAACATCTGCACCGCGCAAGTGCTGCTGGCCAACATCGCCAGCATGTACGCCGTGTACCACGGTCCGAAAGGCCTGACGCAGATCGCCAACCGTGTGCATCACCTCACCGCGATTCTGGCCAAGGGCTTGAGCGCACTGGGTCTGAGCGTCGAGCAGGAAAACTTCTTCGACACGCTGACCATTAAAACCGGCGCGCAAACGGCTGCGTTGCACGACAAGGCTCGCGCTCAGCAGATCAACCTGCGCGTGGTGGATGCCGAGCGTCTGGGCCTGTCCCTCGACGAAACCAGCACCCAGGCCGACGTCGAAACCCTGTGGAGCCTGCTGGCCGACGGCAAAACCCTGCCGGACTTCGTCGCCCTCGCTGCCTCGGTACAAAGCACCATCCCGGTTGCACTGGTACGCCAATCGCCGATCCTCAGCCACCCGGTGTTCAACCGTTATCACTCGGAAACCGAGCTGATGCGCTACCTGCGCAAACTGGCGGACAAGGATCTGGCGCTGGACCGCACCATGATCCCGCTGGGTTCGTGCACCATGAAACTCAACGCCGCCAGCGAAATGATCCCGGTGACCTGGGCCGAGTTCGGCGCCCTGCACCCGTTCGCCCCTGCCGAACAGAGCGCCGGCTACCAGCAACTGACCGATGAACTGGAAGCAATGCTCTGCGCCGCCACCGGTTACGATTCGATCTCGCTGCAACCGAACGCCGGTTCGCAAGGTGAGTACGCCGGCCTGCTGGCCATCCGCGCCTATCACCAGAGCCGTGGCGAAGACCGCCGCGACATCTGCCTGATCCCGTCGTCGGCCCACGGCACCAACCCGGCCACCGCCCAGATGGCCGGCATGCGCGTAGTGGTCACCGCGTGCGATGCCCGGGGCAACGTCGACATCGAAGACCTGCGCGCCAAGGCTATCGAGCACCGCGAACACCTCGCCGCGCTGATGATCACCTACCCGTCGACCCACGGCGTGTTCGAAGAAGGCATCCGCGAAATCTGCGGCATCATTCACGACAACGGCGGCCAGGTGTACATCGACGGCGCCAACATGAACGCCATGGTCGGCCTCTGCGCCCCGGGCAAGTTCGGTGGCGACGTGTCGCACCTGAACCTGCACAAGACCTTCTGCATCCCTCACGGCGGTGGCGGCCCGGGCGTTGGCCCGATTGGTGTGAAATCGCACCTGACGCCATTCCTGCCGGGCCACGCGCAAATGGCACGCAAGGAAGGCGCGGTATGCGCCGCGCCATTCGGTAGCGCGAGTATTCTGCCGATCACCTGGATGTACATCCGCATGATGGGCGGCGCGGGTCTGAAGCGCGCTTCGCAGCTGGCCATTCTCAACGCCAACTACATCTCCCGTCGCCTCGAAGAGCATTACCCAGTGCTCTACACCGGCAGCAACGGCCTGGTGGCGCACGAGTGCATCCTAGATCTGCGTCCGCTGAAAGACAGCAGCGGCATCAGCGTCGATGACGTGGCCAAGCGCCTGATCGACTTCGGCTTCCACGCTCCTACCATGTCGTTCCCGGTGGCCGGCACGCTGATGATCGAGCCGACCGAAAGCGAATCCAAGGAAGAACTGGACCGTTTCTGCGACGCCATGATCCGCATCCGCGAGGAAATCCGCGCGGTGGAAAACGGCACGCTGGACAAGGACGACAACCCGCTGAAAAACGCCCCGCACACCGCGGCGGAGCTGGTCGGCGAGTGGTCGCATCCGTACAGCCGCGAGCAAGCGGTGTACCCGGTCGCTTCGCTGATCGAAGGCAAATACTGGCCGCCGGTCGGTCGCGTCGACAACGTGTTCGGTGATCGCAACCTGGTCTGCGCCTGCCCGTCGATCGAAAGCTACGCTTAAAGCAGCAACTAGCTTCAAGCCGCAAGCTACAAGTTGAAAGCCAACAGGCTCTGACTTGCAGCTTGTAGCTTGTAGCTTGCCGCTTGCAACTTCTCCCCCGGAGGCCAACCATGTCGCTAAGCGTGTTCGACCTGTTCAAAATTGGCATCGGCCCCTCCAGTTCCCACACCGTCGGCCCGATGCGCGCAGCCGCGCGTTTCGCCGAGGGCCTGCGCCGAGAAAACCTGCTGACCGCGACCACCTGCGTCAAGGTCGAGCTCTATGGTTCACTCGGTGCCACCGGCAAGGGCCACGGCAGTGACAAGGCTGTGCTGCTGGGCCTGGAAGGTGAACACCCGGATACCGTGGACACCGAAACCGTCGCCACTCGCCTGCATGACATTCGTGGCAGCGGACGCTTGAACCTGCTCGGAGAACACAGCATTGCGTTCAACGAGAAAGAACACCTGGCGATGATCCGCAAACCATTGGCCTACCATCCCAACGGTATGATTTTTCGCGCATTCGACGCGGCGGGTTTGCAAATCCGCAGCCGCGAGTACTACTCGGTCGGCGGCGGTTTTGTCGTCGATGAAGACGCTGCCGGTGCAGATCGCATCGTCGAAGACTCAACCCCGCTGACCTTTCCCTTCAAAAATGCCAAGGAACTGCTCGGTCACTGCGCCACCTACGGCTTATCCATCAGCCAGGTGATGCTGACCAACGAAAGTGCCTGGCGCCCCGAAGCGGAAACCCGTGCCGGCCTGTTGAAGATCTGGCAAGTGATGCAGGACTGCGTTGCCGCTGGATGCCGTAACGAAGGCATTTTGCCCGGTGGCTTGAAGGTCAAGCGCCGGGCGGCTGCGCTGTATCGGCAACTGTGCAAGAACCCCGAATCATCCCTGCGCGATCCACTGTCGGTTCTGGACTGGGTCAACCTCTACGCCCTGGCCGTCAACGAAGAAAACGCCAATGGCGGGCGCGTGGTTACGGCGCCCACCAACGGTGCGGCCGGGATCATTCCGGCGGTGCTGCATTACTACATGCGTTTCATTCCCACAGCGAACGAAGACGGGGTGGTGCGCTTTCTGCTGACCGCCGCGGCCATTGGCATTCTGTACAAGGAAAACGCCTCGATTTCCGGCGCCGAAGTCGGCTGCCAAGGTGAGGTTGGCGTGGCGTGTTCCATGGCGGCCGGGGCCTTGTGCGAAGTCCTCGGCGGCACGGTGCAACAAGTGGAAAACGCCGCGGAAATCGGCATGGAACACAACCTGGGCCTGACCTGCGACCCGATCGGCGGACTGGTGCAAGTGCCTTGCATCGAGCGCAACGCCATGGGTTCGGTCAAGGCCATCAATGCGGTGCGCATGGCCATGCGTGGCGACGGACAGCATTTCGTCTCCCTCGACAAGGTCATCCGCACCATGCGCCAGACCGGCGCCGACATGAAAAGCAAATACAAGGAAACCGCCCGAGGCGGTTTGGCGGTCAACATTATCGAGTGCTGATGGGCTTACGCACACTGCACACTTTTTCAGGAGCTGAATATGTCCACCGAACAACTGTTGAAAACCCCGTTGCACGCACTGCACATCGAACTGGGCGCACGCATGGTGCCATTCGCCGGCTATGACATGCCCGTGCAATACCCGCTGGGCGTGATGAAAGAACACCAGCACACCCGCGATCAGGCCGGGCTGTTCGATGTTTCGCACATGGGCCAGATCCGTCTGACCGGCGCCAATGCCGCCAAGGCTCTGGAGACCCTGGTGCCAGTGGATATCATCGACCTGCCGGTGGGCATGCAGCGCTATGCGATGTTCACCAACGAGACCGGTGGCATCCTCGATGACCTGATGGTCGCCAACCTGGGTAACGACGAATTGTTCCTGGTGGTCAACGCAGCCTGCAAGGACCAGGACCTGGCACACCTGCGCAAACACATTGGCGAACAATGCAGTATCGAACCGTTGTTCGAAGAGCGCGCCCTGCTGGCCCTGCAAGGTCCGGCGGCGGTCACCGTGCTGGCGCGCCTGGCTCCGGAAGTGGCGAAAATGACGTTCATGCAGTTCGCCCGTGTGCAATTGCTGGGCGTTGACTGCTTTGTTAGCCGCTCGGGCTACACCGGTGAAGACGGTTTCGAAATCTCCGTGCCGGCCGCCAGCGCCGAAGCCCTCGCCCGCGCCCTGCTGGCGGAACCGGAAGTGGAAGCCATCGGCCTTGGCGCGCGCGACTCGCTGCGCCTGGAAGCCGGCCTGTGCCTGTACGGCCACGACATGAACACTGACACCACCCCGATCGAAGCCAGCCTGTTGTGGGCTATCTCCAAGCCTCGTCGTGCCGAGGGTGCGCGTGCCGGCGGTTTCCCTGGCGCTGAAAACGTATTCGCCCAGCAACAGGGCGGTGTCAGCCGCAAGCGTATCGGCCTGCTGCCTCAGGAACGTACTCCGGTGCGCGAAGGTGCAGAGATTGTCAACGAAGCGGGCGAGATCATCGGCAGCGTCTGCAGCGGCGGTTTCGGGCCGACCTTGGGCGGTCCTTTGGCGATGGGTTATGTCGACAGCGCTTATATCGCTCTCGATACTCCAGTATGGGCGATTGTTCGTGGGAAAAAGGTTCCTTTGCTTGTAAGCAAAATGCCATTTGTTCCGCAACGCTACTATCGCGGCTGATTGATTGTTCCTATAAGTAACGCGGTTGCGTTAACAATGCACTAATGTGTAACGCAACCGCCATAAAAGAGTGCATCGTTTGGCTCTAAGCTTCGATTATGAACTTTGCTTATAACGTTCGAAAACAATTGAACAAGCGGAACGAATAAGCCGCCGCATGGTCTGCGAACTGCCAGCAACCTGAGGAAATCCGGGGGCTTCGCAGGGGCTTGTTTTTTCTCCCATAGTTGGCGTAGAGTTTGTTCACTGTGTTTGCATGGGTCGCTTGGAATCGTGACCTGGGCAGTAGCCACCAAGTTAGCTACATCCCGTTCGACGTCTTCTTACTCTCCTGCAACCAGCCCCAGTACTCTTTCATGAGAAAGAGACTGTCATTAATTTTAGCGTCAAAGGAAATAAGAAATGTCCCAACGTCAGAGCGGTACCGTCAAGTGGTTTAACGACGAGAAAGGTTTTGGTTTTATCACTCCAGAAAGCGGTCCGGATCTGTTCGTGCATTTCCGCGCTATTCAGGGCAACGGTTTCAAGAGCCTGAAAGAAGGCCAGAAAGTGACCTTCATCGCTGTGCAAGGCCAGAAAGGCATGCAGGCTGACGAGGTACAAGCAGAAGGCTAATCTTCTGTTACGAAAAAGCCCCTGATGCTGACATCAGGGGCTTTTTTGTGCGCGTAAATCCGTAAA
Source organism: Pseudomonas sp. G(2018) (assembly GCF_005502415.1). Taxonomy (NCBI): domain Bacteria; kingdom Pseudomonadati; phylum Pseudomonadota; class Gammaproteobacteria; order Pseudomonadales; family Pseudomonadaceae; genus Pseudomonas; species Pseudomonas sp. G(2018). The sequence continues at coordinate 353,096 of NZ_SCOO01000001.1, read as the reverse complement.
ATGGCTTCTTTTTTCCCTTTGAGTGCCGTCATGTCGAAACACCTGCTGAAACCCCAGGGCGAATTTCCTGCCGCTGGCCTGGGTCGTCGTCTGGCGGCGATGTTCTATGACTTCCTGCTGTGCACCGCCCTGCTGATCGTGACCAGCGGCGCCTACAAGATGATTCAGATGGCGATCATCGGTGAAGAAAAAATGCGCGCGCTCACAGAGGCCGGAGCGCTCGACGGCGACCCGCTGCTCTCGACCGTACTGCTGTTCGTTCTGTTTGGCTTCTTCGCCAAGTTCTGGACCCACTCAGGCCAAACCCTGGGCATGCAGGTCTGGTGCATTCGCGTACAGAATGCCGATGGCTCCTCCATCAGCCTGTGGCAAGCGCTGCTGCGCTTCGTGGTGTCGATCGCTTCGCTGCTGTGCGTGGGCCTCGGATTCATCTGGTCGCTGTTCGACAAGCAGAAGCGCAGCTGGCACGACATGTACTCCAACACCCAGCTGGTGCGGATTCCGAAAAAACAAAAGTAGCGCCCACAAAAAAGATCGCAGCCTTCGACAGCTCCTACAGGGTTATGTCTACACCTGTACGAGCTGCCGAAGACTGCGATCTTTTGATTTTCGCTCTTAAGCGTTACCAGCCAACTTCATCCGCGCCGCCTGGGTGAAATCCAACATACGCTTGAGCGGCCGAATGGCCTGGGGAATCAGCGCAGGATCGACAAAGATCTCGTTAGTCCCCTCTTTCAAGCTCTTCAGCGTGCGCTCAAGCGTGTTCATCGCCATCCACGGGCAGTGTGCGCAACTGCGGCACGCAGCACCGTTACCGGCGGTTGGCGCTTCGATAAACACCTTGTCCGGGCACAACTGCTGCATCTTGTAGAAGATGCCGCGGTCGGTGGCAACAATCAGGGTTTTGTTCGGCAGGGTCTGTGCTGCCGCGATCAACTGGCTGGTGGAACCCACAGCGTCTGCCAGCTCGATCACCGAAGTGGGCGACTCTGGATGCACCAGGATCGCCGCATCGGGATACAGCGCCTTCATGTCCTCGAGCTGCTTGGACTTGAACTCTTCGTGAACGATGCAAGCCCCGTCCCACAGCAGCATGTCGGCACCGGTCTGGCGCTGAATGTAAGTCCCAAGATGCTTGTCCGGCCCCCAGATAATGGTTTCGCCGTTGTCCATCAGGCTTTCCACGATCTCCAGCGCGCAGCTCGACGTCACCACCCAGTCAGCCCGCGCTTTTACCGCCGCCGATGTATTGGCATAGACCACCACCGTACGCTCGGGATGCTGGTCGCAGAACGCGGAAAACTCGTCGACCGGGCAGCCCAGGTCCAGCGAGCACGTGGCTTCCAGCGTCGGCATCAGGATGCGTTTTTCGGGGTTGAGGATCTTGGCCGTCTCGCCCATGAACTTGACCCCGGCGACCACCACGGTCTTGGCCGGATGAGCATTGCCGAAGCGGGCCATTTCCAGCGAGTCGGAAACGCAGCCACCGGTTTCTTCGGCCAGGGCCTGAATGATCGGATCGCAATAAAAGTGAGCAACCAGCACTGCGTCCTGAGCCTTGAGCTCGGCAGCGATGGCAGAACGATAATAAGCCTCCTCATCGGCTGTCAGCGGCTTGGGCTGCTTGGCGTCGAGGTGGGCTTGAACCAGAAGGCGTTCGGAAATCTGCGTCATGTTCGCAAGACCTGCAGGCGCATTCGCGCGAAAGTCGAGTATACACCCGGCTCCGGACCCAACAGGGTACCGCCGGGAAAGTGGGTATTGATCAGGCACGGACAGCGTTGAAGCTGCGCAAGGCTACAGAATATCCCGTGGATGCAAAAGATGATTCTGATCTGTGTCATGCAGTGCAGCCCGGGAATCGGGCGGGCATAAATCGCGGGCAAAAAAAAATCCGGAAATCCTCACTTTCGTGGGCCTTCCAGACTTTTAAAACAGCTTGAAAATGGTGGGTCGTGTGGGATTCGAACCTACGACCAATTGGTTAAAAGCCAACTGCTCTACCAACTGAGCTAACGACCCGCTGTGTGGTGGCGCGTATAATACTGATTTTTAAGGACTATTCAACACCTATTTTGAAATAAATCAAAAATAAGGTGTTGGATCGCTGATTCCGGCCGCCGCAAAGCCTTCCGCACGCAGGCGGCAGCTGTCGCATTTGCCGCAGGCACGCCCATCGTCATCAGCTTGATAGCAGGAAACGGTCAGGCCGTAGTCCACGCCAAGCTTTACACCTGCCTGGACAATCTGTGCCTTGCTCAGGTTTTGCAGGGGTGCCTGAATACGGAAGCCCTGCCCTTCAACACCGGCCTTGGTTGCCAGATTAGCCATGCGCTCGAAGGCCTCGACGAACTCTGGACGGCAGTCAGGGTAACCGGAGTAGTCGACAGCGTTCACACCGATAAAGATGTCACGCGCGCCCAGCACTTCGGCCCACCCCAACGCCAGCGACAGGAACACCGTGTTGCGTGCCGGCACGTAAGTCACCGGGATGCCCTCCCCTGCAACCTCCGGCACGTCGATACTGCTGTCGGTCAGCGCCGAGCCGCCGATGCCGTTCAGGTTCAGACCGATCACCTTGTGCTCGACCACACCCAAGTCACGGGCGACACGCTCAGCGGCATACAGCTCGGCGTGGGAACGCTGACCATAGTCGAAACTCATGGTGTAGCAGCTGTAGCCTTCAGCGCGAGCCATGGCCACGACGGTTGCCGAATCCAGGCCACCGGACAGGAGGATGACCGCACGTTTTTCCACAGTGTTCAATTGTTCCGTCATATCAGCGCCCCGGCTCGTCATTCCAAAGATATTTATGCAGCTGCAATTGCAGGCGAACTGGCAGATTGTCCGCCACCACCCAGTCAGCCAGATCCCGAGCATTGAGGTCGTGATGACTTGGTGAGAACAGGACTTCGCCGGCGCGCTGGTCCAGACCGTACTGGATCAGCTTGGAAACGGACCAGTCATAGTCTTCCCGCGAGCAGATGACAAATTTCACCTGATCGTTGGACGTGAGCAGTTCAATGTTTTCGTAACGATTGCGATGTGCTTCCTTCGAACCTGGAGTCTTCAGGTCGACGACACGACTGACCCGAGGATCCACGGCCGAGATATCGATAGAACCACTGGTTTCCAGTGACACTTCGTAACCGGCGTCACACAACCGCTTGAGCAATGGAATGGCGTTGGGTTGCGCCAGGGGCTCGCCGCCCGTGACACAGACATAGCGCGGACGGAACCCTGCCACTTGCTCAAGGATATCGTCGAGCGTGCGAATGGTTCCGCCGGTGAAGGCGTAGGCGCTGTCGCAGTATTGGCAACGCAACGGGCAACCGGTCAGGCGCACAAAAACCGTGGGCAGGCCGGCAGTCCGAGTTTCACCCTGCAACGAGTAGAAAACTTCGGTGATTCTCAATGTGTCTTGCATAGTCGCCACGGGCGTAACAGCTAAACAGGCTGTCCGCCTCCGTCAGGCACTTCAAGGAACCCCGGCAATGCGCAGATCCCAAAAAGCGTGTTTCAGAAAAAAGGGGATGAATTCTAACAAAAAACCCGCGACAAGCGCGGGTTTCTTCGAAACAGGTCAAGCAGCCCTTACATTTTTTGCAGATCACGCTGTGCCAACTGAGCGGCGGAAGTACCCGGATATTGGGAAACCACCTGCTGCAGAATGCCTTTGACCCGGTCGGTATGACCGAGGCGGCGCTCTACATCAGCGAGCTTGTACAGCGAATCAGGTACTTTGGCGTGCTTCGGGTAAAGCTGTGAAACCTTGGCAAACGCCTGACCTGCACCTTGCAGATCACCTTTGGCCAGGTTCACTTCACCCAACCAGTACTGGGCATTGCCCGCGTATTGGCTATTCGGATATTTGCGCAAGAATGCGGCGAAAGCCTGGCTGGCCTTGTCGAAATCCTTGGCCTTGATCAGGTCGAAGGCTGCGTCGTAGTAGAGCTTTTCCTTCGCCGGGTCTGCCGGCTCGCTGCCCGCGGCGGGTGCTTGAGCGGCTGCCGCTCCTGCACCGGCGGCTGCGCCTGCTGCTGCACCGGGGGCATTCAAATCGCCACCGGTGGAAGAATTATCGGAAGTCGCGGCTGGTGCAACGCCGGATCCTATGCGCCGATCAAGATCCTGATATCGCTCCAGGCTCTCTTGCTTCATGCGCGTTACATCATTTTGCAGTTCTTCAATCACACCCTGTTGGCGCGAGATCTGATCCTGCATTTGTTGCAGTTGGTTGAACAGCTGGCCCTGTGCCGAGACAGGGGCCGAAACCCCTCCCCCGGCATAGGCGCCGTTCGTACCGTAACCCGCAGGCGGATAACTGCTCCCGCTATTGTTATAGCCGGAGTCATTATCGACCACAGGAACCTCAGCCCACACCGCAAGCGGTGCGAGACTGAGAGCCAGAACAGTTACAGCACGACGGCACGTTCGCATGACGAATTACTTACGCAGTTCGACGCGACGGTTTTGAGCCCAGGACTGCTCGTCGTTGCCGGTAGCAACTGGACGCTCTTCGCCGTAGGAAACCAGTTCCAGCTGAGCTGGGGAAACACCTTGCAGTACCAGGTAGCGTTGAACGGCTTTCGCACGACGCTCGCCCAGTGCCATGTTGTACTCACGAGTACCACGTTCGTCGGTGTTGCCTTCCAGAACAACGCGAGCGCCGTTTGCTTTCAGGTCTTTGGCGTGAACGTCCAGAGCGCGCATGGCTTCTGGCTTCAGGTCCGAGCTGTCGTATTCGAAGTAGAAAGTGGTGATTGCGCGCAGAGCAGCTTCTTCGCTCAGGGAGCCGTCAACTGCACCAGTGTTTGCGCCGTAACCAGCGTTTGGATCTACCGCGCCTTCACCGGCATTGTCGCCGCCTTTGGACGAGCAACCTACAGCTACAGCCATGGCCAGAGCCAGCGCAGCAAATTTACCAAACTTCAGCATTTCCATCGTGAAACTCCTAATGAACCCCAGTGTGTTAAGTAAAACGTAAAGCGCCGCGTCAGTTCAGGTAAGGGGACCAGGAAGGTTCTCTGACTTCGCCTTGTGCGGTAGGAAGCGGGAGCCTTACGCGTCCATTGATGGACACGAGCATCAAGACTCCCCGGCCCTGCTGGCGGGTGGCGTAGATTACCATGGTGCCGTTGGGCGCAACAGTAGGCGACTCGTCCAGAGTGCTATCAGTGAGGATCTTTACACTACCGCGCTGCAAATCCTGAGCCGCCACCTTGAAATTGGTGAATCCGTCCTGGCGGTGGATCATCACCAGGGTCTTTTCGTCAGCCGACAGTTTAGGGTTGGCGTTGTAGTTACCGACGAAAGTCACACGCTCGGCACCGCCACCACCCACGCTGGTTTTGTAGATCTGCGGTTTGCCGCCACGGTCGGAGGTGAAGTAGATGGTCGAACCATCCTTGCCCCAGAACGGTTCGGTGTTGATGCCCTGGCCGTTGGTGACGCGACTGATCTGACGCGAACCCAGGTTCATCACATAGATGTCCGGGTTGCCATCTTTGGACAAGACGAATGCCAGGCGATTGCCATCCGGCGACCAGGCTGGCGCACCGTTCAGGCCTTCGAAGTTGGTGATCTGTTCACGGCGACCGGTGTCGATGTTCTGCATGAAAATGCGCGGACGCTTCTGCTCGAACGAGACGTAGGCGATGCGCTTGCCATCCGGAGCGAAGCGCGGCGACAGGATCGGCTCGCGCGATTGCAACAGGGTCACGGCGCGGGCACCGTCATAGTCCGAACGTTGCAGCGTGTAGCGAGTGTTCTTCTCGGAGAAACGCTCGGCCGTCACGTACAGCAGGCGAGTCGAGAACGCACCTTTGATACCGGTGAGTTTTTCGAACGACTGATCGGAGATGTAGTGCGACATGTCGCGCAGCTGATCGACGCCGCCCGACACGCTGCCGGTCAGCACTTGCTGCTCGGTAGCGACGTTGAACAGTGCGTATTGAACCTGCAGGCGACCGCCCGCCGGAACAATACTGCCGACCATGACGTACTGGGCACCCAGCGCCTTGAAGTCACGGAAGATGATTTCGCTGGCCTGGCTTGGCTGGCTGATCATGTTCTGCTTTGGAATAGGCGAGTAGTAACCCGAGTTGCGCAGGTCGTTACCGATGATTTCAGCCATGTCGTCCGGCAGCACGCTGCCGCCCTGGAAGCCGAACGGTACGACTGCGATCGGGGTCGCCCGGTCACTGCCGCTGGTGACCAGAATGTTTTTCTCATCTGCCATCGCGATCCCTGCCATGCAGCAGATCACGACCAGCATTCCTCGAAGGAGGTTTCTCACGGGGATAGATCCTCAGGTGTGAATGTCATCTTGAATGAACGATACGGAGCGAAATCACTCGGCTTCATTCCCTGCATTTCTGTCAAACGTCCAATATTCTTCACTGCCGCTACAGCCGACGCGTCAAACGGACCGTCGCCACTGGACTTGAGCACGCTGACCGAAGTCACCGTACCGTCCGGCAACATGCCGATTTGCAACTGGACCGTCATGCCTTTGCGGGCCGAAGGTGGACGAGCCCAGCCTTCCGCTGCTCGCACTCGAATCAGGTCATCGAAATTGCCGGCGACTTCGTCGCCCTGCTCATCCGCCAAGGCCTGCTGACGCTGCGGCGTGTCGGAAAGCAAATCTGCCAGGGCCTGAGCCTTTTTGTCTTCGGCGGATTTACGTGCCGCATCCTGCGCTTTCTTCTTCGCAGCATCGGCAGCAGCTTTCTTCTTCGCTTCTTCGGCGACTTTCTTCTTCGCCTCTTCAGCTTCAGCTTTCTTCTTGGCGTCTTCCGCGGCTTTCTTCTTCGCGTCTTCGACGATCTTTTTCTTCGCTTCTTCAGCGGCCGCTTTCTTGGCCTCTTCTTCAGCAGCCTTCTTGGCTTCTTCTTCCGCTTTCTTCTTGGCTATATCAGCCAATTGTTTCTCTTCTGCCTTCTTGGCTTCGGCGGCCTTTTTCGCGTCGTCGGCTTTCTTGGCTTCATCAGCCTTTTTCGCCTCTTCCGCTTTCTTGGACTCGTCGGCCTTCTTGGCTTCCTCGGCCTTTTGAGCCGCTTCTTCTTTCTTTTGTTCCGCAGCCTTCACTGCTTCCTGCTCGACCTTCTTCTGTTCCAGCTGTTCTTCTTCGGTCTGGCGTGCAGCGGATTTCTTCGCCTCACCCGCAATCTTCTGATTGGTCTGGGTGGTTGCCTGACTTTTCGATTTCAGCTGGTACAGGGTTGCCTGAACAATCGGCTTGGCCGGCGGCAGCTCCGGTGTGAAGGCAAAACTGACGAACAGCATGCCGAACACCAGCACGTGCAAGCCAATCGCCCAGACACTAGGCCAGAAGTAGCTTTCCGAGGCGGACGGCTCTCGCTGTTGCTGCATCAGGGCGCCTCGGTAATCAAGCCAACATTACCGACCCCGGCTTTCTGCAACCCGCCCATGGCGCCCATCACGGAACCATAGTCGACGCTCTTGTCGCCGCGAATGAAGACCTGGGTACGCTTGCCGCCTTCGTTGCCGACGCGAATGATCTTGGTCACCGCGTCAGTCATCTGCGGCAGGGTCATGGCGCGATCTTGTTGCTTCTCTGTGTCGACTTCGCTGCCAAGGTTCCAGTAGTAGGTCTTGTCAGCCTTGATCGAAATGGTCAGGACCTGGGTGTTGTTGTCCTGCGGCAAGGCTTCGCTGGAAACCTTCGGCAGATCAACTTTCACGCCCTGGTTGAGCATCGGCGCGGTCACCATGAAGATGACCAGCAGCACCAACATCACGTCGATGTAAGGCACCACGTTCATCTCGGCGACCGGCTTGCGCTTGTGTCGAGCTCGAGCGATTAAAGCCATTGGAAATTACCTGCTTATTCTTCGCTGGTGTGCACTTTGCGGTGCAGGATCGCCTGGAATTCATCGGCGAAGGTGTAGTAACGGCTCAGCAGGGTTTCGCTGCGAGCAGAGAAGCGGTTGTAGGCAATAACGGCAGGAATGGCGGCGAACAGACCGATCGCAGTGGCGATCAGGGCTTCGGCGATACCTGGCGCCACGGTGGCCAGGGTTGCTTGTTGCGCAGTCGCCAGGCCACGGAAGGAGTTCATGATGCCCCAGACGGTACCGAACAGACCGATGTACGGGCTGACAGAGCCGACGGTGGCCAGGAACGGCAGGCTCTGCTCGAGCTTTTCTTCTTCACGGGAAATGGCAACGCGCATGGCACGAGCCACACCTTCCATGACCGCCTCGGGGTCAACGCCTGGCTGCTGGCGCAGACGGGAGAATTCCTTGAAACCGGCACGGAAGATCTGCTCGACACCCGAATCCGGGTCCGGGTTGCTGCCCGCCTGACGGTAGAGTTTGGACAGGTCGATACCCGACCAGAAGCGCTCTTCGAAGCTCTCCAGGGCGCGTCGACCGGCGCGCAGCAGGTTGCTGCGCTGAAAGATCATGATCCATGAGGTCACCGATGCGGCTACCAGGGTCAGCATTACCAGTTGCACCACGATACTGGCATTGCTGACCAGGCTCCACATGGAGGAATGGTCGACGACGTTAGCTTCCACGCTTTATCTCCTGCTTTGAGTGTGTACCCGCGCCGCTCACGTCGGCAAAGGCCGCTCGTAGAGCTTCGGGAATGGCCCGGGGTTTTAAACTTTCAGTGCGCACACAGGCCACCAGAAACTGCCCTTCACAGAGCAGTGCATTATCCGTGGCCCGCCTGACCTGCTGCTTGAAGCGCAAGCTGGCACGGTTCAATTCGATTACTTCAGCGCTTACCAGCAGCTCGTCATCCAGTCGCGCCGGCGCGTGGTAGCGCGCTTCGCTGGAATGCACGACGAACAACAGGTCCTCCCCTGCCAGCTGCGATTGGGCAAAGCCCAGCTCTCGTAGCCGCTCGGTTCGAGCCCGTTCCATAAACTTGAGGTAATTGACGTAATACACGATGCCGCCCGCATCGGTGTCCTCGTAATAAACGCGACAACGATGTGCGAAAGGCTCAAGCCCGTTTTGCGCGCGCATACTCTAGTGCTTACTCCTCGGGTTGCCAATCCGGCCAGGCAACTGTTTTTCAATGTTCTGCGGCTTTCTGGCGAAAGTACGGTCCTAGGACAGCACAATGCCCGAAAATTCAGCCCGCAAAAGTTAATTAATCGTCCACGGCATCGAGGAACTCGTCTACCACGGGCATCTCGCCCAATCGTGACGGAATGTTTAAGCCGAAGTGCAGGTACGCATGCCGCGTCACCACTCGCCCCCGTGGCGTACGCATGATGTAGCCCTGCTGAATCAGGTAGGGTTCCAGCACGTCTTCAATGGTGTGGCGCTCTTCACTGATGGCCGCGGCGAGACTGTCGACCCCGACCGGCCCGCCATCGAACTTCTCGATCATGGTCAGCAACAGACGTCGATCCTGGTGATCGAAGCCGCGCTCATCGACGTCCAGCAGGTTCAGGGCCAGGTCGGCAATCGGCTTGGTGATATGGCCCTTGGCACGAACTTCCGCGAAGTCCCGCACCCGGCGCAGCAAGCGATTAGCGATCCGCGGCGTACCGCGGGCACGCCGGGCGATTTCGAAGGCGCCCTCCGGGTCCAGCGGCAAGCCAAGAATGCTCGCCGAGCGACTGACAATCGTCGACAGATCGGCGTTGCTGTAGAACTCCAGGCGTTGGACGATCCCGAAACGGTCACGCAACGGGTTGGTCAACATCCCCGCCCGCGTCGTCGCGCCGACCAGGGTGAACGGCGGCAGGTCGAGCTTGATCGAACGCGCGGCCGGGCCTTCGCCGATCATGATGTCGAGCTGGAAATCTTCCATCGCCGGGTACAGCACCTCTTCGACGATCGGCGACAGGCGATGGATTTCGTCGATAAAGAGTACGTCGTGCGGCTCGAGATTGGTCAGCAGCGCCGCCAGGTCACCCGGACGCTCAAGGACCGGCCCCGAGGTGCTTTTGATCGAAACCCCCATTTCCTGGGCGATGATGTTGGCCAGGGTGGTTTTACCCAATCCCGGAGGACCAAAAATCAAGGTGTGATCCAGGGATTCGTTGCGCCCTCGGGCAGCCTGGATGAACAACTCCATTTGCTCGCGAACGGTCGGCTGGCCAATGTATTCGGCCAGGCTGACGGGACGAATTGCCCGGTCCTGGACTTCCTCGCGGTCACGGGGACCACCCGTGGCGGCGATCAGACGATCAGCTTCAATCACTTAGATCATTCCCTTCAGGGCACGACGAATCATGTCTTCACTGCTCAAGCCTTTCTCCTTGATCGCGGAAATCGCCTTGCTGGCTTCCTGCGGCCTGTAGCCCAGGGAAATCAGCGCGCTGACCGCGTCATTCTCGGCGGTATTGACCGGTGCGGGCCCGTCCGGCTGGTTCGGTACCAGGGCGAACATGCTTGGCACGGTTTCCCAGGCCTTGAAGCGGTCCTTGAGTTCCACCAGCAGACGCTCGGCGGTTTTCTTGCCCACGCCCGGCACCTTGGTCAGCGCCGAGGTGTCCTGGGATTGCACGCAACGGACCAGTTCGTCGACTTCCAGGCTCGACATAAGGGCCAGGGCCAGTTTCGGACCCACGCCATTGAGACGGATCAACTCGCGAAAAAAGTCTCGCTCGCGCTTGCCGACGAAGCCATAGAGTAACTGCGCGTCTTCGCGTACGACCAAATGGGTGTGCAACGTCAGTGGCTCACCGACCGACGGCAAGCGATAAAGCGTGGTCATGGGCACTTCAAGTTCATAGCCCAGGCCGTTTACATCCAGAATCAGATGCGGCGGCTGTTTCTCAGCCAGTGTGCCGCGCAAGCGTCCAATCACGTTACAGATCCTTGAGCGTTGGCCAGCACGAGGCCAGCGACTGACAGAACGAGGATTTCGCGCCGACTACCCAGGCGCAAACACCTCATTCCCTAAAATTGACTGCAGATGCTATCAGAGACGCAGGCGCCCGCCACGACTGCGCGCCGTCCCCAGGCCATGGGGCAACAGGCTGGAACGGGTGTGAGCATGACAAATGGCAATGGCCAGGGCGTCCGAAGCATCGATTTGCGGTTTACTGGTCAGCTTCAGCATGTGCATGACCATCATTTGCACCTGCTCCTTGTTGGCGGCACCGGTGCCGACCACTGCCTGCTTGACCTGGGTCGCGGTGTACTCGGCAATCTCCAGGCTTTCCTCCGCACCCGCCACAATGGCAGCACCACGGGCTTGCCCCAGTTTCAGGGCAGAATCGGCGTTGCGCGCCATGAACACTTTTTCGATGCCCATGGTCACTGGCCGGTAGGTCTGAATGATCTCCCGCACCCCGCGATAGACAATCTGCAGGCGCTCATGCAGTTCGCCGGCCCCGGTGCGGATGCAACCCGACGCCACATACTCGCAGCCACGTCCGGTATCGCGTACCACGCCATAACCGGTGATGCGCGAACCGGGGTCGATACCAAGAATTAAAGTCATAACGCCTGCGGGTTTGTAGGAGCGAGCTTGCTCGCGATGGTCGTTAACGATAATGCGTAGCACCTGTATGAGCGCGCCGCTCTCGGTTTTATCGCGAGCAGAGCTCGCTCCTACAGGGGACGTGTCAACCGAGCTGTGCAGCCACCGACTCCGGAATATCCGCGTTGGAATAGACGTTCTGCACGTCATCCAGATCTTCGAGCATGTCGATCAGCTTCAGGACTTTTTCCGCGCCCTCCAGATCCAGCTCGGCGCTGGTGGTCGGCAGCATGACGATTTCCGCGTCATTGCCCTTGAAACCCGCAGCTTCCAGCGCGTTACGCACGGAATAGAACCCGGCAAACGAAGTGAATACGTCGATGGACCCGTCTTCGTTGGTCACCACGTCATCGGCATCGGCTTCCATGGCCGCTTCCATCAACGCATCTTCATCGACGCCGGGTGCGAAGGAAATCTGCCCCTTGCGCTCGAACAGATACGCAACCGAACCGTCGGTACCGAGGTTGCCGCCGCACTTGCTGAACGCATGGCGCACTGCTGCTGCGGTGCGGTTGCGGTTGTCGGTCATGCACTCGACCATCACCGCCACGCCGCCAGGGCCGTAACCTTCGTAGGTCAGTTCGACCACGTCGTCGGTATCGGCAGCACCGGTGCCACGGGCGATGGCACGATCAATGATGTCGCGGCTCATGTTCGCACCCAGCGCCTTGTCCAGGGCCAGGCGCAGACGCGGGTTGGAGCCTGGATCGCCACCACCCTGACGGGCAGCGACGGTCAGCTCACGAATCCACTTGGTGAAAATCTTGCCTCTCTTGGCATCCTGACGTTCTTTGCGGTGCTTGATGTTCGCCCACTTGGAATGACCTGCCATAACTCGCTCCGAATTCTCTTTGAAACATCGCCCGCCACGCTGGATAGCGCCGGCCGGCAAACAAAAAAATCGACCCTGTCAAAAAACGAAAGGCGCATCCGAAGATGCGCCCTTCAGGTCAGCCTTACTCGGCCTTAGGCGTTTCACGCAGACGAATGTGCAGTTCGCGCAATGCCTTGGCATCCACCTGGCCCGGCGCCTGAGTCATGACGTCCGCCGCGCTCTGGGTTTTCGGGAAGGCGATCACTTCACGGATCGACTGGGCGCCGGTCATCAGCATAACCAGACGATCCAGACCGAAGGCCAGACCACCGTGCGGTGGCGCACCGTATTTCAGTGCATCGAGCAGGAAGCCGAATTTCTCTTCCTGTTCCGCTTCGTCGATACCCAGCAGACGGAATACTGTCTGCTGCATCTCTTTACGGTGGATACGGATCGAACCGCCACCCAGCTCGGTACCGTTCAATACCATGTCATAGGCACGGGACAGCGCGGTAGCCGGGTTGGCTTCCAGCTCTTGCGGCGTGCACTTCGGAGCGGTGAACGGGTGGTGCAAGGCGGTGAAGCTGCCGTCGTCGTTCTCTTCGAACATCGGGAAGTCGACAACCCACATCGGCGCCCACTCGCAGGTCAGCAGATTGAAGTCATGACCGACCTTGATCCGCAGCGCGCCCAGGGCTTCGCTGACGATCTTGGCTTTGTCGGCACCGAAGAACACGATGTCGCCATCGACCGCACCCACGCGATCGAGGATCACGTTCAGGGCTGCTTCAGGGATGTTCTTGACGATTGGCGACTGTAGGCCTTCGACACCTTTGGCGCGCTCGTTGACCTTGATGTACGCCAGGCCCTTGGCACCGTAGATGCCGACGAACTTGGTGTAGTCGTCGATCTTGCTGCGCGGCATGCTCGCACCGCCTGGTACGCGCAGTGCGGCAACGCGGCTTTTCGGGTCGTTGGCCGGGCCGCTGAACACTTTGAATTCAACGTCCTTGAGCTGGTCGGCAACGTCAACCAGTTCCAGCGGGTTACGCAGGTCCGGCTTATCCGAACCGTAACGACGCATGGCCTCTTCGAAGGTCATGTGCGGGAACTCGCCGAATTCCAGACCCAGCACTTCCTTGAACAGGTTGCGGATCATGCCTTCGGTCAGGCCGATGATGTCTTCTTCATTGAGGAAGCTGGTTTCGATGTCGATCTGGGTGAATTCCGGCTGACGGTCGGCACGCAGGTCTTCGTCACGGAAGCACTTGGCGATCTGGTAGTAACGATCGAAACCGGCCACCATCAGCAGCTGCTTGAACAGTTGTGGCGATTGCGGCAAGGCAAAGAACGAACCGGCGTGGGTACGGCTTGGCACCAGGTAGTCGCGGGCGCCTTCCGGGGTAGCACGGGTCAGGATCGGCGTCTCGACGTCGAGGAAGCCGTTCTCGTCCAGATAGCGACGGATGCTGGTGGTCATGCGCGAACGCAGACGCAGCTTCTCGGCCATTTCCGGGCGACGCAGGTCCAGGAAGCGATAGCGCAGACGGGTTTCTTCGCCGACGTCCGAGTAATCGTTGAGCGGGAACGGCGGGGTTTCCGCTTCGTTCAGCACTTCCAGTTCATAGCCCAGCACTTCGATCATGCCCGACGCCATGTTGGCGTTGGTGGCACCGGCCGGACGCAGGCGCACCTTGCCGGTGACCTTGACCACGTATTCACTGCGCACACGATCGGCAACGGCGAAGGTTTCAGCGCGATCCGGGTCGAACACCACCTGGGCCAGACCGTCACGATCACGGATATCGAGGAAAATCACCCCACCGTGGTCACGGCGACGGTGGACCCATCCGCAAAGGGTAATTTCCTGGCCTTCCAGGCTTTCGTTCAGTTGGCCGCAATAATGGCTGCGCATCATGGTCGTGGATTCACTTCTGTAATTCGACATTCGGTTGGAGACCTTGCGTACGCCGGTTGACCGACATGGCAAGCGCTCACGTGTTTGGTTCGTTCAGAGCACTCGGTTCAGAGCATGGCCCTAGTCAGCTTTGTCGCCGCCGGCCAGATTCTTCTTGGAACCGGTCTTGAAATCGGTCTCGTACCAGCCGGTACCGCTGAGGCGAAAACCCGGCATGGACAGCATCTTCTTGAGCTCTGGTGCCTGGCACGCAGGGCAGTCGACCAGCGGTGCATCGCTGATCTTTTGAATGGCTTCCAACTGATGACCACAGGAAGCACATTGGTAATCGTACATCGGCATGGGGGTTGTCTCGGCGATCAGATTGCTACCGCGCACGCTGGGTTTTGCGGCAAAGAGCGGGATTATATCCATTAAATGCAGCCTGTGCAGCCGTAAGACTGCACGGATCGACATGCAGCCTTTCACCGCGCAGACGGAGCAACGGCCACACAACCTCCTTCCTTCAAGCTATGCACAACACAGACAACCCGCACCAGCCCGGTGAAATTCCTCACCCCGCCATGACGCAAATGCACTTCGCGATCCACGTGAGACAACAATGCACTGACCGAGCAGCAATTGATCTTGGCCATTTCAGCCAGGATATCCCAGTAAACCTGCTCAAGCCGCAAGCAGGTGGCGAAGCCATTCAACCGCACCGAGCGGGACAAGGGCTGGGCAAGCCCCATATCGAATTCACTGACAAACGGATCAATCCTTATGTCCTTGAGCAGACCGATCCTTCCTTCCTTGCGCCTGTCTTCATCAACCATTGCGTTGACACTCCTTTGCCATCCCTGGTTTCCATAAGAGTCTGTCCACTTATAGAACCGCGAGGGCAAAGTTATATCCAGATGACTTTTTGACCATCCGCGTAGGAGAAGCCAACAACTAAAGGCAGATCATGGAGAGCGTCCTACGCCCGAGCTTTTCCTGCTCTATCTGGCGAAATTTCACTCAATAGGCAGGTGTTTTTCGCTCAAACATAGGCAACGCGCGAATAGCACCCCATAAGGCGTTATTCACGCGCCAGTTTTTACTGGTCCAGCAGGGCACGGAGCATCCATGCGGTTTTTTCGTGAACTTGCATACGCTGGGTCAGTAAGTCCGCCGTCGGCTCGTCACTGACTTTTTCGAGCAGAGGGAAAATTCCGCGAGCCGTACGCGTCACAGCCTCCTGCCCCTCTACCAATTGCCTGATCATGTCTTCGGCAGCCGGTACGCCCTCTTCCTCTTTTATTGAGGACAGGCGCGCATAAACAGAATAGGCACCGGGAGCCGGGAATCCGAGCGCGCGAATTCGCTCGGCAATCGAATCGACCGCCAGGGCCAGTTCGTTGTATTGCTCCTCGAACATCAAGTGCAGGGTCCGAAACATGGGACCGGTGACGTTCCAATGGAAGTTATGGGTCTTCAAATAAAGGACGTAAGTGTCCGACAGCAGGCGCGAGAGTCCGTCGACGATGGACTTGCGGTCCTCTTCACTGATACCGATATCGATTGCCATGCTTTTCCCCTAAAGGTGATGGATTTCATCCGACAGGCGCAGGACAACTCTAGCAAGCCTCCTGCCACGCTGCAGCCCTGGATGCCATCTCGACCTGCGACAAATCGCCCCCAATGCACCGCTGGACTCCTTGATTTGAGTAGCCACAAGCTTTGCTGTTAAATAGGCGGTGTGTCGCTGGCGCCCTTATTTTCCGGGCGCTGCGCATAGGCTGATAAACAGGTACGTGCTCAACGCCTCTTATTGTTCTGAAGCGAACCGTGCCTCGTCAGCTCTTCCTTGTGATCCGTCTGAACGTGAGTTAATCAAAATGTTGAAAATCGTCCACCTGCTAATGGGCGCAGCAGCCTTGCTGTTGTCCTTCATCCCTAGCCTGCGAACCGAAGCCGTACCTTACCTGCAACAACCCGATGCGCTGTACCTGGCCTTGTTCGGCCTGCTTAACCTCACCCTCGCTCCAGTCATCCCCAACTGGAACAAAGGCCCGCGCCATCAACTGCAGAACCTGGTCAGCGCACTGCTGGTTCTGGCTGTCGTTGTGCAAACCCTGACACTGCTTGCGCCAATGCCCGTCATTGCCGGTCAACCTGCCGTTCTGTTCAGCCTGGTTGCAGCCCTGGTCGCCGTTGTTCTGCACCTGGCCATCAGCTTCTACAAATCGTCACCGGCTGCCGCCGCGCCAAGCTATGACATGAGCAACCGCGATACCGGCACCGTCAAGTGGTTCAACACCTCCAAAGGCTTCGGCTTTATTTCCCGCGACTCCGGCGACGATATTTTCGTGCACTTCCGGGCCATTCGCGGCGAAGGTCACCGCGTCCTGGTCGAAGGCCAGCGTGTGGAGTTCTCCGTCATGAATCGTGACAAAGGCCTGCAAGCCGAAGATGTGATCGCCGCCCTGCCGCGACGCTGATTCGAAGCCATAAAAAAACCGCGAACAGCCTGACTGTTCGCGGTTTTTTAATGCCTGCATTTCAATAATGCGGCGGTGGCGCTTCTTCCTCGAAAGACTCGAACTGGCCAGCCATTTCTTCCTGGCGCTTGAGCAACGCAGCCATTTGCAACTGCAGGCGTTCAACGGCCCGCTGCTGCGCCGCCAGCACATCATTCAATGCCTGGATGGTGTCATCCTGAAACGCCAACTGGCTTTCCAGATCGGTAACGCGTTCTTCCAGGCTCATGATTCAACCCTCCAAAAACGTGAAATCATCGGTCAACACCAGACGCAACCGCTCGCGAATCGCGGCGACCTGTTCGGCACTGTACGGTTTTGCGGGGTGCTTGCCCCAGACCGGAGCCGGCCAGGCGGCGTCTTCCCGTTTGCGCACGATCACATGCATGTGCAACTGGCTGACCACATTGCCCAGGGCCGCGACATTCAACTTGTCCGCGTCGAATGAATCCTTGAGCGTTTCTGCCAATGCCGTGGTCTCCTGCCATAGCTGCTGCTGATCGGCGACATCCAACTGAAATATCTCGCTGATATCGTCGCGACGAGGTACCAGGATGAACCAGGGATAGTTCGAGTCGTTGGACAATAGCAACCGACACAGCGGGAAATCACCGATCGGCAAGGTGTCTTGTTGAAGTCGTGAATCTAAAGCGAACACGGTGCGCACTCCCATCGGGTCATCATTTTCAGCTTAGCGCCCCTCCCGAGAGATCGCGCATCAAGCGACTGGACGGCAGCATACCTGCGAACGCAGCCGCCTTCACGACGAACCACGGCCCAAACCCACTCAAGGAATGACAAGCGCTCCCTCAACTCGCCCCGGGATGTAACACCAAACGCCAAAACGCACCAATACGGAACCAGCGTTGACCGCAAAAAACGCTGAAATGACTGACAGGTAACGATTCATCCAAGTGTCGGAAAACGTCGAACTGTATGAATTCAGTACAGCGATTGAGATTTTTTGCACCAAAACCGCACAGTGCGTCTACGCTGAGTCGTTCGAACATCCGCCTTTTACTCACTGGCGGGGTGAACCGGTAACGTTTTCGGTTGTCACGGGGCGGTAACAGCATGGTCAACACGATGCAAAGAATGGCGTCAAGCCCAATCACCAACAAGATGAACCCCCCGGTTTTATGAGGTTTTTACGGCACCATGCAGGCTTTCAGAAAAAAACATCATCGATTTTCTGATTTGTGCACGCTTGTTGCATTCAGACCCACATCGTCTATAAGGCACCGCTGGAAGTGGAAGCCTTGAGACTAAATAAAACAGTGGCAGGGTAGCCCGATGGAGATTCAAACGTTTCACCAGGGACTCTTTTTACCGATGCACCAGCCTAGAAAAACAGCACTAAAGTTGTCAGTCCGGTTGCATCGGGGCTGTAAATTTGCGACATCTAGCAAGCTGTTTGCGACAGGGTCGTAAAGATGCTGAAAGGTTAGATGCGCAAGTATCGCCAACATTGTCGGCGTGATATAAGTTTGCGCCGACACAAAAAGAAAGAGCCGCCCAGATAATAAAACAGGTGGAGCGGCAGTACTCTTCTAAAAAACCAAAGGAGCAAATCACGATGCGCGTGATGAAGTGGAGCATGATCGCACTGGCTGTTGCAGCAGGCACCTCGCAGTTCGCAATGGCGTCCTCCCAGGACGAGTCCAAGGGTTTCCTCGAAGATTCGAGCCTGAAACTCAAAACCCGTTTTGAATACATGAACCGCGATTTCAAAAACGGTGCAAGCAACAACGCAACCTCCGGCTATCGTCAGGACTCCGGTCTCAGCCAACTGCTGACTTACGAGTCGGGCTTCACTCAAGGCATCGTAGGTTTCGGTCTCGACGCCATGGCCATGGGCTCGGTCAAACTCGACGGCGGTACAGGTCACCGTGGTAACGGCCTGTTTGCTGTAGACAGCGATAACAATCCGGAAAAATCCCAGGGCAAGGTTGGTGGTGCAGTCAAACTGCGTCTGTCCGACACCGTTCTGAAATACGGCCGTCAATTCGTTGCCAGCCCGGTATTTGCTACCGATGACAGCCGCCTGCTGCCAGAAGTCGCTGAAGGTACCTTGCTGACCAGCAAGGAAATCAAAGGCTTGGAACTGAGCGCTGGTCGCTTCACCGCGCTGAGCGCCCAAACCGGCATGGGTCATGACACCGTTGGTGGTATTGCAGATGAAAATGGAAACCACGGCGAAGGCATAAGCGGTGGCATCAACATCTTCGGTGCCAGCTACGCTTTCACCGACAACTTCACCGGTGCCATAGCTGCGTCGGATGCTGAAGAGTACTTCAAGAAGTACTACGTCAACCTGAACTACACCCTGCCGATCAACGACGAGCAGTCCCTGAACTTCGACCTCAACGGTTACAAAACCAAGGGCGACGACCGCGGTGACCTGGTTGACGCTATCGGCGACGGCACCCTGGGCGTGGACAACAACCTGTGGTCCCTGGCTGCTGCTTACAGCATCGGCGCCCACAAGTTCACCCTGGCTTACCAGCAGTCCAGCGGCGACAACGCTTACTACTACGGCGTTGACGGCAACAGCACCATCTTCGTTTCCAACTCCATCCAGATCTCCGACTTCGTGGGCCGCGAGGAGAAATCCTATCAAGCTCGCTATGACCTGAACATGGCTACCTACGGCGTGCCGGGCCTGAGCTTCATGACCCGTTACGTAATGGGTAACAACATCGAGACCAACGGTCTGGGTGAAGGTAAGGAAAACGAGTGGAACCTGGAGTCCAAGTACGTTGTGCAGGAAGGCCCGGCCAAAGACTTGTCTTTCCGTGCTCGTTTCGCCAACTACCGTGCAAACGGTGCGTACGCCAACTACTCGCGTGACAACTACGACACCCGTCTGATCATCGAGTACCCGCTGAACATCCTGTAATCAGGGTGTAAGACCGGAAGTACTGTAGATCAAAAAACGCCCACCTCTTCAGATGGGCGTTTTTTTATGCCTGCCACATACCTAACGCAGCAGCAAACAACTTCCATGAATAACATTAGTACTTTTTGCAATGAACTGATCAATAGTCACAAAAAAGCCCGAGAGACTATTAATCCCTCGGGCTCATGCAATAACTAACAAAAGTACGCTTACTGTACCGATGCTTCCTGAACCACGCGAACAACCCGCTGTGGAAATGGAATGTCAATACCGGCAGTTTTCAATCGATCACGGGATTGCTCGTTAAACATGAACAGCACATCCCAGTAATCCGCTGTTTTTACCCAGACACGCAGCGAAACAGTAATCGAACTGTCACCCAGCGTCGAAATGACTGCTTGCGGCTCAGGGTCGGCCAGAACACGCGGATCCTTGGCCAGGTCCAGTAATACATGACGGGCCTTTTGCAAGTCCGCTTCGTAATCGACACCCACATCAAACACCACCTTGCGGGTTGGCTGACGGTTGGTGTTAGTGATGATGCCGTTCGACAGGTTACCGTTTGGCACGATGATGGTTTTGTTATCGCCAGTGCGCAGCACGGTGTGGAAGATCTGGATACTGTCGACCGTGCCGGCAACACCCTGGGCTTCGATCCAGTCACCGATACGGAAAGGACGGAACAGCAGAATCAACACGCCGCCGGCGAAGTTCGCCAGGCTGCCCTGCAAGGCCAGGCCGATGGCCAGACCCGCCGCACCGATGGCTGCCACGAACGATGTGGTTTCCACGCCGATCATCGACGCTACGCTGACAATCAGCAGAATCTTCAGAATGATGTTCGCCAGGCTGCTGATGAAACCTTGCAACGCCAGATCGGCGTTACGCAGGGCGATCAGGCCGCCGAGCTTCTGTGTGACCTTGTTGATCAACCACCAGCCGATGGCGAGGGTAATGATGGCCAGCAACACACGGCTGCCGTATTCCATGATCATCGGGATCCAGGTTTGGGATACCTTGACCAGGTTATCTACTTCAGCATTCAAATCCATCTACGTTCTCCTGATTTGCGGCGATCCGGCACGCGAAAAAATAGCGGCAGAAAAGACCGACCCCTTGTGGAGTCAATCGTTTCTGCCGTTGCTTGGGCCTCGGACGCCGAAAACGCCGAGAGGTTCCCGCTATGTGCGTCAGTCGCGGAAGTTGTTGAACTGCAGCGGCATGCCGAATTCCTTGGCACGCAGCACTGCAATGGCTTCCTGCAGATCGTCACGCTTCTTGCCGGTGATGCGCACCTGCTCGCCCTGAATGGCGGCCTGGACCTTGAGCTTGGCGTCTTTGACGTGAGCGACGATCTTCTTCGCCAGCTCCTTGTCGATGCCTTCCTTGAGCACGGCTTCCTGTTTCATCAGCTTGCCCGAAGCAAACGCGTCCTTGACCTCAAGGCACTGCACATCGATCTTGCGCTTGACCAGGCACAGCTTGAGGATCTCGATCATCGCTTCGAGCTGGAAATCCGCTTCAGCGGTCAGGTTGACGGTCAGGTCCTTTTCCTTGAACTCGAAGCTGCCTTTGCCTTTCAGGTCATAGCGACGATCGAGTTCCTTCACGGCGTTCTCGACCGCGTTGGTGACTTCGTGTTTGTCCAGTTCGGATACCACGTCGAACGACGGCATGTAATCTCTCCAATAAAAGGCGCACCAATGGAGCACGCCTGGCTTGCGGTAAAAATCCGCGCTGATTATAACGGGTCTTTCCCATCATTCACTGCGAGCCGTCCATGCACGCGTCAAACAGAGCAAAAAGCTGATGGCCACCACCTGGCATGTCCTGGGCGCCGGCAGTCTCGGCACGTTGTGGGCCACGCGCCTGGCCCGGGCCGGGGTGCCGGTGCGGCTGATCGTGCGCGATGCCACGCGCTTGCAGGCTTATGAGGCGGCTGGCGGGCTGACACTGGTCGAACACGGCGAAGCACAATGCTACCCGGTGCCGGCCGAAACGCCCGACAACCAGGCACCCATCCAGCGTCTGCTGGTTGCCTGCAAAGCCTACGACGCTGAACACGCCGTCGCCCAATTGGCGCCACGCTTGGCCCCCGGCGCCGAGCTGATTCTGTTGCAGAACGGATTGGGCAGTCAGGATGCCGTCGCAGCGCAGGTTCCGCAGGCGCGCTGCATTTATGCCTCCAGCACCGAAGGCGCCTTCCGCGATGGCGACTGGCGCGTGGTCTTCGCCGGCCATGGGTTCACCTGGCTGGGAGACGCCGGTCATCCCGTCGCTCCGATCTGGCTGGACGACCTGGACGCCGCCAGTATTCCTCATGAGTGGAGTACCGAAATCCTGACCCGGCTGTGGCGCAAACTGGCGCTCAACTGTGCGATCAACCCGCTGACGGTGCTGCACGACTGCCGCAATGGCGGTTTGCAGGAGCATCACTGCGAAGTCGCCACCCTTTGCGGCGAACTGACCGAACTGCTTGAGCGTTGCGGCCAGCCTGCCGCTGCCGAGAACCTGCAACTGGAAGTCGAACGGGTCATCCATGCCACTGCCGCCAACTACTCGTCGATGTACCAGGACGTCAGTAACCGGCGTCGCACCGAAATCAGCTACCTGCTCGGTCATGCCTGCAAAGTCGCCTCCCGGCACCAATTGAACCTGCCGCACCTCAATCAGCTGGAGTCAAGGTTGATCGCTCACCTGCACAGCCTTGGATTGCCCAGCGACTGAGCAGCGGCTACGCTGGCCACTTGTTCCTTTGTAGCGATAAACCTGATGCCATTGCGCCAGCGCCTCGAAAACCTTCCTGTCGGCCAGAAACTGCTGGCCGCCCTGTTGGTGCTGTTGACCACTGTCCTGCTGGTCGCCAACCTGACCTTTATCAGCGCCGCGTATTACATTTCCCAGGAAAGCATGGCGCCCCAGGCCCTGCAAACCATCGGCCGACTGGTGTCCAATCCGAGCCTGATCTCCGAAGCGCTGGCATCACCACAAAGCGCACAACGCCTGCTCGATGAACTCAACAGCTATTCACCGCTGCGTGCCGCCGCCCTGTATGACGGCAAGGGCGAACGCCTGGCGCAGCTGCAACATGGCGACCATCTAAAGCTGCCAGAGCGTTACCGGCACATCGAATCCTGGCAAGCCACCGAATTTCGCAGCAATCAGGTAATCACCCTGCCCCGTCCGGGCACCGCTCCCGGGCATTTGCTGTTGGTGGCCAGCAGCGAACTGCCGATGGCGTTCTATACCGGAACCCTGACCGCCAGCCTCGGCATCCTGATCTTCAGTGTCCTGCTATGGCTGGTGATCGCACGGCAGATCAAACGCCTGATTACTCGCCCTATCCATCAACTCGAAGAGCTGTCACGGCAAGTGACCCGAGAAGAGAACTACGCCCTGCGTGCCTCTCGGGGCAACCACGATGAAATCGGCAGCCTCGCCGAAGCCTTCAACACCATGCTTTCGCGCATCGAGGCGCGGGAACAGCAACTGAAACGGGCGCGGGACGACTCACAGGCCGCCTATGACCAGGCTCAGGGCCTGGCCGAAGAAACCCGGCACACCAATCGCAAACTGGAACTCGAAGTCCAGGTGCGCAGCAAGATCGAGAAGAAACTCACCGGATTCCAGAACTACCTCAACAGCATCATCGACTCCATGCCATCGGCGCTGATCGCCCTCGATGAACAGCTCTACGTAACGCAGTGGAACCAGGAAGCCAGCGCCCTCTCCGGCACCCGCCTGGACGAAGCCCTGAACCAGCCGATCTTCCTTGCTTTCGAGCCGCTCAAGCCGTTTCTTCCGCAGCTCAAGCAAACCGTCGAACAACACACGGTGGCCAAGATCGAGCGCGTCACCTGGGTCAAGGACGATGACGCACGGCATTACGCCTTGACCTTCTATCCACTGATGGGCGGTGCAGGGCGTGGCGTGGTGATCCGGATCGACGACATTACCCAGCGCCTGTCACTGGAAGAAATGATGGTGCAGTCGGAGAAAATGCTCTCCGTCGGCGGTCTCGCTGCCGGCATGGCCCACGAGATCAACAACCCGCTGGGCGCAATCCTGCATAACGTGCAGAACATCCGTCGCCGGCTGTCTCCCGAATTGCCGAAGAACCTCGAACAGGCCGAACAGGTCGGCGTCGAGCTGTCGACGGTCAACGAATACCTGCAAGCGCGGGAAGTGCCGCAGCTGCTTGATGGCATTCAACAGGCCGGTGCCCGCGCGGCGAAAATCGTCACCCACATGCTCAGCTTCAGTCGCCGCAGCACCCGGCAAATGGCCCCGTGCGACCTGCCGGCGCTGATCGATCAGGCGGTAGAAATCGCCGGCAACGACTTTGACCTGGCGATCGGTTTCGACTTCAAGGGCCAGGCCATCATTCGCCAGTTCGACCCGGCACTGGGTCCGGTGCCCGGCACGGCCAACGAACTGGAACAGGTGCTGCTCAACCTGTTGAAAAACGCCGCCCAGGCCATTCATCAGCGTGAAGACGACCGCGAGCCGGGGCGGATCATTCTGCGCACCCGGCTCAATCCACCCTGGGCAGAAATCCAGGTAGAGGACAACGGCATCGGCATGAGTGAAAACGTGCGCAAACGTACCTTCGAACCCTTCTTCACCACCAAGGAAATTGGCCAGGGCACAGGCCTGGGACTGTCGGTTTCGTATTTCATTATCACCAACAACCACAAGGGACAGATGGAGGTGCAATCGACCCTGGGCCAAGGCACCTGCTTCACCCTGCGCCTGCCCCTGGCGGGTACCCCGCTCGTCTCTCAAGAACTCAATCAGTTATCGAGGTAACCCATGGGCTTTCGCTTGTCGAAGATTTACACCCGCACCGGCGACAAAGGCGAAACCGGACTGGGCGATGGTCGCCGTGTGCCCAAGGATCACCCGCGGATCGAGGCCATTGGCGAGGTCGATACGTTGAACAGTCAGGTGGGGGTGTTGCTGGCAGGGCTGACGGCGGAGAGCACCCGGTTTCCAGGGCTAAAGGAAGTGATCGAGGTATTGGCCCCCTGTCAGCACCGATTGTTCGACTTTGGCGGCGAACTGGCGATGCCGGAATATCAGGCATTGAACGCCGCAGAAATCGAACGCCTGGAAGCGGCGATCGATGTGTGGAATGAAGAACTGGGGCCACTGGAGAACTTCATTTTGCCGGGCGGTTCGCAGCTGATTGCCCAGGCTCACGTCTGCCGCAGTCTGGCACGCAGCGCCGAGCGCCGGTGTCAGCACCTGAATGCGCTGGAGCCGCTGGCCGGGGTGGGCTTGGCGTATATCAATCGGCTTTCGGATTTTTTGTTTGTGGCGGCGAGGTTGATTGCAAGGAGGCAGGGGGTGGCGGAGATTTTGTGGCAACCTGCTGCGAAGCCGGAGGTTTAGTCGGCGCCTGTCAGGCACTCATCGCGGGCAAGCCCGCTCCCACAGGGTTGGGGGTACTCACAGATTTTGTGAGCACCATCAATACTTGTGGGAGCGGGCTTGCCCGCGATGGGGCCAGACGCATCACCGTAGAATCAAACCTCAGGCCAAAACGCCCGAATCCCCGCCACACCCTGGGCACCCGCCGCCCAGGCTTTCTGAACCTCTGCCGGGCCTACGCCCCCGAGCAAAAACACCGGCTTGCTGAAGCCCTCGATCAAGGTCGAGGCCTGTTCCCAGCCCAGCGGCTGAGCGCCAGGATGCGTCAGGGTTGGCTGCACCGGCGACAACGTCACGAAGTCCACGCCCATCTCTTCGGCCAGCGCCAATTCTTCGGCGTTATGACAAGACGCTGCCAACCAGCGCGATGCGGGCAATGGCCGACCGGCAGCCGCGTACTTGCGCAATTGTGCCGAGGTGATGTGCCAGCCGGCGGACGGAAAATCCCCCAGCCACTCGAACGGTCCCTTGATCATCAGCTGCGCCTTGCCGGCGCACAGTCCAACCGCATCCACTGCCAGATCACGGTACTTGGGGTCGTAACCATTCGGCGCGCGTAGCTGGATCAACCTGATACCGCCCGCGATTGCTTTCTGAATCCCCCGCAGCAAGGCCGGGGTTTCCAGGTCCTCCGGGGTGATCAGGTACTGTTCGGGCAACCGAGCCGCGGCGACGATTGGACGGTTGGCCTCGGGGAACTCGTAACCCGAAAATTCACGCGCTGTGACCCAGGCCAACGGCTGACCTTCGGCGCCGTGAGGCTCTCCAGTAAACGCCGAGACTTCCCAGACATCCAGCAACACCTGCTTGTCCGGGTAATCGTGGCGGACCTTGATCAGCGGGCGCGCCGCGCTGACAACGATACCCAGCTCTTCGTGCAGTTCACGGGCCAGTGCGGTTTCGACCGACTCATCGGCCTCCACCTTGCCACCGGGAAACTCCCAGAGGCCGCCCTGGTGCTGAGTGTCGGCACGACGGGCAATGAGGATTTTGCCGCTGCCGTCACGGATAACGGCAGCCGCTACGTGTACTCGTTTCACCGCGCGATCTCCTCCAGTCCGGCCTTCTGCCAGGCCTTGAAGGCTGGCCATTGGTAGATGGTTTCAACATAGGCTTCGTCGGCTGCCGACAGCTTGACCCGGTAGGTGCGCAGGCGCACGGCGATGGGGGCGAAGAAGGCATCAGCCAGGGTTACGCGGCCAAACAGGTAGGGACCGGATTCTGCGGCAGCGGCTCGGCACTCGGCCCACAACGCCGACATACGCTCGATATCGGCCTGGACGTCGGCCGGGTTTGGCGACAGCGGCGCGTCATGGCTCAGGTCGAATGGCATGTTGCCGCGCATGGCGAAAAAGCCGCTATGCATCTGCGCACAGGCCGAACGCGCCTGGGCACGGGCGGCGATGTCTTCAGGCCACAAGCCCGCTTCGGGGAACTGTTCCGCCAGGTACTCGGCAATCGCCAGGGAGTCGGCGATGGTGCCGTGTTCGGTCTTCAACAACGGAACTTTGCCGGTCGGCGAGTGCTTGAGCAGACGCTCACGGGTGTCCGGCTGATTCAGTTTGATCAGTTCTTCGGTGTGGGTAGCGCCGGCCAGATCGAGAGCCAGGGCGCCGCGCAGGGACCAGGAGGAAAGCAGTTTGTCGCCGATGATCAGGTGGAGGCTCATGTTCGGGACCTTTTGATAGGGGACAGGCCAGCATCTTTAGTGTCTGGTCGGCCGTCTTCGCGAGCAAGCTTCGCTCCTACAGAAGCACCTTCGCACCTGTAGGAGCGAGGCTTGCCCGCGATGGGGGCGACTCGGTCTTACGTACGGTACTCGGCGTTGATTTTCACGTACTCGTGGGACAGGTCGGTGGTCCAGATGGTTTCGCTGCAATCGCCACGACCCAGCTCGATACGGATGGTGATCTCTTCCCGCTGCATCACCGCCGAACCCTGGGCTTCGGTGTAAGTCGCGGCGCGGGCGCCACGACTGGCGATGCACACTTCGCCGAGGAACACGTCGATCTTGCTCACGTCCAGGTTCGGTACGCCGGCACGACCGACAGCGGCC
Source organism: Pseudomonas sp. G(2018) (assembly GCF_005502415.1). Taxonomy (NCBI): domain Bacteria; kingdom Pseudomonadati; phylum Pseudomonadota; class Gammaproteobacteria; order Pseudomonadales; family Pseudomonadaceae; genus Pseudomonas; species Pseudomonas sp. G(2018). Next base: position 325,997 of record NZ_SCOO01000001.1, on the reverse strand, counting down.
AGGATGCGGCCCCAGTTCGGATCGGAAGCAAACAGCGCGGTCTTGATCAACGGCGAGTGAGCCACGGTGTAGCCGACGTCCAGGCACTCCTGGTGATTGCCGCCGCCGTTGACTTCAACTGTCACAAACTTGGTCGCGCCTTCGCCATCGCGAACGATGGCCTGGGCCACGTCCATGCATACTTCGAACACCGCTTGCTTGAGCTTGGTGAACAGCTCGCCCTCGGCGCGGGTGATTTCCGGCAGTGCGGCCTGGCCGGTAGCGATCAGCATGCAGCAGTCGTTGGTCGAGGTGTCGCCGTCGATGGTGATGCGGTTGAACGACTTATTGGCGCCGTCCAGCATCAGGTTTTGCAGCACATCGCGGGAAACTTTAGCGTCGGTGGCGATGTAGCCGAGCATGGTCGCCATGTTCGGGCGAATCATGCCCGCGCCTTTGCTGATACCGGTGACGGTAATGGTCACACCGTCGTGCTGGAACTGGCGGCTGGCACCCTTGGGCAGCGTGTCGGTGGTCATGATGCCGGTAGCGGCCGCTTCCCAGTTGTTGACCGACAGGTCGTCGAGGGCCGCTTGCAACGCGCCTTCGATTTTCTCGACCGGCAGCGGCTCGCCGATCACACCGGTGGAGTACGGCAGCACCTGGCTGGCATCCACGCCAGTCAGTTCAGCCAGTTTGGCGCAGGTGCGTTCGGCGGCGGCCAGGCCTGGCTCGCCGGTACCGGCGTTGGCATTGCCGGTGTTGGTCAGCAGGTAACGTACCGGACCTTGCACACGCTGCTTGGCCAGGATCACCGGAGCGGCGCAAAAGGCGTTCAGGGTAAACACGCCAGCGACTGTGGAACCTTCGGCACAGCGCATGACCACGACATCCTTGCGCCCCGGGCGCTTGATACCGGCCGAGGCGATACCGAGTTCAAAACCGGCAACCGGGTGCAACGTTGGCAAAGGACCAAGACCAACAGCCATGAGTGAGCTCCTTACAATGATGTCAGCACCGCTATGCTCTTTTTTTCAAGAAGGCGGTGGTTTAAATGGCAAAACGCCGCGACGGCATGAGCCGGTCGCGGCGCGGGTATATCAGCGTATGAAACGGGTTTTACTGGATCTGCCCGTGGCAATGCTTGAATTTCTTGCCCGAACCGCAGTAGCACAGTTCGTTACGGCCCAGCTTCTGCTCATTGCGTACCGGCGCAGCGGCAAGGGCTACATCGACCTCTTCCCCGATCGGCTCCACATGCTCAAGGCCAGGCGCCTCTTCGTGGTGGAACTGCATGCGCGCGGCCAGCGCTTCGGCTTCCTGACGCAGGCGTGCTTCTTCTTCGATCGGGTCTTCGCGGCGAACCTGAACGTGCGACAGCACACGGATCGAGTCGCGCTTGATCGAGTCCAGCAGCTCGGAGAACAGCGTGAACGACTCGCGCTTGTATTCCTGCTTCGGATTCTTCTGGGCATAACCACGCAGGTGGATGCCGTGGCGCAGGTGATCCATGGTCGACAGGTGGTCTTTCCACAGGTCGTCCAGAACGCGCAGAACGATTTGCTTCTCGAAGGTGCGCAGCGCTTCGGCGCCGGCCTGGTCTTCTTTCTCGTTGTACGCTGCCATGAGTTCCTGCATCAGCTTCTCGCGCAGGGTTTCTTCGTACAGGTGATCGTCTTCGTCGAGCCATTTCTGGATCGGCAGTGCCACGCCGAAGTCGCTTTGCAGCGCAGCTTCCAGACCCGCCACGTCCCACTGCTCAGGCAGCGACTGCGGCGGAATGTGGGCACTGACGGTGGCGTTGAGTACGTCCTGACGGAAATCGGCGATGGTTTCACCGATGTTGTCGGCGGCCAGCAACGTGTTACGCATGTGATAGATCACTTTACGCTGTTCGTTGTTGACGTCGTCGAACTCAAGCAGTTGTTTACGAATGTCGAAGTTGCGGCCTTCAACCTTGCGCTGAGCCTTTTCGATGGCGTTGGTCACCATGCGGTGCTCGATCGCTTCGCCAGGCTGCATGCCCAGGGCTTTCATGAAGTTCTTCACCCGGTCAGAGGCAAAGATGCGCATCAGGCTGTCTTCCAGCGACAGGTAGAAACGGCTGGAACCGGCATCGCCCTGACGACCGGCACGACCACGCAGCTGGTTGTCGATACGGCGCGATTCGTGACGCTCGGAAGCGATCACCTGCAAACCGCCCGACTCCAGCACTTGCTGGTGACGTTTCTGCCAGTCGGCCTTGATCTGGGCAATCTGCTCTGGGGTCGGGTTTTCCAGTGAGGCCACTTCCACTTCCCAGTTGCCGCCCAACAGGATGTCGGTACCACGACCAGCCATGTTGGTGGCGATGGTCAGCGCACCCGGGCGACCGGCCTGGGCGATGATCTCGGCTTCTTTTTCGTGGAACTTGGCGTTCAGAACCTTGTGTTCGATGCCTTCTTTCACGAGCAGGCTGGACATGTGCTCGGAAGTTTCGATGGTTGCAGTACCCACCAGCACCGGACGGCCGGCAGCCATGCTTTCCTTGATGTCATTGACGATCGCCGCGTATTTCTCGTCGGCGGTCAGGAACACCAGGTCGTTGTAGTCTTTACGGGCCAGCGGCTTGTTCGTCGGGATGACGATGACCTGCAGGCCATAGATCTGATGGAACTCGAACGCTTCGGTGTCCGCCGTACCGGTCATGCCGGATAGCTTGTTGTACAGACGGAAGTAGTTCTGGAACGTGGTCGATGCCAGGGTCTGGCTTTCGGCCTGGATGTTCAGGTGTTCCTTGGCTTCGATGGCCTGGTGCAGGCCTTCGGACAGGCGACGACCGGGCATGGTACGACCGGTGTGCTCGTCGACCAGCACGACCTGACCGTCCTGTACGATGTATTCGACGTTGCGATGGAACAGCTTGTGCGCACGCAGGCCGGCATAAACGTGAGTCAGCAGGGCCAGGTTGTGCGCCGAGTACAGGCTCTCGCCTTCAGCGAGCAGGCCGAGACGGGTCAGCGAGTCTTCGACGAACTGGTGACCGGCTTCGTTGAGTTCGACCTGACGGGACTTCTCATCGACGGTGTAATGGCCGGCCTTGGTGACTTCGCCTTCGACTTCTTCGACGTGCAATTCCAGCTGCGGGATCAGTTTGTTGATCTCGATGTACAGCTTGGAGCTGTCCTCGGCCTGACCGGAAATGATCAGCGGAGTACGGGCTTCGTCGATGAGGATGGAGTCGACTTCGTCGATCACGGCAAAATTGAGTTCACGCTGGAATTTTTCTTCCAGGCTGAACGCCATGTTGTCGCGCAGGTAATCGAAACCGAATTCGTTGTTGGTACCGTAGGTGATATCGGCGGCGTAGGCTGCGCGCTTCTCTTCCGGCGGCTGGAACGGCGTGACCACGCCGACCGTCAGGCCGAGGAATTCATAGAGCGGACGCATCCAGTTGGCGTCACGACGGGCCAGGTAGTCGTTCACCGTCACAACGTGCACGCCCTTGCCGGACAATGCGTTGAGGTAAACGCCCAGCGTCGCCACCAGGGTCTTGCCTTCACCGGTGCGCATTTCGGCGATCTTGCCTTCATGCAAGGTCATGCCACCGATCAGCTGGACATCGAAGTGGCGCATACCCATGACGCGCTTACCGGCTTCGCGAGCGACCGCAAAAGCTTCCGGCAACAGCTTGTCGAGGGTTTCCCCTTTGGCGAAGCGGGCCTTGAACTCATCTGTCTTGGCACGCAATTGATCGTCCGAAAGGGCCACCATTTGCTCTTCGAAGGCATTGACGAGTTGCACCGTCTTGAGCATGCGCTTGACTTCACGCTCGTTCTTGCTTCCAAAAAGTTTCTTTAACAAAGGCGCAAACATATCGGCAGGATCTTCCACACTAAAGGGATGGAGGGCGGCCCCGTGAGTCGCCCGAGCAGCCCTCATGGCCGCATGCGAACGAGCATTCTACCCGGAAACGATGGTGAGGAAAGTGGCGTTATTCCACGATGCTGGCACAGCGCTTTGACGGGGCTCACTTAAAATAGGGGCAAATGGCTGAACTTCAAGCCATACAACGCAGAAGTTACTCGTTGATTTAATGGGTAAAGCGCGCGTAATGCAATGGGTCGGGTGCATCCAGTGCTTTCTGCTACCATGGCGGCTCTGTTACTTCAGGTGTCTGATCATGGCATTTCGCCCTCTTACGGCCAGAGCACCCGCCGTCCTGCTTCGCGAAGCCAAGCCGCTCAAAGCCATACTCGGCCACGCCCAACGCCTGGGCCATCTGCAACGTCTGCTGGAGAGCCAACTGCAGCCCGCCGCTCGCGAGCACTGCCATGTGGCGTCGTGGCGCGAAGGCAGTTTGTTGCTGATTGTCACCGATGGCCATTGGGCCACCCGATTGCGCTACCAGCAAAAGCGCCTGCAACGGCAACTGCAGATGTTCGACGAGTTCGCCAGCCTCACGCGAATCCTGTTCAAGGTGCAGCCGCCCACCGTGCAGCACGGTGCGGCCGGGCATACCATGGATTTGTCCAACGATGCGGCGGCGACGATTCAGGCAACGGCCGATGGCATCAGCGATCCGAATCTGCGCGCCGCGCTGGAACGGTTGGCGGCGCATGCCAGGCCCAAGGCCTGACACTTATCTGATGTGGGAGCGAGCAAGCCCGCTCCCACATTTATTTATACCCACTCGCTATCGGCGTTTACTGCCACCTAGCAACGACCCCATCAACCCCCGTACCAACTGTCGCCCCAATTGATTCGCCGCCTGGCGCATCGCTGATTTCAACGCCTGCCCCGCTGCCGTGCCGAGGAATTCTCCAGCCTGTTCAGTGAAGCTCGGTTCTTCAGCCGCCGGTTTACCCGGCGCCGCGTCGGGTTCCGGCGCCAGCCCCTTGCGTCCCATCAGCACTTCATAGGCCGACTCGCGATCGATCGGTTTGTCATAACGCCCCTTGAATGGTGAACCGGCGATCAACGCTGTGCGCTCAGTCTCGGTCAATGGCCCGATCCGCGATTGCGGCGGGGCCACCAACACCCGCCGGACCATCTCCGGCGTGCCCTTCTCCTGCAAGGTGCCGACCAAGGCTTCGCCGATGCCGAGTTCCGTGAGTACCGACAACGCATCGAACGCCGGGTTAGGCCGGAAGCCGTCGGCCACGGCCCGCAGGGATTTCTGCTCTTTGGCAGTGAACGCGCGCAAACCATGCTGGATGCGCAGACCAAGCTGCGCCAGTACGTCATCCGGCAAATCGCCCGGCGATTGGGTGACGAAATACACACCCACGCCTTTCGAGCGGATCAGCCGCACCACCTGCTCCAGACGATCCTGCAAAGCCTTGGGGGTGCCGGTGAACAACAGATGTGCTTCGTCGAAAAACAGCGCAAGCAGCGGTTTGTCCGCGTCGCCGCGCTCCGGCAATTGCTCGAACAGTTCGGCCAGCAGCCACAGCAGGAAGGTCGCGTAAACCTTCGGTGCTTCATGCACCAGACGACTGGCGTCGAGTAGATGAATGCGCCCGCGACCCTCTGTCGTCGGTTGCAGAATATTTTCGAGTTGCAACGCCGGCTCGCCGAACAGCGCCTCGGCACCTTGCTGCTCAAGAGTTGCCAGACGTCGCAACAGGGCCTGGCTGGAACCGGTGGTCATCAGCGCCGCGTCGTCACCCAACAGCTCCGGGTTGTCCTTGAGGTGAGTAAGCAGTGCCTTCAAGTCCTTTAGGTCCAGCAGCAACAGGCCTTCGCGGTCCGCGACCTTGAAGGCGGCGTACAGCGCCGACTGCTGGCTATCGGTCAGTTCCAGCAGGCTGCCCAGCAACAAAGGCCCCATTTCGCTCAAGGTCGTGCGCAACGGATGACCGGACTGACCGTGTATGTCCCACAAGGTCACCGGATAGGCCGCCGGCTTGTGGTTCAGCCAGGGCATCCCGGCGATCCGCTCGGCGATCTTGCCCTGGGGGTTGCCCGCGGCGCCCAGGCCACACAGGTCGCCTTTGATGTCAGCGGCGAACACCGCCACGCCGGCATCGCTGAAGGCTTCGGCCATGCGTTGCAAGGTGACGGTCTTGCCGGTCCCGGTCGCACCCGCGATCAAACCGTGGCGGTTGGCCAGGCGCATGGCCTGGGCGATCGGCTGCCCCGAAAGATCGGCGCCGATTACGAGTTGCAATGAGTCAGGCATTTGGTCACCCATGGTTAATCTTTGGTCCTACACGGCCGATAGGAAGTACAACAAAGCAAACAGACACAATCTGTTCGGAAATTTCCCTTAAGGAGCGATGGAAATATCACTTGCTTTCAACCTTGCCCATTTTGCGTTCCTTTATAAAAGCACGCGATGGGCATTAAGACCTTAGCGGAACCCCAAGCCATGAACAAAAATCTACGCTTCAGCCATAAAATCCTGCTTGCCGCCGCCCTCATCGTCATGGCCACGTTCGCCTCGTTCACCCTGTACAACGACTATTTACAGCGCAACGCCATCCGCGAAGACCTGGACAACTATCTCAACGAGATGGGCGACGTCACCGCCAACAATATCCAGACCTGGCTGACAGGCCGAATTCTGCTGATCGAGAACCTCGCGCAGAACATTGCCATCAACCCGGAACAAACCCATGTTGCCGCGCTGCTTGAGCAGAAAGCGCTGACGTCGACCTTCATGGCGTCCTACCTGGGTGATGCCACCGGGCACTTCACCATCCGTCCGGACGCGAAGATGCCCGACGGCTTCGACCCACGGGTCCGCCCCTGGTACAAGGGGGCGGAAAACAGCAGCACCCCGACCCTCACCGAACCCTATATCGATGCGGCGACCGGTCAAACGATCATTTCCATGGCCACCGCTTCGAAAAAATCCGGACAAAGCGTCGGTGTGGTCGGTGGTGACCTGAGCCTGCAAACCCTGATCGACACCCTCAGTGCACGTGACTTCGACGGCATGGGCTATGCCTTCCTGATCAACGCCGACGGCAAGATTCTGGTCCACCCGGACAAAGCCCTGGTGATGAAGTCCCTGAGCGAGGCGTACCCGCAAAACACCCCGCGCATCAGCCGCGACTTCAGTGAAGTGGGGGTCGACGGCAAAACCCGCATCGTGACTTTCACGCCAATCAAGGGCCTGTCATCGGTCAACTGGTACATCGGTCTGTCGATCGACAAGGAAAAAGCCTTCTCGATGCTCAGCGAATTCCGCGCTTCGGCGGTCGTTGCGACGGTCATTTCCGTTGTGATCATCATTGCCTTGCTGAGCATGCTGATCCGCATCCTGATCCAACCGCTGCATGTCATGACCCGCGCCATGGCCGACATTGCCGACGGTGAAGGCGACCTGACCAAACGCCTGACCATCGTCAACAATGACGAGTTCGGCACCCTCGGCACCGCGTTCAACCGTTTCGTCGAGCGTATCCACGGCTCGATCCGTGAAGTGAGTTCGGCAACCGGCCAGGTCAACGAAGTGGCGTTGCGGGTGGTGGCGGCTTCGAACTCGTCGATGTTCAACTCCGATCAACAGGCCTCGCGCACCAGCAGCGTCGCCGCGGCGATCAACCAGCTCGGCGCCGCCGCCCAGGAAATCGCCCGCAACGCAGCGCAAGCCTCGAATCAGGCCAGCGATGCCCGCAGCCTGGCCGAAGATGGCCAGCAAGTGGTGGATCGCAGCATTGTCGCGATGAATCAGCTGTCGAGCATGCTCAGCGCCTCCAGTAGCAACATCGAGTCGCTCAACAGCAAGACCGTGAACATCGGGCAGATCCTCGAAGTGATCACCAGCATCTCCCAGCAAACCAACCTGCTGGCGCTTAACGCCGCCATCGAAGCGGCGCGGGCAGGTGAAGCCGGACGCGGGTTTGCGGTGGTGGCCGATGAAGTGCGTAACCTGGCACACCGTACCCAGGAATCGGCGCAACAGGTGCAGACCATGATCGAAGAGCTGCAAGTCGGCGCCCGCGAATCCGTCAGCACCATGAGCGACAGCCAGCGCCACAGTCAGGACAGCGTGGAAATCGCCAATCAGGCTGGCGAGCGCCTGAGCAGCGTGACCCGGCGCATCGGTGAAATCGACGGCATGAACCAGTCGGTGGCCACGGCGACCGAGGAACAGACGGCCGTGGTGGAGTCGATCAATGTCGACATTACCGAAATCAATACGTTGAATCAGGAAGGCGTGGAAAACCTGCAGTCAACGCTGCGGGCCTGTGCTGATCTTGAGCAGCAGGCGGCGCGATTGAAGCAGTTGGTGGGCAGTTTCCGAATTTAGTGCCAGAACCGGCACCTTCGCGAGCAGGCTCGCGAAGGTGGCCTGACATACACCGCAAAAACCCCGCAGCCTCCCCACCCACAAAACCCCAACCGAACATCTATTCTTCAGTAAGGTCAACCAAGGAGATCAACGGACCGGAGGGATGTTTATCGTGCATATCGCGGACATAACCATGTTCTACGCCCCCGCCAGCGGTGGCGTGCGTACTTATCTGGATGCCAAACATCATCGCCTGTGCACAAGGTCGGGCATTCGCCACAGTTTGCTGATTCCCGGGTCATCCTTCGGTGAACAGGATGGCATCTATACCGTTCCGGCTCCCGCTCTGCCCTTCGGCAAAGGCTATCGCTTCCCCCTTCGTCTGGCGCCCTGGCGCAATGTCCTCCACGATCTGCAACCTGACCTGATCGAGGTCGGCGACCCTTACCTCACCGCCTGGGCGGCCCTGGATGCGCGGCGGCAACTGGATGTGCCGGTGATTGGCTTTTATCACTCGGACCTGCCACTGCTTGCCAGTAATCGCATGGGCAACTGGGTCACTCCCAACGTCGAGGCCTATGTCAGCAAACTCTACGGCAACTTCGACCGCGTGCTGGCGCCGAGCCGGGTCATGGCTGACAAGCTGACCGGTCTGGGGGTGAGGAATGTATTCGTGCAACCCCTGGGCGTCGATTTACAAATATTTCATCCCGACGCGCACGATCCCAACCTGCGGACCGAACTGGGTCTGGAGGAGAATACTCATCTGCTGATCTTCGCCGGGCGCGGGTCCAAGGAAAAAAACCTGCCGGTGCTGCTCGACTGCATGGTGCGCCTGGGCCGACGCTATCACTTGCTGCTGGTGGGCTCGTCGATGCCGGCCGCCGTGCCGGACAATGTCACCGTCATCGATGAATTCTGCCCGGCCGCGCAAGTCGCCCGCCTGATGGCCAGTGCCGATGCACTCGTACATGCCGGCGACCAGGAAACCTTTGGCCTGGTGACCCTCGAAGCCATGGCCTGCGGTATCCCGGTAGTGGCCGTGGCGGCTGGCGCCTTTGAGGAAATCATCACCGAACAATGTGGCCTGTTGTGTGCCCCCAACGATTCCTTGGCCATGGCCAACGCCGTGCGCGAACTGTTCAGCCGGGATAGCGCAGCCATCGGTCAACAGGCGCGACGCCATGTCGAGCGGCATTACGCCTGGGATTCCGTGGTCAACAGCCTGCTCGGTCACTATTACGCCGTACTCGGCAGCCAATGGCCGCGGGCGGCCAATGGTTGAGCCTATAACTGCGCCCAGTCTGCTACTGGTGCTGCACGATGTGGCGCCGCAAACCTGGGCCGATTACCAGCCATTTGTCGACGCCGTCGACACGCTCGGCGATGTACCGATGACCTGGCTGGTGGTACCGGACTTCCACAAGCACAACGACCTGCAAGCCCATCCGGGGTTTCGCAACCAGCTATCGGCGCGTATCGACAAGGGCGATGAACTGGCACTGCACGGCTACTTCCATTGCGATGACGGAGCGATGGCGAACAATCCCCGGGACTGGTTCATGCGCCGGATCTATACCCACGAAGGTGAGTTTTACGGTCTGTCCCGAGAGGCCGCTTTTGCCCGTTTGCGCGCCGGCATCGAAATGTTCCACCAATATCAGTGGCCATTGCAGGGCTTCGTCGCTCCCGCCTGGCTGATGAGCGAAGGCACGCGGCAGGCCTTGCGCCAACTCCCCTTGACCTATACCAGCGATGCGCAGCACCTCTATCGCCTGCCCGACTTCACAGCCGTGGATGCACCCGGACTGGTCTGGAGCGCACGCAGTGCGTGGCGCCGGGGTTTGTCGAAGCTCGTCAGCGATCAACTCGAACAACGTTGGCGGCAAGCGTCGGTGATTCGCCTGGGTCTGCACCCGGTGGATATGCGACATGAGTTCTCTCGCACCTACTGGTTGCAAACCCTCAAGCGTCTGCTAACTGAGGGTCGCGTGCCTATGACAAAGGCGTGCTGGCTGGCACTGCAAAATGACCGCATGGGGCGCGCTGCATGAGCCGCGGGATTCTGTTGCTGATTGCCCTGCTCGCCGCGGTGCTGATTCCCTGGCTGTTGGGTGGCAGCGATACATGGTCGCGACTGAACACCTTTCCTCTGAATTGGCTGCTGGTGATGTTCGGCATGATCCTGCTGTGCTGGGTGGTCAACACCCTGCGCCTGCGCCTGTTGCTGGGGGATCAGCGCGAAAAGGTAAGCCCGGTCAAAAGCCTCGGCGTGGTGATGGCCGCCGAATTTGCCTATTGCGCCACCCCGGGCGGTAGCGGCGGGCCACTGACCATCATGGCGTTGCTGGCGCGTAATGGCGTGCGTCCGGCCAGGGGCAGTGCCGTGTTCGCCATGGATCAGTTGAGCGACCTGTTGTTTTTCCTCTGCGCCTTGAGCGGGATCCTGATTTATGCGCTGTTCCAGCACCTGAGCCAGCGCATGGAGTGGCTGCTGATCGTCAGTGCCATCTCGATGTTCGGTGGCCTGGTCTGTTGCGTGGTGGTGGCCCGCTATCACCGCTTGCTGATTCGGCTGAGTGGCCGATTGCTCATTCGTCTCAACGTCCAATCCACCACGCGTATGCGCTGGGCACGTAAACTCCTGCACTTTCTGGCGGCGTTTACCGACACCCTCAAATTACCGTTTCAGACATTGATCAAGGTGTTTGTCTTGACCTGCCTGCATTGGATTTTGCGCTACAGCGTGCTGTACCTGGCGCTGCGAGGGCTGGGCGCGGATTTACAGTGGGCCTGGTGCTTTCTGATCCAGATGCTGTCACTGAGTGCGGGACAGTTCAGCCTGTTGCCGGGGGGAGCCGGGGCGGCGGAATTGACGTCGGCGGCGCTGTTGGCACCCATGGTGGGAAAATCCACGGCGGCCGCAGCGATCCTGATCTGGCGGGCGGTGACCTATTACTTTTATCTGCTGGTGGGCGGGCCGGTGTTTCTCTTGATGCTCGGACGCCCCCTGCTCAAAAAGCTGATAAAGCTCAAGCAGGCTTAGGGGGATCTTCGGGTTCTTGCTGCATCTGTTCCCACAACTCGGCTGCTCCCGGAAACTCCGTGCCATCTTCCGGACTCATGTCATCGGGGTCATACCGGCTCAAACAGCCCTCGCCCAACGTGGCGGGCGCCTTGGAAGTGGCTTTATCCAGTGGATCGGCCATGATCATGTCCCCTATTCAGAAACGGCTGCGCAGAAACGGCGAAGGGCCTGCAGCGATTGAACGCCCAGGCCCTTCGAATTTCAACCGTATTGTGCTGTGATCAGAACACCACGGTTTTGTTGCCGTGCACCAGCACCCGGTCTTCCAGGTGATAACGCAGCCCTCGGGCCAGCACCATCTTCTCGACGTCGCGACCGAAACGCACCATGTCTTCGATGCTGTCGCTGTGGCTGACCCGCACCACGTCCTGTTCGATGATCGGACCGGCGTCCAGCTCTTCGGTCACATAGTGGCAAGTCGCACCGATCAGCTTCACACCGCGCATGGACGCCTGGTGGTACGGCTTGGCACCGACGAACGACGGCAGGAAGCTGTGGTGAATGTTGATGACCTTATGTGCATATTCGCTGCACAGCTCAGGCGGCAGGATCTGCATGTAGCGGGCCAGCACCACAACTTCGGCATCGTGCTGTTTCACCAGCCGCGAGACTTCGGCGAACGCCGGCTCCTTGTCCTGCGGATTGACCGGCACGTGGTAGTACGGAATGCCGTGCCATTCGACCATGCTGCGCAGGTCGTCATGGTTGGAAATCACGCAGGCGATCTCACAGTCCAGTTCATCGCTGTGCCAGCGATGCAGCAAGTCGGCCAGACAGTGGGATTCGCGACTGGCCATCAGCACAACGCGCTTTTTCTGAGCGGTATCGGTGATGCGCCAGTCCATCGAGAACTCTTCGGCAATCGGCGCAAAGGCTTCGCGCAAGGCTTCGATACCGAATGGCAGCGAGTCGGCACGAATTTCGTGACGCATGAAGAACCAGCCGCTGAGATTGTCCGAGTGATGGCTCGCTTCAGTGATCCAGCCGTTATGTGACGCCAGAAAGTTACTGACTTTAGCAACGATACCGACGCGGTCCGGGCAAGAAATCACCAACCGAAAGGTGCGCATGAGGGGGTAACTCCAGAACTTCGCAAAGGCCGCCATTCTAGCGATTGCGCGGAAAAACTGCAGTATTGATCACCCGCCGCCTTGCCGGATGGTCAGCGACGAAGGCGCTACCAGTGCTTGAGGGCCGCACCCTGGCAGTATTGTTTGCCATCTATCGGCATTCAATTGTGAATATCTGTAGCGGCTGCTTCGAACTATTTAACTGCTGATCCAATGTGGACCGAACTCACCGAAACTAAATTAAATAAACTTCGGTTTAATGTTTACTTGATGAAACAGCCTGACTATTATTGCCGCACTGTCCCCTGCCATCCCGCTTCCTACATAAGGTAGTAATCATGTCCTTGATCAACGAATATCGCGCCACCGAAGAAGCAATCAAAGAGCTGCAAGCCCGTTTGAAGAATCTGTCCCAAGACGACAAACTGCAAACCGAGCTGGAATTTGAAGGTAAACTGCGCACCCTGATGGGCGAATACTCCAAGTCCCTGCGTGACATCATCGCGTTGCTGGATCCAGAATCCAAAAGCAAGGCACCACGCGGCGGCGCAGTAAAAACTACCGGCACCAAGCGTGCTCGCAAAGTTAAACAATACAAAAACCCGCACAACGGCGAAGTCATCGAAACCAAAGGTGGCAACCACAAGACTCTGAAAGAGTGGAAAGCCAAGTGGGGCGGTGACGTGGTTGAAGGCTGGGCTACCCTGCTGGGCTAAGCCGCAGAGCCTGTCGCAGATAGATATGCGACAAAAAATAACGCCAGCATAACGCTGGCGTTTTTTTATGCCCGGAGTTCCACCCCGCTCGTTTTCGTTTTCAAAGATTCAAACGTTTGCGCAAGTCCTGAACATACTCGTGCCATTGATCGAGTACCATTTGCTGAAACGGTGTCGCTGTAAGGGCCAATTGGGCTGCAGCCTCTATGAAACTTTCCAAGGTATTGGGCGCCCCCCACTCAGGGTCTGACAAACGTTTCTGACAGAATATTCGCCAGCGCTCTTGCTCTTCGAAACTCAACGTATCGGGAAAGTTACGTGCGCGATATCGAAACAATAACTCAGGCAAACGTTCATCATCGAAAGGCCACAGGGGCTGCGCTAATTGCGCCGGATCGGCCGTACGGACTTGTTCGCATAGCCGCCGATCGCGGTCACCGATAAAACCGTCGTACAACTGTTGTTCTGGATCCTGGCTGGAGGAAAACTCCTCACGGGCATAAATCCCTGAAACTTTATCCTGCCAAACTTTTACCGCGTCATTTAGCCGCAGCGCGCGCTGCCGATACAGCGCCATGTCCAGCCCCAGACGCTGCTGATCTTCCGGGCGAAGCACCGCCAACGGCGCCACCACCGGGCATTTATTGATGTGAATGAGCTTGAGCGGTACCGGCAACTCACCTTCGGCCAGATCATCACGGCGGGTGTACAAGCGCTGGCGCAGGTTTTCGGCATCCAGATCCAGCAAGCCCTGCGGATCGAGGTGCAGGTCGCAGACAATCAATGCGTTCTTGTTGCGCGGGTGCCATGCCAAAGGCAGCACTACGCCGATGTAGTTTCGCGCCGCGGAAAACCGCCCGGACACATGCACCATCGGTTGCAGCAGGCGGATCTGATCCAGCACCTTTTGTTTGCTGCGCAACTGAAACAGCCAGTCATACAGTTTCGGCTGCTTATCCCGAATCAAACGCGCCAGGGCGATGGTGGCGCGAACATCCGACAGAGCTTCGTGGGCATTACCGTGATCGATCCCGTTGGCGGCAGTCAGGCGCTCCAGCTTGAGCGTCACCCGCCCCTCGTCGTCCGTCGGCCAAACAATCCCGTCAGGACGCAACGCATACGCGGCACGCACCACATCGATCAAATCCCAGCGACTGTTGCCGCCCTGCCATTCCCGCGCGTAAGGGTCGAAAAAGTTGCGGTACAGGCTGTAGCGGGTCATCTCGTCGTCGAAACGCAGGGTGTTGTACCCCGCTCCGCAAGTACCAGGAGCGGCCAGTTGGGCATGCACCCGGGTCATGAAATCGGCTTCACTCAGACCTTGTCCGGACAATCGGTCGGGCGCAATACCGGTGATCGCACAAGCCGCCGGGTGCGGCAGGATGTCGTCACTGGGCTGGCAATAGAGGTTGACCGGTTCGTCTATTTCATTGAGATCGAAGTCCGTACGCAGCCCCGCCATTTGCAAGGGGCGATCGCAACGGGGGTTGATGCCCGTCGTTTCATAGTCGTACCAGAAGATGGAGGTCACGGGCTAATCCTGAACTGTAGATCGGCGAAGTCTAGGCGTTCACGTCCCGCTCCGGCCAGCAATCTTGTCATTCAATCACCTCTGCCTTATTACCGTGCAATACATAGTTATGTCGTTTCTCCCGGCGAGGCTGCTAGCATCGGGTGACGAGACAATCCCGATCAGACCACATCATCAGGTTGCCCATGCTCGAGACCGCGGCACTGCCAAGGAAAGCGACGCTGTTCCCGCCACTGGATACGCGGTACCAGGTCGAGACGCCGGAAGGCATCGATCTGCCACTGCGCCCGGCCGGACTGATGGTTCGTGCGCTGGCGTTCTCCATTGATCTGGCATTGCGCGGCTTGATCCTCGGCGCGCTGTTCATTGCCCTGGCAATGCTGGGGAAACTCGGTGCGGGACTCGGCTCGCTGCTGATCTTCGGCGTGAACTGGTGGTACATGGTGCTGTTTGAAGTCCTCAATCAGGGCCGTTCACCGGGCAAGCAGTGGATGGGCCTGCGAGTCGTGCAGGACGATGGCACCCCCATTGGCTGGTCCGCGTCACTGCTGCGCAACCTGCTGCGCTTTGTTGACCTGCTGCCATTCGGTTACTTCCTTGGGGCGATCAGTTGCCTGCAACATCCCAGCTTCAAGCGTCTGGGCGATATCGCCGCCGGTACGCTGGTGATCTACCGTGAACAACCGCTCACCCGACCGCAACTTCCGCCCGCCCAGCCACGTCGCCCGGTTTTTACCCTGACATTGATCGAGCAACGGGCCATCCTCGGTTTCGCCGAGCGTCAGGCGGAACTGTCCGATGCCAGGGTCAATGAACTGGCATTGATCCTGGCGAAGCCGTTGCAGGTACCAGCGCCACAAGCCGTTGCCGAACTGAACGGCATCGCCCGTGGCCTGTTGGGTCCGACATGAAGCAAAGTCTTTTCGAACATCGGCACATGGCCGAATGGGAGCAATTCGACGGCTTGCTGGAACGGCTGGAGCGGGACAGGAACGCCACCGGGGGCGACAGTTTTCCCGGCGATTATCGGCGCATCTGCCAACACCTTGCGCTGGCTCGGGAACGCGGTTACAGCAGTTTTCTCATCGATTCGTTGCAGCAACAGGTCCTGCGCGGGCATCAGCAACTGTATCGCCATCGCAGCCGAATGGGCGCCAATGTGCTGGCGTTCATTCTTGGGGACTTCCCCCGTCTGGTACGCGATCAGTGGCGTTTCGTACTCGCCGCCAGCCTGATGTTTTTCGGCAGCCTGATCGGCATCGCATTGCTGGTTTATCTGTTTCCGGACCTGGTCTACAACCTGATTCCGGCCGAGCAGGTCAGCGAAATACAGAGCATGTACGACCCCGAGGCCGGTCACCTGGGACGCTCGGCGGAGCGGGCGGCCAGCGAAGACTGGGTGATGTTCGGCTACTACGTCATGCACAACATCGGGATCGCCTTTCAGACCTTCGCCAGCGGTTTGCTGTTTGGCCTGGGCAGCGCGTTTTTCCTTTTCTTCAACGGCTTGATGATCGGCGCGGTTGCCGGGCATCTGACGCAGATCGGCTACGGACAGACCTTCTGGTCTTTCGTGATCGGCCATGGCGCCTTCGAACTGAGCGCCATTGCCCTGGCCGGAGCCGCCGGCCTGCAATTGGGCTGGGCCTTGATTGCACCGGGCCGCCTGGCCCGTGCCGAGGCCTTGCGTCTGGCGGCACGCAAGAGTGTGCTGCTGATCTGTGGGGTCATGCTGTTTCTGCTGATTGCGGCATTTATCGAAGCCTATTGGTCGTCGATGACGGCACCGACGACCCTGACCAAGTACCTGGTCGGGGCGGCACTCTGGCTGCTGGTCGCGGCATATCTGCTGTTTGCCGGACGGACCCGCCATGCGCCTGAGTGATGCCAGTGTAGTGATCCGCCCACGCCCCACCTGGGAAGCCATGGACCTCGGCGTGCTGTTGAGCCAGCGCCACCGGCGCCTGCTGATGACCAGCTGGGCCATGGTGACCTTGCCGGTTTTTGCGCTGCTGACCTGGCTGCTGTGGGCGTCGCCCTCCCTGGCCGTATTCATCTTCTGGTGGCTGAAGCCGGCCTTCGAACGCCTGCCACTGTACATCCTGTCCAAGTCCCTGTTCGATGAAACGCCCACGCTGAAACAGGCCCTTTATCAATGGCCACGACTGCTCAAGCCACAACTGCTGGCCAGTCTGACCTGGCGGCGACTGAGCCTGAGTCGCAGCTTTCTGCTGCCGGTAATTCAGCTCGAAGGCCTGGCGGGTGAGGCAAGACAGCAGCGTTTGCAGGTGTTGTTGCAGCGCGACGCCAGCGCGGCGCGATGGCTGACGTTGATAGGCGTACACCTGGAAACCGCGCTGTGGATCGGTCTGATGGTGCTGTTCTATCTGCTCCTGCCGCAACACGTGGCACTCGACTGGAGCTGGCAAACGCTAATGACCGCCGCCACCCAGGACTGGCGCTGGCTGGAGCACTTGACCAACGCGTTTTACGCCCTGGTGCTGGTGGTATGGGAGCCGATCTACGTAGCCTGCGGCTTCAGCTTTTATCTGAACCGGCGCACCGTGCTGGAAGCCTGGGACATCGAACTGGTGTTTCGGCGGCTGCGCCAACGCTTGAGCCACTCTGCTGTCGCATTGCTGCTGGCGGTGATTTTGCTGATGCCCACCGGGCAAAGTGTCTGGGCCGCAGAACCAACCGTGACACCCGACAGTCCGCGCCTGCTGGAACAGCCACTGACCAGCCAGGCGTCCCGGGACAGCATCAAGGCGATCCTCGATCAGCCCCCGTTCAAGAACAAGGAAACGATCACCCGCTATCGATTCGGCGATGACAAAACCACCACCGAAAACCCGGACGACAGCAAAACCCCGCAATGGCTCAAGACGCTGTTTGAGCTGTTCGACAGTCAGCGCTTCGGCGCCGTGGCCGCGCTGATCGAGGCCTTGCTGTGGGGTACCGTGATCGCCGCCGTCGGCCTGTTGATCTGGCATTACCGCGACTGGTTACAAGCTTTCGTCAGTCGTCGCCCAAACCCTGGCAAAAAAGCCGCACGACCGATACCGAAGCAGGTGTTCGGCCTGGACCTTGACCGTGAGACCATGCCCGCCGACATCGCTGCCTGCGTCGAAAGTCTCTGGCAGAGCCACCCTCGGGAAGCGCTCGGATTGCTCTATCGCGCCCTGCTCAGCCATTTGCTGCACGACTTCGGCATCGCGCTGAAAGCCGCCGACACCGAAGGCCAGGTGCTGGAGCGCGTCGAGCAATTGCAACAACCGGCCTTGCTGGCGTTCAGCCAAAACCTGACCCGACACTGGCAGAACATGGCCTATGGGCATCGCCTGCCCCCCACGCATTCACAACGGGAACTGTGTGACGGCTGGCGTGCCTTGTTCGGCCCGGGAGCAAACCGTTGAACCGGCGCGCCTGGCCTTCGATGCTTGGCGCCTTGATCGCCGTGCTGCTGACGACGCTGTGCGCCTGGCTATATCTCAAGGCCACGCCCTACCCGGTGGAAATCGATCACGGTCCATCGCCGGAAGCCCAGGCCAATCCCTACCTGGCCGCTGAACACTTCCTGCGCAAACAGGGCCTGACCGTCAGCCACGCCAACAGTCTCGACATCCTGCCCAGCCTGGAACCGCATCAGCACAGCCTGTTGTTGCTGGGGGACCGCTACAACATGACGCCCCGGCAAATAGATCAAGTGATGAATTGGGCCAGGGCCGGTGGACGACTGTTGTTCGTCGCCCAGTCGTTGTGGGATGAAAAGACCGGGCAGAGTAATGACCGGTTGCTCGACCGGGTGCAACTGCACCAATCCTTGAGCAAAGACCTCAAGGACCCGCCACCCGACAATCAAAACGGCAACGGCGATGACCCCTACCCGAAACTGACCAAGCTATATCTGGAAAACGAGGACGCACCAGCCTACGCGACCTTTGACACCGCGTTCCATCTCGAAGACCCGAAAAATATCGCCCAGGCCTGGGCCAACAGCGGCAAGGCCACGCACATGATGCAGCTCAGCCATGGGCTCGGTTCAATCATCGTGGTGACCGACGCCGACCTGTGGAAAGCCCCGGCCATCGAGCAGTACGACAACGCCTGGTTGCTCTGGTATCTGACGGCGGACACCCGCGTGACTTTGTTGTACGACACCGAACACGACAGTCTGTGGACGTTGCTGCTGCGCTATTTCCCCCAGGCGCTGGTCGCCTTGATCGCCCTGATCGGCCTGGGTTTCCGGCATGTCGGTGTGCGTCACGGACCGATACAGGCACCCGCTTCGAAAGCGCGTCGGCAACTGCAGGAGCACCTGCGCGCCAGTGCAGACTTCATGTGGCGTCGCAACGGTCAGTACAACCTGCTGCAAGGGTTGCAACAAGACATTCTGCGCCGTGTCCGCCGTCGTCACCCTGGTTATGACCAACTCGGTGTCGCCGAACAATGGCTGGTGCTTGCACACCTGACCGGCCAACCCATACTCGCTATCAGTCAGGCCATGGGCCCAAGGCCGAAGCAGCGACTGTCCAGCGCTGAATTCAGCCGTCAGGTCGCCCATCTGCAAACCTTAAGGAACGCCTTATGAGTGAATCGATCGAGCCCGACGCCCGCAGTCATGCCGCTCAACAACGACAACGCGCCAGTCAGTTGGCACAAGCCATACGTGGCGAACTGCAAAAGGCCGTGATCGGCCAGAACAGCGTGATCGATGACGTACTCACGGCTTTGATTGCCGGCGGCCACGTGCTGCTCGAAGGTGTGCCAGGGCTGGGCAAGACCTTGCTGGTGCGGGCGCTGGCGCGATGCTTCGGTGGTGAATTCGCGCGCATTCAGTTCACTCCGGATTTGATGCCCAGCGATGTCACCGGCCACGCGGTGTACGACTTGCAGACCGAGCAATTCAAACTGCGCAAAGGTCCGCTGTTCACCCACCTGTTGCTGGCCGACGAGATCAACCGCGCTCCGGCAAAAACCCAGGCTGCACTGCTCGAAGCCATGCAGGAACGCCAGGTCACCCTTGAAGGCCGCGCCCTGCCCATCCCGCAACCGTTCATGGTGCTGGCCACGCAAAACCCCATCGAACAGGAAGGCACTTACCCGCTGCCGGAAGCCGAGCTGGATCGCTTCATGCTCAAGGTGCGCATGGATTACCCCGACGCAGAGCAGGAGTTGAGCATGGTGCGCCAGGTCAGTCGCTCGACCCGCGCCGACATGCTCGACGTGCAGCCGCTGCGCACGGTGCTGCAGGCCAAGGATGTGCTGGCCCTGCAGCGCATTGCCAGTGACCTGCCACTGGATGATCAGGTACTCGATTACGCCGTGCGCCTGGCCCGCACCACCCGCAGCTGGCCAGGGCTGACCCTGGGTGCCGGCCCTCGGGCCTCGATTGCGTTGGTACGTTGCGCAAGGGCGCGGGCCTTGTTGCGTGGTGGCGAGTTCGTGATTCCGGATGACATAAAAGGCTGCGCACTGGCCGTGCTGCGTCATCGGGTGCGCATTGCGCCGGAGCTGGACATCGAGGGACTTGAGGTCGATCAGGTGCTGCGGCAACTGCTCGATCAAGTGCCGGCGCCGCGCCTGTGAAACCCACTCGCCTGCTCCTGCTCTGGCTCGCGGTGCTGCTGGTCATCAGCATCATGCTGGGCGCCTTGCAGGCGTTGGGTTTCGTGTTGCCTGCGTACCTGTTGCGAATCAACTGGAGTCTGCTGTTGGCGCTACTGGCCCTGGCGTTTCTCGATGCTATCCGCCTCAAACGCCTGCCCTCTCCCCGTGTGCAACGGCACCTGCCCGGCAGTCTGGCCTTGGGTCGCTGGAGTGAAATAGCGCTGGAGGTTGAACATGATTTTACTCAACCTCTGGACCTGGAACTCTTCGACCATGTGCCCGACAGCCTGAGTTTCGACAACCTGCCGCTGTCGGTGCCAGTGCTGCCCGGCCAGCGCTGCCGGATGGGTTATCGCCTGCGCCCGCTCAAGCGCGGTCACTTCAGCTTCACACACTGCGAGGTCAACCTGCCCGGTCCGTTAGGCCTGTGGTCCGACAAACGCTTGCTGAACGTGACCGATCACACCCGTGTGTATCCCGACTTCGCCCACCTCTATGGCGGCCAACTGCTGGCTGTGGATAACTGGCTCAGCCAGCTCGGCGTACGCCAGCGCCAACGCCGCGGCCAGGGGCTGGAGTTTCATCAGCTGCGCGAGTTTCGCGAGGGCGACAGCCTGCGGCAGATCGACTGGAAAGCCACCGCCCGCCAACGCACACCGATTGCCCGGGAATATCAGGACGAGCGCGACCAGCAGATCATTTTCCTGCTCGACTGCGGTCGCCGCATGCGCAGCCAGGACGGTGAGCTGGCGCATTTCGATCATGCGCTCAATGCCTGCCTGTTGTTGAGTTACGTCGCGTTGCGCCAGGGCGATGCGGTGGGGCTGAGTACGTTCGCCAGCGAACAACCACGCCACCTCACCCCGGTGAAGGGCAGCGGGCAACTCAATGTCCTGCTTAATGCGGTCTACGACCTGAACAGCAGTCAACGCAGCGCCGACTATCAAGCCGCTGTCACTGAACTGCTCACCCGACAGAAACGCCGGGCGCTGATCATACTGATGACCAACCTGCGGGATGAGGACGATGAAGAACTGCTCACGGCGGTCAAACGCTTGAGTACGCAGCATGTGGTGCTGGTCGCCAGTTTGCGTGAAGACGTACTCGACCACCTGCGTGAAACGCCGGTGCAGACTTTGTCCGAGGCTCTGGCCTATTGCGGTACGGTGGGTTACTTGAATGCACGGGCAGAACTTCATGAGCGGTTAAGTGCGCATGGGGTTCCGGTGCTGGATACGCGACCCGGGGAACTTGGTACGCAACTGGTGACGCGGTACTTGAGCTGGAAGCGTAGCGGCAGTGTTTGATTTGCCTTTCGGATTCTCATCGTCTGCAATGACGCCTTCGCGAGCAGGCTCGCTCCCACAGGGGATCTTGTGAATCACGCAGATCAATTGTGGGGGCGAGCCGGCTCCGGGCGGCGTTCCGACGAAGCTTCTAAAGCTTCATGCCGATGCCGGCAACGTTTGAAAACTGAAGTATTGCTTCAACGCCTCCACCAGTTGCCCATACTCCGGCGGTGCCCGTTGCAGGCTGAACCCGGCGTCATAGTGGTGAGGGGTTGCGTCTTCGTGGCACCACAAACAGCATGCCTGGAGGTCGATGACCTGTTGGCAGCCATCACTGGCGGGAATCTTCAGGCGCAAGTCGAAGTCCGCGCCGATCATCATCGGCAACTGACTGATAAGCATCAGCCCGTCTGCGGAGACATTGCCCAGATAGCCGATGGGTTTGTCGGTGATGCTGTTGAACACTTTCAGAAAATACGGCAGTTGATGCCGCTCGATCCGGCGGTCAGTGAACATGCTGAATTCGCTACGCAAGGCCCTTAAGCAGGGCCGCACTAATGCTTCGGAACAGGCCTGCCGGTAGCTACCCAGGCATAAGCGGCCCGCTCTCCCCGATCCTGGTGCGACAGTCCGTCAATCGCTGCCGCTTACTCCTGCCGATCACAGGTGTTGCCTCGGTTCAGAGTCAAGGCTCTAAACCGACTATTCGACTATAGCTCACTGCCGCCGGTCGGCCAGCTGTTGAATAACAACCTGCATCAGAACTGCGTCGGGCGCACCGCTGCGGCACTGCGGGTCGGATAGTGACCCAGGCTCTGCAGGGTCTCCAGTCGGGCACGGGCGCGGTAGGCGTATTCGCTCTGCGGATACGAGGCAATGATGAACTGATAAGTCTGGGCGGCATCAATGAACATTTTCTGCCGTTCCAGGCACTGGCCGCGCATCATCGATACTTCCGGCCAGACATAAGGCCGCGCCCGGCTGGCGCGCTCGACCTTGGATAACTCGAGCATCACCTGCTCGCAGTTGCCCCGCTCATAGGCACTGTAGGCGAGGTTCAAATGATGGTTCATGGAAAAACGGGTACAGCCCGTGACACTGATGAGGGCAAGGGCGGCAATGAGCATGAATCGCATGAGGGATCTCCTGTCTTGAAGGCTGTATCGACCCGTGGGCGGAAATCTTCAGGCTGTCCGACGCAAAGTTGCCGCGTTCAATAAAGAAGGCATTAACTAAGTTCTTCAGAAAAAGTAGTGCAAACGAACAATGACTACACATCCGGACCATAGTAGCCTCACTCAGCGCTTGAACTCAGGAGTCTTTGCATGTCCGTCCGTCGTACCAAAATCGTCGCTACCCTTGGCCCGGCCAGTAACTCGCCGGAAGTTCTCGAACAGCTGATTCTGGCTGGCCTGGACGTCGCCCGCCTGAACTTCTCCCACGGCACCCCCGACGAGCACAAGGCTCGCGCGCAGCTGGTGCGTGACCTGGCCGCCAAGCACGGTCGCTTCGTCGCCCTGCTGGGTGACCTGCAAGGCCCGAAAATCCGTATCGCCAAATTCGCCAACAAGCGCATCGAGCTGAAGATCGGTGATCAATTCACCTTCTCCACCAGCCATCCGCTGACCGAAGGCAACCAGCAAGTGGTCGGCATCGACTACCCGGATCTGGTCAAGGACTGCGGCGTGGGCGACGAGCTGCTGCTCGACGACGGTCGCGTGGTGATGCGCGTCGACACCGCTACCGCCACCGAACTGAACTGCACCGTGACCATCGGCGGCCCACTGTCGGACCACAAAGGCATCAACCGTCGCGGTGGTGGCCTGACCGCACCGGCCCTGACCGAGAAAGACAAGGCCGACATCAAGCTCGCCGCGGAAATGCAGGTCGACTACCTCGCCGTGTCCTTCCCGCGTGACGCCGCCGACATGGAATACGCCCGTAAACTGCGCGACGAAGCCGGCGGTACTGCCTGGCTGGTGGCAAAGATCGAACGCGCCGAAGCCGTGGCCGACGACGAAACACTCGATGGCCTGATCAACGCGTCCGACGCAGTGATGGTGGCCCGTGGTGACCTGGGCGTAGAAATCGGCGACGCCGAACTGGTGGGCATCCAGAAGAAAATCATTCTGCATGCACGCCGCCACAACAAGGCTGTGATCGTGGCGACCCAGATGATGGAGTCGATGATCCAGAACCCGATGCCGACCCGCGCCGAAGTGTCCGACGTAGCCAACGCCGTTCTCGACTACACCGACGCCGTGATGCTTTCGGCCGAAAGTGCTGCCGGTCTGTACCCGCTGGAAGCCGTGCAAGCAATGGCGCGTATCTGCGTCGGCGCTGAAAAGCACCCGACCAGCAAGACCTCCAGCCACCGTATCGGCAAGGAATTCCAGCGCTGCGACGAAAGTATCGCGTTGGCCACCATGTACACGGCCAACCACTTCCCCGGTGTAAAGGCAATCATCGCCCTGACCGAAAGCGGCTACACCCCGCTGATCATGTCGCGTATTCGCTCCTCGGTGCCGATCTACGCGTTCACTCCACACCGCGAAGCCCAGGCCCGCGCGGCGATGTTCCGTGGCGTGTACACCGTTCCGTTCGACCCGGCCTCCCTGGCGCCTAACGAAGTCAGCCAGAAAGCCATCGACGAGCTGGTCAAGCGCGGCGTGGTGGAGAAAGGCGACTGGGTCATCCTGACCAAGGGCGACAGCTACCACACCACCGGCGGCACCAACGGCATGAAAATCCTGCACGTTGGCGACCCAATGGTCTGAGTGACCGGTTGCTGAAAGACAAAAGCCCTGCCATGCGAATGGCGGGGCTTTTTGGTTTCTGATCCTGAAGATGTGTTGCCTGGTCTGACGCCTTCGCGAGCAGGATCGCTCCCACATTGGATCGGTGTACGCCGTACCATTGTGGGAGCCCAGTCACCACAATGCTTAATGCCGGTTGATAAACCCCACCAACGCCGCCATCGCCTCCGGTGAGCGCAACCGCTGGGTGAACAACGCACCCTCCTCTTCAATTACCTTGCGCAACAACTCTCGATCCGGGGCTTTCATCAATTGCTTGCTGATACGAACCGCCTCCGGTGGCAGCGACTCAAAGCGCAACGCCATTTCCCGCGCCCTGGCCAGAGCTTCTTCGCCACTGCCCAAGGCTTCGGACGCAATGCCCCATGCGGCCGCTTGCTCACCGTTGAATCCTTCGCCGAGCAGTAACAGTTCTGCCGCTTTGGCCTGCCCGAGCAGTCGCGGCAGGATCAGGCTTGAGCCGAACTCGGGGCACAGGCCAAGGTTGACGAACGGCATGCGCAAGCGTGCGTCGCGGCTGACGTATACCAGATCACAGTGCAGCAACAGCGTCGTGCCAATGCCCACGGCAGTGCCCGCCACGGCGGCGATCACCGGTTTGCGGCATTCGAGCAGGTTGAGCATGAACTGGAATACCGGGCTGTCGAGATTGCCAGGTGGTTGCTGGATGAAGTCGGCGATGTCGTTACCGGCGGTGAAGCACTCGCTGGAGCCGGTGATCAGTACCGCGTTGATTTCAGGGTCGCTATCGGCCTGTTTCAGCGCTTCGGCCAAATGACTGTACATGGCGCGGGTCAGGGCGTTTTTCTTCTCGGGGCGATTGAGGCGCAGCGTCAGCAGGCCGTGTTCGCGTTCGATCTGGATGGCATCGGTCATGGTCGGTCTCGCGTCTGGAAATCAGCGCTCAACCACGGGGCAGGAACACATCGGCCAGCAGTTGATTGCGCGGCAGTCCCGCCAGATACAGGCGCCGGGCAAAGGCGTCGACGCTGTCGGGGGCTCCGCAGAGTAAGGCCAGGGTTTGCCGGGAAACAAGCCGCAGTTGCGCCAAAGCCGCTGGCAACTCGGCCGCAGTCCACAGTTCAATACTCAGGTTCGGACGGCTGGCCGCCATGGCTTGCAGTGGCTTGGCCAGATAATGCTCACTGGCATCATGAGCCAGGTGAATGACACGGATCGCGCCTTGGTGATCCTGGCGCATCGCTTCACGCAGCACGCCGAACAACGGCCCCAGACCGGTGCCGGCAGCCATCAGCCACAGGGGTCGGTCGTGCCAGTCAGGGTCGTAGTGCAAGGCCCCGCCGCGCAACTCGCCCAGGCGGATCGGATCGCCGATCTTTAGCTGACGCGCCGCGTCACTGAATTCCCCTGGCAGGCGACAATCGAGGTGAAACTCCAGGAAGCGGTCGTCTTCCGGCAGGCTGGCGAGGGAATACGGCCGCGCAACGTTGCCCGCCCACAACACCAGATGCTGGCCGGCGCTGTATCGCAACGGCCGCTGCGGGGTCAGGCGCAAGCGCAGCACGCTGTCGCTCAACCAATCGACGGCCGCCACCTCGGCCGGGCGGCCGTCCTGTTGCGGGTCGAAGGTGTGCACCTGCAAGTCCTCGATCACCTGGCACTGACAGGCCAGGCGCCAGCCTTGCTGACGCTGCTGCGCGCTCAAGGCGTCGGGGCGGCTGTCGCTCGGCAGTCCTTGCACACACTGCACCAGGCACGCATGGCAACTGCCGGCGCGACAGCTGTAAGGCACCGCCACGCCGTTCTGATTCAGGGCATCGAGCAGATTGCTGCCCGCCGCCACCGACCACTGGCGGTCGCCGACGCGCAACTCAGGCATCGACGTTTTCCCACGCCGCCGCGCAACGGTTGCGCCCGTCACGCTTGGCGCGATACAGCGCCTGATCGGCCTGCTGCAAGGCATCGTCGAGATCATCCCCTTGCTCGAGCAGGGTCATGCCGGCGGACAGGCTGAGATTGCGCACGTTGAGCCCGATCAATTCGACATCGGTGAACGCGATGCGCAGCCGTTCGCAACACAACGTCAAACTGTCGGCATCGCAATCGGGTAGCAACACCACGAACTCTTCGCCGCCGTAGCGGGCCAGGACGTCACCTTCGCGCAGGCAAGCAGTGGCCACGCCCGCAAAGGCTTGCAGCACCTGATCGCCAGCGGCATGACCGTGCAGATCATTGATGCGTTTGAAATGGTCAAGGTCGATAAGCGCCAGGCCATGCACGACGCCGGTTTCCATGGCATTGAGTTCACGGGAGGCCAGACGCAGGAAATGCCGGCGATTGAACAAGCCGGTCAGTTCGTCGGTGGCAACCAGGTCTTCGAGCTGGCGCATCATTCCGCGCAACGTGTCCTGGTGCGCCTGCAAGGCAAAACGCCGCTGACGCATGCGGTGGCGCGAGGCCTGGACATAACCGGCATAGAGCACCAGCCAGACCAGTACGATCAGCAGCACACACACCTGCAATGCCGCCAGGGCCGGGTTGGGCAGCTGAAAGTGGTAGCCTTCCCATAGCGTGATCGCGCTGAAACTGAAGAACACCAGCAAGGCGCAGCGCAGGAATGAACGACGGGACAAATGGAACAGGCCGAACAGCAGGATCAATACGTAAAAAACCAGGAACGCCCCGCGCGCATCGTCCAGATGGGCAATCAGCCAGGTCTGCCAACCCAGCCCCAGCAATACTTGAGCTTCAGTCAGGCTTGGGTCGGTGAAACGCAGATTGCAGCCAGAGTAGAACAACGCGAACAAGGCCGCCTGGCTGATCACCACCAGCGCGCTGCCCATGGCCATACCCGCCAGCGAGTCCTGGTAGTGACCGGAAAAAAACGCCAGCCACACCAACAGCAATGCCAGGGCGTAGGTGCCGGCCGCGAGGGCAAAACGTTTTATTAGCAATCGCTGGATGGCGTTATGGGTCAATCGTTGACTCACCGAATGAAAGAAGACTGATAGAGCGTCCTACTCTACAGACTGGATGTCACTTTAGTGGCGTGACCGATAAATGACTATTCAATTTTCAGGGGCGAACACCCGCCGTCAAGTCCACTGTCCGATATGCGACCAACGATTGACTACCGGCGGGTGTGCCCTTGAGCGAGGCGCGCTATACTGCCGCGCCTTTTTAGCGTCGCGCCAGCATGCCCGGCGTGCCTTGAAAGGTGCTTGCAACCGACCGATGCACCCAAGCTGCAAGCACCTTATTGAATGTTCCCGTCTTTTAGAGGAGCGCGACTCATGACCGTGATCAAGCAAGACGACCTGATACAGAGCGTTGCCGACGCCCTGCAGTTCATTTCCTACTACCACCCCGTGGATTTCATCCAGGCGATGCACGAGGCCTACCTGCGCGAAGAATCGCCGGCAGCCCGTGATTCCATGGCGCAGATCCTGATCAACTCGCGCATGTGCGCCACCGGCCACCGTCCGATCTGCCAGGACACCGGCATCGTGACCGTGTTTGTCCGCGTGGGCATGGACGTGCGCTGGGATGGCGCGACCATGAGCCTGGACGACATGATCAACGAAGGCGTTCGTCGCGCCTACAACCTGCCGGAAAACGTCCTGCGCGCTTCGATCCTCGCCGACCCGGCGGGCGCTCGCAAGAACACCAAGGACAACACCCCGGCCGTTATCCACTACTCCATCGTTCCGGGTAACACCGTGGAAGTGGACGTGGCAGCCAAGGGCGGCGGTTCCGAGAACAAGTCGAAAATGGCCATGCTCAACCCGTCCGACTCGATCGTTGACTGGGTTCTGAAGACCGTTCCGACCATGGGCGCCGGCTGGTGCCCACCGGGCATGCTCGGCATCGGCATCGGCGGCACCGCCGAGAAAGCCGCGGTGATGGCCAAGGAAGTGTTGATGGAATCCATCGACATCCACGAACTGAAGGCCCGCGGCCCGCAAAACCGTATCGAAGAAATGCGTCTGGAGCTGTTCGAGAAGGTCAACCAGCTGGGCATCGGCGCCCAGGGCCTGGGTGGCCTGACCACCGTGCTCGACGTGAAGATCATGGACTACCCGACCCACGCCGCTTCGTTGCCGGTGTGCATGATCCCGAACTGCGCCGCTACCCGTCACGCGCACTTCGTGCTCGACGGTTCCGGTCCGGCCTCGCTGGAAGCGCCACCTTTGGACGCCTACCCGGAAATCGTCTGGGAAGCCGGCCCGTCGGCCCGTCGCGTCAACCTCGACACCCTGACCCCGGAAGAAGTGCAGAGCTGGAAGCCGGGCGAAACCGTCCTGCTCAACGGCAAAATGCTCACCGGTCGCGACGCCGCGCACAAGCGCATGGTCGAGATGCTGAACAAGGGCGAAACCCTGCCGGTGGACCTCAAAGGTCGCTTCATCTATTACGTCGGCCCGGTCGATCCGGTGCGCGAAGAAGTGGTGGGCCCTGCTGGTCCGACCACCGCGACGCGGATGGACAAGTTCACCCGTCAGATCCTCGAGCAAACCGGCCTGCTGGGCATGATCGGCAAATCCGAGCGCGGTCCGACCGCCATCGACGCGATCAAGGACCACAAAGCCGTTTACCTGATGGCAGTGGGCGGCGCGGCTTACCTGGTGGCGCAAGCGATCAAGAAATCCCGCGTTGTGGCGTTCGCCGAACTGGGGATGGAAGCGATCTACGAGTTCGACGTCAAAGACATGCCGGTGACCGTTGCGGTCGACAGCAAAGGCGAGTCGGTACACATCACCGGTCCTGCCATCTGGCAGCAAAAGATCAGTGAAAGCCTGGCGGTTGAAGTGCAGTAAGCACTTGGACTGACCCGAAAAAGGCGACAGGGCTATCCCTGTCGCCTTTTTTATTGCCAGCACCCGCTTTTGTGGGAGCGAGCCTGCTCGCTCCCACAAGGTGAGGCCGCTCATGTTATGGTGCGCCCCCTCCGTACCCGTGTGTAATGCCCAGCATGTTCGAGTTATCTCGCCCTTTGCGCCTGACGCTCTATACCTTGGTGATCATCGCCGGTGCCGCCATTGTTGCCACCCTGGCCATGCGCCACACCGTGCGCCAATCCCTGGTCGAAGACGCGGCCCGTGCCAATCAGCAACTGGCGCTTTACGCCACCTCGCTGCATACCTTGATCGAACGCTACCGCGCCCTGCCCTCGGTACTGGCGCTGGACCCGCAATTGCGCGACGCGCTCAAAGGACCGGTCAGCCCCGAGCAACAGGACGTGCTGAACCGCAAACTGGAAAAAATCAACGGTGCCGCCGATTCCTCGACCCTGGAATTGCTCGACCGCACCGGCCTGGCCGTGGCGGCGAGCAACTGGCGCTTGCCCAGCAGTTACGTCGGCCACAACTACGGGTTTCGTCCCTACTTCAACCAGACCCGTACCCAGGGCACCGGACGCTTTTATGCGGTGGGGGTAACCAGCGGTATTCCGGGGTACTTCCTGTCCAGCGCCGTGACCAACGACGACGGGCAGTTTCTCGGCGCCATGGTGGTCAAACTCGAGTTTCCCGAGCTGGAGCGCGAATGGCGCCAGGGCAACGACACGCTGCTGGTCAGCGACGCTCGCGGGATCATCTTCATCGCCAATCAGCCAGGCTGGCGCTACCGTCACTTGAAACCGCTGAGCGACAGCGATCACGCCGAACTCAAGGCCACCCGCCAATACAACAAGCAACCATTGACGCCGCTTGAATACCAATCAATGCGCCGCTTCGACGACAACAGTGAACTGGTACGGGTGAAGGGTCCGAACGGTGATGCCGACTACCTGTGGGAATCCTTGCCGCTCGCCGCCGAGGGCTGGACCCTGCACTTGTTGCGCCGTCCCCAGGTTGCCTTCGAAGACAGCCGCAACGCCGCACTCGCTGCGGCCGGATTGTGGCTGACCCTGGTGTTCCTGCT
This sequence comes from Pseudomonas sp. G(2018), assembly GCF_005502415.1. NCBI lineage: Bacteria > Pseudomonadati > Pseudomonadota > Gammaproteobacteria > Pseudomonadales > Pseudomonadaceae > Pseudomonas > Pseudomonas sp. G(2018). The sequence continues at coordinate 295,791 of NZ_SCOO01000001.1, read as the reverse complement.
GCTATTTCTCAACCAGCGCTGGCGTTTGGCCAAACTGCGTCAGCGCAGTCGCGAAGAGCTCGAACAACTGGTCGAAGAACGTACCCGCGACCTGCGCACCGCCCAGGACGGCCTGGTGCAATCGGCCAAGCTCGCCGCTCTCGGGCAGATGTCGGCCGCCTTGGCCCATGAGATCAATCAGCCGCTGACGGCCCAGCGCATGCAGCTTGCGACACTGAGGCTGCTGCTTGATCACGGACGGGTCGACGAAGCGTACAAGGCACTCAAGCCGGTAGACGAGATGCTGACGCGCATGGCAGCCCTCACCGGTCACCTGAAAACCTTCGCCCGCAAAAGCCCCAGCGGCTTGCGCGAACGCCTGGACCTGGCGGCGGTGGTCGACCAGTCGTTGCAGCTGCTCGACACCCGATTACGCGACGAGCAAGTCAGCACGGTGCTGCACCTGACACGCCCGGCCTGGGTCCGAGGCGACGCGATACGCCTGGAGCAGGTGCTGATCAACCTGCTGCGCAATGCGCTGGATGCGATGCAGGACAAACCCTGCAAGCGCCTGGAAATCCGCCTCGAAGCCGAAGAACAAGTGTGGCACTTGAGCGTTATCGACAACGGCAGCGGCATCGCACAAGAAAATCTGCCCAAGGTGTTTGATCCGTTTTTCACCACCAAACCGGTGGGCGATGGCCTGGGTATCGGCCTGGCGGTTTCTTTCGCTATCGTTCACGAATCGGGCGGCTCCCTCACGGCCGACAATCATGCCAATGGCGCGGTCTTCACCCTGACCCTACCCATCGATCTGGAGGCCCATGGCTCATGCTCAACTCAGTGATGGTAGTGGACGACGAAAGCAGCATCCGCAGCGCCGTCGAACAATGGCTGAGCCTGTCGGGTTTCGAAGTGCAGTTGTTCAGCCGTGCCGACGAGTGCCTGGCGCAGTTGCCGAAGCATTTTGCCGGGGTGATTCTCAGCGATGTGCGAATGCCCGGCATGACCGGCCTGGAACTGTTGGCCGAGGTCCAGCGCCGTGATGCCGACCTGCCGGTGATCCTGCTGACAGGCCACGGTGACGTCCCCATGGCCGTCGATGCGATGCGCGATGGCGCCTACGATTTTCTGGAAAAACCCTTCAGCCCCGAAACCCTGCTCGGCAGCCTGCGCCGTGCTTTGGACAAGCGCCGACTGGTCCTTGAAAACCGCGCCCTGCACGAACAGGCAGACAACCGCGCCAAGCTCGATGCCACGCTGCTCGGTGTATCCCGAGGCTTGCAGGTTTTGCGCGGGCAAGTGCTGGACCTGGCGGCGCTGCCGGTCAATGTGCTGATCCGTGGCGAAACCGGCAGCGGCAAGGAGCTGGTTGCCCGTTGCCTGCACGACTTCGGACCGCGTGCCGACAAACCTTTTGTTGCATTGAACTGCGCAGCCATCCCCGAGCAACTGTTCGAAGCCGAGCTGTTCGGCCACGAAAGCGGCGCCTTCACCGGCGCCCAAGGCAAGCGCATCGGCAAGCTGGAATACGCCGATGGCGGCACGTTGTTTCTCGATGAAATCGAAAGCATGCCCTTGGCACAACAGGTGAAATTGCTACGGGTGCTGCAGGAGCAGAAGCTGGAACGCCTGGGTTCGAATCAGAGCATTCGCGTGGATTTGCGCATCATCGCCGCGACCAAACCGGACCTGCTCGATGAAGCGCGGGCCGGACGTTTTCGCGAGGATCTGGCTTACCGCTTGAACGTCGCCGAGTTGCGTCTGCCACCGCTGCGCGACCGCCGCGAAGACATTCCATTGTTGTACGAATCCTTCGCCCGCCATGCCGCCGAGCGCCTGGGTCGTTCCTTTTCGCCATTGAGCGGGCCGCAGTTGAGCCATCTGCTGAGCCACGACTGGCCGGGCAACGTGCGCGAACTGGCAAACGTGGCCGAGCGTCAGGTGCTGGGGCTTGGCGAGCCTGTGCCGGCGGGCATCGAACCCGGACAATCTCTGGCTGCGCAGCAGGAAGCCTTTGAAGCACAGTGCCTGCGTGCGGCGCTGACCCGGCACAAGGGTGATGTGAAAGCCGTGCTGGAAGAACTGCAACTGCCGCGTCGCACCTTCAATGAAAAGATGCAGCGGCATGGGCTCACAAGAGAGATGTTTTTGTAGTGTTTGTCGGGCCCCATCGCGGGCAAGCCCACTCCCACAGGTTATTTGTCGAACGCAAATGCTGTGTACACAAAGCCCTTTGTGGGAGCGGGCTTGCCCGCGAAGAGGCCGGTACTGACACATCAACCCTCGCAGAAAATGAGCGCTTTTCCGCCCACGCATACTTCTATATAAGCGGATTTCCGCTCATCACAATCTGAAAACCCCTCTAGACCGGCCCTCTCCCTCTTGGCACAGCTCCTGCTATAGCCCCCGCAGGCCGCGTTTAATCGCGCTCCACAAAAACAATTAAACGAAGGATCCTTCAATGGATAACTCAAATACCCTGCCCCTTGGGTCGGCTGCCGCGACAGCCAAACCAAGAACTACCTCCAGCCGCATCAAATCGATCTTCAGCGGCTCCGTAGGCAACATGGTCGAATGGTATGACTGGTACGTCTATGCCGCCTTCTCCCTGTACTTCGCCAAGACCTTCTTCCCCAAGGGCGACACAACCGCCCAACTGCTGAACACTGCAGCGATCTTCGCCGTGGGCTTCCTGATGCGCCCGATCGGCGGCTGGCTGATGGGCCTGTACGCCGACAAGGTCGGGCGCAAAAAGGCCCTGATGGCCTCGGTGTACCTGATGTGCTTCGGCTCGCTGCTGATCGCCCTCAGCCCGAGCTACGAAACCATCGGCATCGGTGCGCCGATCCTGCTGGTGTTCGCCCGTCTGCTGCAGGGCCTGTCGGTGGGTGGCGAATACGGCACCTCCGCCACATACCTCAGTGAGATGGCGACCAAGGAACGTCGCGGCTTCTTCTCCAGCTTCCAGTACGTGACCCTGATCTCCGGCCAGCTCATCGCGCTGGGTGTCCTGATCGTGCTGCAACAAGTGCTGACCACCGAAGAGCTGTATGCCTGGGGCTGGCGCATCCCGTTCGCCATCGGTGCACTGTGTGCCGTGGTCGCGCTGTACCTGCGTCGTGGCATGGAAGAAACCGAGTCGTTCACCAAGAAGGAAAAGGCCAAGGAAAGCGCCATGCGCACCTTGATGCGTCATCCCAAGGAACTGCTGACCGTGGTCGGCCTGACCATGGGCGGTACGCTGGCGTTCTATACCTACACCACCTACATGCAGAAATACCTGGTGAACACCGTCGGCATGAGCATCTCCGACTCCACCACCATTTCCGCCGCCACGCTGTTCCTGTTCATGTGCCTGCAACCGATCATCGGCGGCCTGTCGGACAAGATCGGTCGCCGACCGATCCTGATCGCCTTCGGCGTACTGGGCACGATTTTCACCGTGCCGATCCTCACCACCCTGCACACCATCACGACCTGGTGGGGCGCGTTCTTCCTGATCATGGCGGCGCTGATCATCGTCAGCGGCTACACCTCGATCAACGCGGTGGTCAAAGCCGAATTGTTCCCGACCGAGATCCGCGCCCTGGGCGTTGGCCTACCGTACGCGCTGACCGTGTCGATCTTTGGCGGCACCGCTGAATACATCGCGCTGTGGTTCAAGAGCATCGGCATGGAAACCGGTTACTACTGGTATGTCACCGCGTGTATCGCTGTGTCGTTGCTGGTGTACATCACCATGAAAGACACCCGTAAGCACTCGCGGATCGTCACCGACTAAATCCGACCGAGTTACACCAAAAGGGGCAGTCCGTCGGGGTCTGCCCCTTTTTCGTTTGCGTATGAAAAATCCTTCATCCCCGTGATAGGTGGATTAATCACGAGTTAATGCGCGTCCCCCATTCTGACCCTGCCAAAACAATTAACTGCGATGCGATCACTGAGCGCTGAACGCCAAAATGGCCGACGCTGTTAACATCTATTTAATCGATTGTTTTAAGCATTATTTTGCGCTTTTTAATCAGTTTAATTGGCGTAGCATGAAACCCATGCCCAAGACACAAACCGCCAAAGAACCTGGAGAAATGAAGATGAAAACCAAACTGTTCCTCGCCCTGGCCCTGTCCGTACTGGCTGCCAACACCTTCGCCGCCGACGGTTACGACCGCACAGGCTCCTCTGTCGCAGCAGATGGCTATGACCGCACTGGCTCCGCCACTGTCGCAGCAGATGGCTATGACCGCACTGGCTCCGCCACTGTCGCAGCTGATGGCTACGACCGTACCGGCTCGGCCACTATCGCGGCTGACGGCTACGATCGCACGGGGTCGGCTTCCATCAGCTGATCCACAACCTCGACACCACAGCCCGGCTTCGGCCGGGCTTAGTCATTTCTGGAGTACGAAAAATTTTAGAGCCCACATGGAACCCTGTGGCTGGAAATCAGCGGCGCTCCCTTGCACTATGGCTCTCCTCCGATTGAAGCCTTCAGGAACACTGGTCCATGCCCGACGACATCCACTACTACGAACCCGCCAACGGCCACGGCCTTCCCCACGATCCGTTCAACGCGATCGTCGGCCCGCGCCCTATTGGCTGGATTTCTTCACAGGATGCCAACGGCCATTTAAACCTGGCGCCCTACAGCTTCTTCAACGCCTTCAACTACATTCCGCCAATCATTGGATTTTGCAGCATCGGGCGCAAAAATAGCCTGAACAACATCGAACAGACCGGCGAGTTCGCCTGGAACCTTGCCACCCGCCCACTGGCCGAACAAATGAACCAGAGCTGCGCCAACGTAGGCCCGCAGGTCAATGAATTCGAATTGGCCGGGCTGAGTACTGTCGCCTCGAAAGTCATTGCGGTACCACGGGTCGCCGAAAGCCCGGTGTCCTTCGAGTGCAAGGTCACGCAGATCATTCAGTTGCAGCGAGCGGACGGGAATGTGGTGCCAAGCTGGCTGATTCTCGGCGAAGTGGTCGCCGTGCATATCGCCAAGTGGCTGTTGAAGGATGGGGTGTACGACACCGCCGCGGCAGAACCGATTCTGCGCGGCGGCGGGCCGGCGGATTATTTCCAGCTGGGGCCTGAGGCGTTGTTCAAGATGTACCGCCCGGGGGCGGTGAAATAGTTACCAGATCAGCTCGCCGTCTTCGCCGACACCTTTGAGGTGGGTCAATTGCAAGGCGGCGGCTTCATCCGCTTCTTTAGCGGTCTTGAAGGTCTGCTCTTCCAGCAGCTTGTTGAAGCGAGGCGCTCCCGCACCACCGATGGCTTTGGTGGCGATTGCCGCGTAATACCCGCCTTCACGGGGGACTACGGCCGATACTGCTTCGAAGGTTTCAAAGGCTTTGCGTGCCATGTCGCGCATCCTGGCTAGTTGAGAATGCTGCCATTAAACCCTCAACCGGCCAGTTTGTGTACCGCCGCCCCGGACTGACCCAGGGCTTGCGCCGCCGACACATCCTTGAAGGTGTGAAAATCCAGGCTGTTGACCACCAGTTCCTGCACCAGCTCGGCAAAAACCTCCATGGCCGGGGTGCTGAAGTAGGCGGTCATCGCCTGTTGATTGACCCAGAAACCGGACACCAGCCACAACTCGGGGTCGCATTGCGAATGCTGCAAGGCAAAGTTCAGGCAACCTGGCGCTGCGCGGGATGGTTCGATCAGTGCGCTGAGGCGCACACCCAGCTCTTGCGAACGTCCGGCGCGCGCCCGGACAAAGGCCATATGACTGACGGGGATCTGCTTTGACATGTTCAACCCTCCCGGGGAGTCGCGTGGCAGCCAGGGGACGGGCTGCGACAGGATCAAAGGTTAAGGGTCGATGTGCATGGGTCGTTAGTCGATTCCTGCCGCTGCGTTGCACGATCCTGCGAGACTGTGCGGGTAGCCTGTAACAATGTGTAAAACGCTGTCACGGTTCTGCCGCACGAGTTTCAAGCAAGTTTTCCCGCCTGCGCTCTGTCTTGTCAGGGTGAAAAAACAAGCCCGTGCAGAATCAGGCAAGCATCAGGCAGGATGTGTCTACCACTGTTGCTTGCACAAACTTAAGCTCGGTCCATTGCTCATGCTTTTACGAGGATGCCTTGCATGTCGTCGCTCGATCACTTTTCACAAGCCCCGCTGGATGCCGAGATGGAAAAGCAGCGCGCGGAACTGGCGGCGATCATTCGGCGCAACACCGCCGAAGATGGCAGTTATGCCACCGCCGTCGAATCACTGTTCATGTCGCGCCACAGCCAGAACCACGAGTTCGCTCCGGTACTCGCGCAACCGGCGTTGTGCATCATGGCGCAGGGTCGCAAGGAAGTTCGCCTGGCCGACGAGTACTTCAATTACGACCCGCTGAATTACCTGGTGGTCTCGGTTTCGATGCCACTGAGCGGTCGAGTGGTGAACGTCTCGGCTGAAGAGCCGATCCTGGCCGTGCGGCTGGACATCGACCCGGCGGAAATCACCGCGCTGATCGCCGACGCCGGCCCCATCGGCGTACCGACCCGACCGACCGGGCGCGGGCTGTATGTGGAACGCCTGGACACGGCGATGCTCGATGCGGTGCTGCGCCTGGCGCGATTGCTCGACACACCGAAAGATATTGCGATGCTCGCACCGCTGATTCGGCGGGAAATTCTCTATCGGTTGCTGCGCAGCCAGCAGGGCCATCGTCTTTATGAAATCGCCATTGCCAATAGCCAGAGCCATCGCATCAGCCAGGCGATCAAATGGCTCAACGGCAACTTTGAGCAACCGTTGCGTATCGATGACTTGGCGAAGGAAGTGAACCTGAGCGTGTCGACGCTGCATCACCGCTTCAAGGCGATGACGGCGATGAGCCCATTGCAGTATCAGAAGCAACTGCGCCTGCAGGAGGCGCGGCGCTTGATGTTGGCCGAGGGGCTGGAGGCTTCGGCGGCGGGGTATCGGGTCGGCTATGAAAGCCCTTCGCAATTCAGCCGGGAGTACAGCCGGTTGTTCGGGGCGCCGCCGTTGAGGGATTTGGCGCGGTTGCGGTTGTCGGTCTGACTGAATTTTGTGTTGTTTGTACTGGCCTCATCGCTGACAAGCCAGCTCCCACAGGGTTTGGTGTACACCGTTGTGGGAGCTGGCTTGCCAGCGATGAGGCCAGCAAGGCCAGCATCAATTCCGGATCAGGCACCCAAGACGCGACACGCCTGCGCCGGCAACGTCACCGACACCGGATGCCCGATGCTCAAGCCGATCCCCTGACACGGCGTACTCAGCGCCGTAAACGACACCCCGGAACACTCCACCGTCGTCTCGATGGTCGCGCCAATGTCCCGCACAAACGTCACCTTGCCCAGCAAGCGGTTGCCCGCCGTCGCCTGCGGTGCCGACAGCTGCAGGTCTTCAGGGCGAATCAGCATCTTCACCTTCTCCCCCACCACAATGCTGCTGCAGATCGGCACTTCCAGCGCATCGCCGCCTGGCAGGCTGACCTTGCCGTTGCCCAGTGCGGTGGCCGGGAAGATGTTGCCGGAACCGATGAAGTCCGCGACGAATTCGTTGGCCGGATGGCGGTAGATCTCGATCGGCGTACCCACCTGCTGCACCCGATGTTCACCCAATACGACGACGATATCGGCCATGGTCATGGCCTCACGCTGGTCGTGGGTGACCATGATGGTGGTGATGTTCAGGCGCTGTTGCAACTGGCGGATTTCCACCTGCATCGACTCGCGCAGCTTGGCGTCCAGCGCCGACAGCGGTTCGTCCAGCAGAAGGATTTTCGGGTGGTTGGCAATCGCCCGGGCGATCGCCACGCGCTGGCGCTGGCCCCCGGACAGTTTGGCCACCGGGCGATTGATCATCGGTTGCAGCTGGATCAGTTCCAGCAACTCCACCACCCGCGCCTGCTGGTCAGCCTTGCTGACCCCGCGCAGTTTCAGCGGATAGGCGATGTTCTCTCCTACCGTCATGTGCGGGAACAGTGCCAGGGATTGAAACACCATGCCGAAATTACGCTGGTGCGCCGGGGTATGGCCAATGTCCTCGCCGTCCAGGCGAATCTCGCCGCCGGTCAGCGTTTCCAGCCCCGCGATCATCCGCAGCAAGGTGGTTTTGCCGCACCCCGAAGGGCCGAGGAAACACACCAGTTTGCCCTCGGGCAAATGCAGGTTCACATCCTTTACCGCACAGGCCGAGCCGTAATGTTTCTCGACGTTTTCCAGAATCAGACCAGACATAAATCACCTCAAGAAATCAGAACGAAACGCCGCCTTCGCCAACCAGTTTTTCCAGCGCCCAGATCAGGACGAAGTCGATCAGCACGATCAGCACGGCAAACGAAAATACGGTGGGGTCGAGCGAAGACACAGTGCGGCTGTACATCCAGATCGGCACGGTCATCACGTCGATGGTGTAGAGGAAATAGGTCACGGTGAATTCGTTGAACGAGACGATGAACGCCAGCAGCATGCCCGCCAGAATCCCCGACTTCATCAACGGCACCACCACGTCGACAATCGCCCGCAATGGCGAGGCACCGAGCATTTGCGCGGCTTCTTCGACTTCGCTGCCGATGGAAAGCATGGCCGCGGTGCAGTTCTTCACCACGAATGGCAGGGCAAGGATCACGTGGGCAATCACCAGCCGCGAGGTGGTCATGTGGAACGGCAGGCTGTCGAACACCAGCAGCAATGCCAGGCCCAACACCACCATCGGAAACACCAGGGGCAATGACATCAATTGCAGTGCCACGGCCTTGCCGCGGAACTCGCAACGGGTCAGCGCATAGGCCGCCGGCACCGCGATCAGCGTGGCGAAGATCATGGTCAGGCACGCCACCATCAGGCTGGTGGTCATGGCCTGGCCGAGACTCAGCACGTCACTGGAATCGGGCGAGACAAAGGTGTGCCAGGCGGCCTTGTACCATTGCAGGCTGTAGCTGCTTGGCGGGAAGTCGAGGTTCGACGCGCCGCTGAAAGACATGACGATCATGGTCAGGATCGGCAACACCGCCAGCAGCAGGATAAAACCAGAGAGGATCCCGGCGAACTTGCCGGTGTCACCCGGCAACAGCGAGTGGCGCTTCTTGGTCAGGGAACTCATTGCGAAGCCTCCAGCATGCGCCGACGACGGCCTGTGATGTATTCGGACAAAGTCATGATGGCCAGCGTGGTCACGATCAACACCACACCGGCTGCGGAGGCGGCGGGCCAGTTCATCAGCGGGGCGATCTGGTCATGCACCATCACCGCCAGCATCGGCACGCGACGGCCGCCGAGCAGCAAAGGCACCACGAAGCTGCTGGCGTTGTAGGCGAACACCAACGTCGCACCGGTGATGATCCCCGGCAGACTCATCGGCAACACCACCTGGCGGAACACCTGCAAGCGGCTGGCACCGAGGGTGGCGGCGGCTTCTTCGTAGCTGCGGGCGACACCGCGCATGGCGCTGGCAATCGGCAGCACGGCCAGCGGGAACGCGGTTTGCACCAGCCCCATCAACACGCCGTTCTGGTTGTACAGGAGCATGATCGGACGCTTGATCAGACCCAGGCCCATCAACGCCTGGTTGAGCATGCCACCGGGGCCGAGGATCACCAGCCAGCCGTAGCTTTGCAGCAGGAGGTTGACCAGCAACGGCAGCAGCACCGCGGCGAGGAAGATCCGCCGCACGAACGGCGAAGTCAGTCGCGACATGGTGTAGGCCACCGGGATCGCCAGTATCACCGCGATCACCGCGCTGATCAGCGCCAGACGCAGGGTCAGCAGCAAGGATTTGAGGTAATAGGGTTCCAGCAATTGGGCATAACTGGCCAGGCTGAACCCGGACCATTCCGCGCCCTTGGTGCCCACGCTCATGCGCAGCACCAGCAGGCTGGCGGCAATCAGCACGCCCAGAAACAGCATCGACGGCGAGAGGAAAAACCAGGCGCGCGCCGTCGGCGAAACACCGCGGTTGGCGCGCACGGGGGCGGCACTCACCGGATGGGTCAGTGGTTGGTGTTCCATAGCAAGGGTCTCGTCAATGGAAAGCAGCTGACAAACACAAGCCTCCAAACCGCAGTGAACGCTGTGGGAGCTGGCTTGCCAGCGATGGCGGTGTGACGGTCACATCATTGTTGACAGGACGGCCGCCATCGCGGGCAAGCCCGCTCCCACAAGGTTTTGCAGTGTTCTAAAGACTTGTGCTCGTCACTCAATCAGGAAGAAAAGATTTCCGTGTAACGACGAATCCATTGGTCATGCACGGTGGCCAGGAAGGCGTTGTCGTGCATGATCGCCTTCTCGGAGATCTGCTCCGGCGTAAGAATGTACGGGCTCTTGCGCGCTTCGGCGGAGATGATCGCCTTGGCGTTGACCGGGCCGTTGTAGATGTCTTCGGCCATCTTGCCCTGCACCAGCGGATCCAGGGAGTGGTTGATGAAGGCATAGGCCAGGTCGGTGTCGCCTGGACGATTCTTCGGCATCACCGAGAGCATCAGGTCGGTGTAGAAACCTTCCTTCATGCCGAAGGTGGCGCCCAGTCCGTAGTTCGGATCGCGGATCTGTTTCGGGAAGAAGGCCGGAGCGTAGAGACCGCCCATGTCCAGGGAACCGGTGCGGAACAGCTCGGCGATCTGGTTCGGGTTTTCGCCCAGGGTTACCACGCGATCCTTGAGCTCGGCGAGCTTCTTGAAGCCTGGTTCAATGTTGTGCTCATCACCACCGGCCAGTTTGGCGGCGATGATGATCAGGTCCATGGCCTCGGTCCAGTTCGGCGGCGGCAGGAAGATGTTCGGCGACAGGTCGGCGTCCCACAGGGCGGCGTAGCTGTTCGGGGCTTCCTTGATGGTGCGCGTGCTGTAGACCAGGCTGTTGCACCAGAGCAGGTAACCGATACCGTGGCCATTGGCGCCGGTACGGTATTTCTCCGGTACATCCACCAGGTTGGGAATGCGGTTGAGGTCGGGTTTTTCCAGCAGGTTGGCAGCGGCCAGACCTTCGGCACCGACGCCTGCCAGGGTGATGATGTCGTATTGCGGACGATCACCGCCGGCCTTGAGTTTGGCGACCATTTCCGAGGTACTGCCGGTGCGGTCGGCGATGACCTTGCAGCCGTACTTGTCTTCGAATGTCGCAGCAATGTTGCGCAGTGCTGCCAGACCGGTGTCATCGGACCAGGTCAGCAGGCGCAGGGTCTTGCCTTGAAAGCGGGTGTCACTGGCGTTGGCCTTGACGAACGGCAGGCTCATGGCCGCCGCGGCAACCGAGGCGACGCCCACGGTTTTGATGAATTGACGTCTGTTCAGATCGTGCTCGCCCATGAAGGACTCCCTTTGTTTTTGTAAGTTATGAGGTTGGTCGCAACCGTTGCATCCGCGCGGCCAGATCTGCCTTGAACCCCGCATTTACGGGGCCGGAGCTGAGCCGACGGGTTCATCCTGAGGTCGTGTAAAACACCTGACTATCGAAAAAAACTCATTGAAGCCATGACGCCAGCGCATGCCTCATCAGGAGGCATGCGCTCACCTTTTTCGTGCCTTCAGACGGCCCGAATCACGTGCTTGATTTCCTGGAAAGCCTGCAAGCCCCACGGCCCCAATTCGCGGCCAATGCTGCTCTGCTTGTAGCCACCCCAGGCGGTCTGCGGGAAGATCACCTGCGGCGCATTGATCCACACAAGCCCCGCCTGCAAGGCGTTGGCGACGCGATCCGCCGCTTCGGCATTGCGCGTGACGACGCTGGCGACCAGACCGAATTGACTGTCATTGGCCAGGGCAATCGCTTCGGCTTGCGAGGTGAAACGGCGCACGCAGATCACCGGGCCGAAAATCTCTTCACACCACAGCGCACTGTCCAGGGGCACGTCGGTGAAAATCGTCGGCTGCAAAAAATATCCGCGCGGCAGGTCCGCTGGACGATTGCCGCCGCAAACCAGCGAGGCACCGGCACTCAGTCCGCGATCGATGTGGCCGAGCACGCGCTGGTATTGCGCCTGATTGACCAGTGCGCCCATTTCCACGTTCGGGTCGAACGGGTCGGCCACGCGGATGGCTTCGGCGCGAGCCTTCAAGCGGGTCAGGAACTCATCAAACAATTCATCGGCAACCAACACCCGGCTGGTGGCGGAACACATTTGCCCGGCGTTGAAGAAGCCGCCACCGCAGGCCACTTCCACGGCCAGCTCGATGTCAGCATCGGCCAGCACCAGCAACGACGATTTGCCGCCCAGTTCCAGGCTCACGCCTTTGACGCTTTCTGCTGCGCGTTGCATGACCTGCACGCCCACCGCATTGCTGCCAGTGAAAGAAATCTTGGCGATGCGCGGGTCCGCCGACAGCGGCGCGCCAACGGCCAGGCCAGTACCGCAAACCACGTTGAACACACCGGCCGGCAAGCCGGCATCCGCGATGATCGCCGCCAGTTCCAGCTCCGGTAGCGGTGTCACCTCCGAAGGCTTGAGCACCACGCAGCAACCGGCGGCGAGGGCCGGGGCGAGTTTCCACGCGGTGGTGACCATCGGGAAATTCCACGGCACGATCAGGCCGACCACGCCGCACGGTTCGCGGCGCAGGCGAGCGCTGAAGTCATCGCTCGGCAGTTCGACGGCGCTGTCCTGTTTCGCGTCCAGCCCTTCGGCCAGGTCCGCGTAGTACTCAAAGGTGGCGATCACGTCATCGACGTCGATGGCCGCTTCGAACTGTGGCTTGCCGTTGTTGCTCGACTGCAAGTGCATCAACTGGTCACGACCGGCCTGCACGCCGGCGGCGATTTTGCGCAGGATCGCGCCGCGTTCGGCACCGGTGGTTTTCGACCAGTCGGCGAAGGCTCTGGTCGCCGCGCTGACGGCTTGATCGACAGCTTGCTCGTCACCGCCCACGACGGTGGTCAACAGCGCTTCGGTCGCCGGGTTGATCACGCGCAGATGTTCGCTGCCGGCCGACCATTTACCGTCGATGAACAGACCGTCCAGAGTCGTTGGAAAACTCATTTCGACACCGCCTGGGTCCACACTGCCTTAGTCCAAGTAGCCTGGTCGATTTCAATCAGGGTCGGACCTTGGCGATCGGTGGCTACACGCAAGGCGCTGCGCAGTTGCTCGACATCGTTGACCGCTTCGGCGGCGCAGCCCAGGGCTTTGGCCACACCGATGAAGTCCGGGGTGTAGATGTCGACGCCCACCGGTTCGATGGCGCGGTTGACCATGTATTTCTTGATCTCTTCGTAGCCCTGGTTATTCCAGAGCAGCACGATCACCGGCGTGCGCGCTTCAACGGCGCTGGCCAATTCCGGCAGGGTGAATTGCAGGCCGCCGTCGCCGATCAGGCACACCACAGGCGGACGCGCACCGTTTTGCACGCTGCCGCCGAGCCAGGCGCCGATCGCCGCCGGCAAGGCGTAGCCGAGGGTGCCGTAGCCGGTGGACGAGTTGAACCAGCGACGTGGGCGCTCAGGGTTGAACGTCAGGTTGCCGGTGTACACCGGTTGGGTCGAATCGCCGACGAATACCGCGTCCGGCAACTCGTGCAGGACGGTTTCCAGGAAACGGGTCTGGGCCAGGGTCGGCGCGTCCCAGTTGGCGGCCAGTTCTTCACGCAAACGGGCGGCGCGTACCTGGCCCCAATCGTTGCGGCGCTCGGCCAGGGACTTGTGCGACAACGCGCTGAGCAAGGCCTGGGCGGCGTTGCGCGAGTCGGCGACCAACGCGACGTGCGGCGGATAGTTGCGCACGGTCTGGTCCGGGTCGATGTCGACGCGCAGCAGTTTGCCGGGAATCTCGAAACCGCCGGCGAAGGTGACGTCATAGTCGGTTTCGGCCAGTTCGGTGCCGATGGCCAGCACCACGTCGGCCTCGGCGACCAGCGCGCGGGTTGCGACCAGACTCTGGGTCGAACCGATCAGCAACGGGTGAGCGGATTCGAGCATGCCTTTGGCATTGATGGTCAGGGCGACAGGGGCGTCCAACAATTCGGCCAGCTCGGTCAGCTCGGCGGCGGCATCGATGGCACCGCCACCGGCGAGAATCAGCGGACGCTTGGCGCCGGCCAGCAACTCGGTCATGCGGCTCACGGCGGTGGGTGCAGCACCGGCGCGGTCGATGTTCACCGGTACGCTCGTCAGCAGGTCGTCGGCTTCTTCAACCAGCACGTCCAACGGAATTTCGATGTGCACCGGACGCGGACGGCCCGCCTGGAACAGCGCGAAGGCACGGGCCAGCACGCCCGGCAATTCGGACGCCGACATCAGGGTGTGGGAGAACGCCGCCACGCCGCCAACCAGCGCGCTCTGGTTCGGCAGCTCATGCAGCTTGCCGCGACCGCCGCCCAACTGGTTGCGGGTCTGCACGCTGGAGATCACCAGCATCGGGATCGAATCGGCGTAGGCCTGGCCCATGGCGGTGGTGATGTTGGTCATGCCAGGGCCGGTGATGATGAAGCACACACCCGGTTTGCCGCTGGTGCGGGCATAGCCGTCGGCCATGAAGCCGGCGCCTTGTTCGTGACGCGGAGTGACGTGGTTGATGCTCGAACGGGCCAACCCGCGATACAGCTCCACGGTGTGCACCCCCGGAATGCCGAACACCTGCTCGACCCCGTAGTTTTCGAGTAACTTGACCAATACTTCGCCGCACGTCGCCATGTCATTGCCCTTCTTGTTCGTTTGAGACGCCGGGCCTGCGCTGTGTTTATGATGAATTCGCAGGTCCAGGGATGGCCTCATTGGAACGGGCGACACGTAGCCGCAACAATGGATAAAAAGTCATACTAGCCATGTCCTCACGTCATACCTTGGATCCCAATGAAACGACTGCCTCCCCTGCCGGCGCTGCACACTTTTCTGATTACCGCGCAGTGCTGCAACTTCACCCGGGCCGCCGAGCAACTGCACATCACCCAAGGCGCGGTGAGCCGACAGATCGCCGGGCTGGAAGATCATCTGGGTTATGAACTGTTCATCCGCCAGGCCCGGGGACTGGACCTGACCACCGAGGGGCGCGAGTGGCTGCCACGGGTCCAGCAGATTTTCGGTTTGATCGACGAGGCGGTGGAACAGATCGGCGAGAAACGCGAAACCCTGCAACTCAAGGCGCCGACTTGTGTAATGCGTTGGCTGCTGCCACGCCTGTTGCAGTGGCAAAAAGAGCGGCCGGACGTGCCGGTTGAACTGACCACCACGGTCAAGCACGGCGTGGACTTTCATCGCGAACAATTCGATGCGGCGGTGATGTACGGGGGGCCGCCGGACAGCTTTCTTGAGTCTTGTCTGCTGTTCGATGAACAACTGACCCCCGTGTGTTCACGGCCCATGCTCGAAGGGTCGTTGGCCTTGCAAACTCCGGCTGACCTGCAACAACACTTGTTGCTGCACCCCACCCGCGATGAACGGGACTGGAAGGCCTGGTTGAAAGCGGCGGACGTGCATTTGACCAATGTCGGCAAGGGCCAGCACTTTGAAACGCTGGACCTGGCGATGTCGATGGCATCCCAGGGCACGGGCGTGGCAATTGGCGACTGGTCGTTGATCGGCGATGACCTGAACGCCGGGCGGCTGGTCATGCCCTTTGAATTGAAGGTGAAAACCGGGCTGGCGTATTACCTGGTGTTCCCGGAAAAACCTGCACCTTCGCCGAAGTTGCGCGAGTTGATGGAGTGGTTGGTGGAGCAGGCGCAAAGTCGGTGAAACTCATAAAGCATCGCAATCGCATAGTCGGCGAACGTGATCCAGCTGCGCCCTTCACGGCTCACCAGCAAATCATCCTTGCCGATCCGAAACGAACCGCAGCGCTCACCCTCGACAAATTCCGCCGACGGCGACACAAAGGTCCAGTGCAGTTCCTTTTCCTGACGCAGGGTTTGACGACTGCTGCGCAGCCGAACGGGGATAAATCCCCTCGCCACAGATAAATTCATTCACCCCACTTCATCTCGCCCTTGGCGACTTTGGCGCTCAGCTCCAGGGAGCTTTCTTCGCCCAGTGCCGGGAAGCGCTTTTTCATCGCGGCGATCAGTGCAGTGGAATCCTTGGCCTTGGCGGTTTCTTCATCGAACGCCTTGATGTAATCGGCAGTGAACTGCACAGCGGCCTGGGACCGGGTGCTCTCGCCGAGATAGTGTCCCGGCACGATGGTTTTCGGGTTCAGGGTTTCGATCGAATGCAGCGTAGCCAACCAATCGACATGGGACTGCGGGGTCTGGGTGTCGGCCATCCACACATGGATGTTTTGTGCCACAACCACACCACCGACCACGGCCTTGATCGACGGAATCCAGACGAAGCTGCGATCCGGTTGTTTGCCTTCCAGTCCGACCACCTGCAACTTCTGCCCTTCGAGGATCAGGCTGTCGCCCTTGAGTACCTCAGGCACGATGGTTTTGGCCGGCGCGTCAGCCCCCAACTTCGGCCCCCAGAACGCGAACTTTCCGGCGACGGTCTGCTTGATGTGATCAACGGTCGGTTGCGAGGCGAGTACCTTGGCCTTGGGGAATGCGGCGGTCAGGGTGTCGAGGCCGAAGTAGTAATCCGGATCGCCATGGCTGATGTAGATGGTGGTCAATTGCTTGCCGCTGGCACGGATTTTTTCCACCACCTGCTCGGCCTGGGACTTACCGAATTGCGCGTCCACCAGGATCGCCTCTTTCTCACCGCTGACCAGCACCGAGGTCACCGGGAAAATCGCCTGGGTTCCGGGGTTGTAGACATCCAGCGTCAGCGTCGATGCACTGGCGTGGGCGGCAAAACCGAGGGCGGTGGCGAGGAAAACGCGTTTGAGTGAGGTGAAGCCGATCATCTGTTGCTCCGGGGTCCGAATGCCATGTTTGGCGATGGAGCAGAGCTTAGTTGCCAGACTCAGTACAAAAAATGCGATGCTGGAACATAGTTTGTTTCTGAAATCGGGCAAATCATGGATCGTCTACAAGCAATGCGGGTGTTCGTCACAGTGGTCGACCTCGGCAGCCAGTCAGCGGCAGCCGATCATCTGGAGCTGTCGCGACCGGTGGTTTCCCGGTATCTGGCGGAACTGGAAGACTGGGTTGGCGCACGCCTGATGCACCGCACCACACGCAAGTTGAGCCTGACCGCCGCCGGCAGCGAAACCCTGCCCCGCTGCCGCCAGATGCTGGAGCTGTGCCACGACCTGCAAGCCGCGGTCAGCGAGCCGGACGACGCCCCCCGCGGCCTGCTGCGCATCAGCGTCAGCACTTCGTTCGGCCAGGCGCAACTGGCCGAGGCCATGGCGGCATACGTCAAGCGCTACCCCGGCGTCAGCATCGACATGCAGATGCTCGACCGCACGGTGAACCTGGTGGATGAGCGCATCGACCTGGCGATCCGCACCAGCAACGACCTGGACCCGAACCTGATCGCCCGTCGACTCACGGTCTGCCGTTCAGTGATCTGCGCCTCCCCCGCTTACCTGCGCGAGCATCCGACGCCGCAGCGGGTCGAGGACCTGAGCCAGCACAACTGCCTGACCCACTCCTACTTCGGCAAAAGCCTCTGGCATTTCGAACAGGACGGCGAACAGGTCTCGGTGCCGGTGCAAGGAAACATCAGCGCCAACGAAGCCAGCACCCTGCTGCGTGCGGCCATGGCTGGCGCCGGGGTGGCGATGCTGCCTACCTATCAGGCCGGGGTGCACATCCACAGCGGCGAGCTGGTGCGCCTGCTGCCCCATGCCGAACCACGGCAGATGAACGTGTACGCGGTATATGCTTCGCGCAAGCACATGCCCGCGGCGTTGCGCAGTTTGCTGGATTTTCTGGTGATGAGATTTCCGCAAGAGCCACAGTGGGATATCGGACTTTGAAGCTGCTGCAAGCTCACAGTCCATTACTTGCAGCTTGAAACTTGCAGCTTGCAGCTGCCCCTCTGTGACCTATGCTCAATGTAAATACCCAAGGGTATTCGTTCAGAGGTCTTCGCCATGAACATCAGAACAAGAAGGTACCTCGCCATTTTCATCACCTGCGCGGTGACGCTCGGGCTTTATGGCGCTGCGGCCTGGCGCGTGGAGCAGTTGCGCAACCTGCCCCGTGATTACGCCAGCTGCAATTTCGAGCGCTGCATTCCCCACAACGCGACCCTCAACGCCCTGCGCTGACGAATGCCGTTGAAGACAGCGGATCAGGCCTGGTTGTCCTGATCGGCCTTCAAGCGGTCGCGAAAAGCCTTGGGCGAAATCCCCACCCGTCGTCGGAACAGGCGCGTGAAGTTTGTCGGATCAGAGAACCCCAACACATCGGACATTTCATAGATGGTCATGCTGGTGTAGGTCAGCAAGCGCTTGGCCTCCAACAACTGCCGTTCGTGCATGATCTGCAATGCCGGTTGCCCCGCCAGTTCGCGGCAGGTGCCGTTGAGGTGGGACACGGAAATGCCCAGCCGATGAGCCAGGTCCTCGACCTTGACGTGCTGACGATAGGTCTCCTCCACCAGTTGAATGAAACCGTTGAGGTATTCCCGGGCACGCTGCGGCCGTTGTGTGGCTGAGTGTCGCTGGATCACCTGGCGGCTGATCCACACCATGATCACGCTGACCAGCGAATGCATGAGTATTTCCCGCGCCGGTTGGTGGCCTGTGTATTCGGTTTGCAAGGCAGCAAACAGGCTGTTGAGGTACTCACTGTCCTTGCCGGCCGGGTAACTTTCGGGCTGGGCCAGGGCATTGACCGAGTTACCCAGTTGCGCCTGGAGATGGGCGACCAGTGGCGCGGCCAGGGTCACGACGAACCCTTCGACGTCTTCGGAAAAACGGTAGCCATGCACCGAAAGCGGTGGCATGACCAGGATCGCCGGTTCGTTCAGTTGCGTGCGTTTGCCTTCGATTTCAAGCTCTGCCTGACCTTTGAATACGAAGAGCAACTGGCATAAATCGGCATGGCGGTGGGGTTTGATTTCCCATTGATGTTCGCGGCTGCGTTTGGAGATGGTTTCACAGTGCAGCAAGTCCGGGGTTGGCCAATCCAGGCTTTCACCGTAGAGCTTGAACACTGGAATCGAAGGCAGGTCAGGCTTGTTCATCACTTCAATCCAGGCCTCGGAATAGATGACGGGCGATAATCGCACCGATTGGCAGAATGTACAGGTATCGGCTCAGTTTTCACCTTCAATTGACAGACCCGCAAGGGAAAAATGCAAGCACTCGATCCATAAAAATCACTCACCGACCTTGGTCGCGTGGAGCTTGCGAGCCATAAAAACAATGAAAATGCTGAAAACCCAAGTCGCCATTATTGGTGCCGGTCCCTCCGGTCTATTGCTCGGCCAATTACTGCACAACGCCGGTATCGACACCCTGATTCTCGAGCGTCAGACGCCCGATTATGTGCTCGGGCGCATCCGTGCCGGTGTCCTTGAACAAGGCATGGTAGAGCTGTTGCGCCAGGCCGGTGTGAGTCAGCGCATGGACGCCGAAGGGTTGGTCCACGGCGGATTCGAACTGGCCCTCGATCACCGCCAGGTGCACATCGATCTGCAAGCCCTTACCGGCGGTAAAACGGTGATGATCTACGGCCAGACCGAAGTCACCCGCGACCTGATGGCCGCTCGTCGGGAGGCCGGTGCGCAGACGATTTACCAGGCCGGCAACGTGGTGCCCCATAGCATGAAAACCAACGAAACCTTCGTCACCTTCGAGAAGGATGGCGAGCGGTATCGCCTCGATTGCGACTACATCGCCGGTTGCGACGGTTTCCATGGGGTGGCACGGCAGTCGATACCCGCCGAGTGCCTGAAGGTGTTCGAACGGGTCTATCCCTTTGGCTGGCTGGGAATACTGGCCGACACCCCGCCGGTCCACGAAGAGCTGGTCTACGCTCGCCACGAACGGGGTTTCGCCCTGTGCAGCATGCGTTCGGCGACACGCACCCGTTACTACCTGCAAGTACCGGCAAATGAAAAGGTCGAGGACTGGTCTGATCAACGCTTCTGGGATGAACTCAAGACCCGCTTGCCAGCGGCCCTGGCGGAAAAGCTGGTGACCGGACCGTCCATCGAAAAAAGCATCGCGCCGTTGCGCAGTTTCGTGGTCGAACCGATGCAGTACGGGCGCATGTTCCTGGTCGGTGACGCCGCGCACATTGTCCCGCCCACCGGCGCCAAGGGCTTGAACCTGGCGGCAAGCGACGTCAGTACGCTGTTCAATATTCTGTTGAAGGTTTACCGCGAAGGCCGTGTCGATTTGCTGGAGAAGTACTCCGACATCTGCCTGCGCCGGGTATGGAAAGCCGAGCGGTTTTCCTGGTGGATGACGTCGATGCTGCACCGTTTCGAAGATCACGATGGCTTCAGCCAGCGCATCGCCGAGTCGGAGCTGGAGTACTTCGTCGACTCTGAGGCCGGTCGAAAAACCATTGCAGAAAATTACGTCGGGCTTCCGTATGAGGCTATCGAATAGCCTCCTATCGACTTACACTGGCGAGCATCCCCGCTCGCCCTTGCCTCTTGCGGGACCATCACTGCCCGCAGGTTCTCCCGTGACCAATCTCAACCAGCCTGAAACGCCCAAACCGGCCCTTCGCAGCGTGCTGGTCGCCCTGATGATGGCGATCTTTCTCGGTGCGCTGGACCAGACCATCGTCGCCGTGTCGATGCCGGCCATTTCCGCGCAATTCAAGGACGTTAGCCTGCTGGCCTGGGTGATTTCCGGCTACATGGTGGCGATGACGGTGGCGGTGCCGATCTACGGCAAACTCGGCGATCTGTACGGGCGGCGCAAGTTGATGTTGTTCGGCATGGGCCTGTTCACCCTGGCGTCGTTGTTCTGCGGCATGGCCCAGAGCATGGAGCAACTGGTGCTGGCGCGGATCTTTCAGGGGATTGGCGCGGGCGGGATGATTTCGGTCAGCCAGGCAATCATCGGCGACATCGTGCCGCCGCGCGAGCGCGGGCGTTATCAGGGTTACTTCAGCAGCATGTATGCGGTGGCCAGCGTGGCCGGTCCGGTACTCGGCGGTTATATGACCGAATACCTGTCCTGGCGCTGGGTGTTCCTGATCAATCTGCCACTGGGACTTGGCGCCTGGTGGGTGGCCCGGCGCAACCTGGTGGGGCTGCCGATTCCGCAGCGCACACCCATCATCGATTACCTCGGCACGCTGCTGATGATCATCGGCCTGACCGCGCTGTTGCTCGGTATTACTGAGGTCGGTCAGGGGTATTCATGGCGCAGCAGCGAGGTGCTTGGTCTCTTTGCTTGCGCCGGCGTCGTACTGGCGGCGTTCGTCTGGCATGAGCGCCGCGCGCGGGAGCCGCTGCTACCGATGCACCTGTTCGCCAACCGCAATGCCCTGCTGTGCTGGTGCACGATTTTCTTCACCAGTTTCCAGGCGATTTCGTTGATCGTGCTGATGCCGCTGCGCTTTCAGAGCGTTACCGGCGCCGGCGCCGACAGTGCAGCGCTGCATTTGCTGCCACTGGCGATGGGGCTGCCGATAGGTGCGTATTTCGCCGGCCGTCGCACCTCGGTGACCGGTCGCTACAAACCGCAGATTCTCACTGGTGCGATCCTGATGCCGATCTCGATCCTCGGCATGGCCTTCAGCCCGCCCCAGGCTTTTGTGTTGAGCAGTTTGTTCATGTTGCTCAGCGGGATCGCCTCGGGCATGCAGTTCCCGACGTCTTTGGTGGGTACGCAGAACTCGGTGGAGCAGCGAGACATCGGTGTCGCCACCAGCACCACCAACCTGTTCCGCTCGCTGGGCGGTGCGGTGGGTGTTGCCCTGATGTCAGCGCTTCTGCTGGCGTTTTTGCAGGATTCGAGCTTCGCGCACCTGGCCGGCTCGTCACTGATTGCCGAGGGACATTCGGGCAATGTTCTGCTGGACGGCCTGAACGCCACACCGGGGGATGCGCAGAACGCCTTGCGCGCCGAATTGCTGCTGACCTTCCGGCATTTGCTGATGGTCAGTGCCGCGGTGTCGTTGCTGGGACTGGCGGCGGCAGTTGCCATGCCGAACATGTTGTTGCGGGGGCGGGAAGACAAGGTACTGTAGGAGCGAGCCTGCTCGCGAAAAACCCGAGGACGCCACCGGACATCTGGTTTTTACGCGTTATCGTTCACGACTTTCGTCGGAACGCCGCCCGGAGCAAGCTCGCTCCTACAACCACAAAATCAAGGGCTGTAATACCCCACCGCCACCAGCAAATGCCCAACCTTCTTCAGATAAGCATGCTTGTCCTCGACCTTGCCGGTCACCGGGTTCTTCCATCGGTATTCGTACTCGCCATAATCCTGCTGGCTCATCAGCGCCAGAATCGGCTCCCCCACCGGTTTACCTTCCGGGTCCTTGATCTTGCCGAAATCAGAGTTGATCAAGCGCAGGTTGGTGCCGTGGGCGACATAGCGCTGGGTGTTCAGGTCGACGACAAACACATACAAATCATCCTGAAGATAACCGCCCTTGAGGGCGTTGATCGCCGTCAAAGTGCCCTTCTCGTCCTTGGCCAGGTCGGTTGCCGCTTTGTTCAGCAAGGCCATGGCCTGTTCCGCCGACGCCCGTGGCAGGTAGTAGCCGACCGCGAGGATCCGCTGGCCGACACGCTGGTAGTACACATGCTTGCGCTCGACCTTGCCGTCGGCCCAATTCTGCCAGCGATATTCCGCTTGCTGGATACCATTGCCCTCCGGCACTTTCAGGGCATCCTTGAAGGATTTGCGCAGATCCGGCCCGAGGACCTCCGACACATCCCGACCAATCAGCGCCGCGGAAGGACCGCCGCTGGCGAGCATCACGCCCTTGGTGTCGACGACAAACACATAACGGTCCTTGTCGACGAATTCGCCCTGGCGGCTGAACGCGGCGAAGGCCTTGTCACCATTGTCGTGGTAGTAGGCCAAGGCTTTTTCCAGCAAGGCGATGGCGGCCTGACTGTCAGCTTTTTCCGTACCGGCGGCCTGAACCTGGCCCAGGCACAACAAAAGCATCCCGCCCAGCAAGGCCAGCTTATGCAGAACCCCCATTGCGCATCCCTCGTTCTTGTTGATGTTTCAAGAGCGTAGACGGCTTGGGAGTGAGGGAAGCGCTTTTGTGGCGAGGGGGATTTAGCGAAACGTCGCACCGCCCCCGCCACAGGTTACTGCCTTGCGCGAAGTTGCTGTTGCAGGTTCTGGATCTGCGCCTGAAGGGTGTTGATGTTGCGGGTGACCTGGCCACGGAAGGCGTCGAACTCTGCGGTATTGGTCGAGCTTTGAGCCGGTGTCGGGCGATTGTCCTGCTCGCTTTTGAGGATGACGATCTCCTGTTCCAGACGATCGATGGCCGCGTTCGGGTTGCCTTGTTTTTTCAATGCGCTGATGTCGGCGCCGAGGCTTTTCAGCTGGGCGTCGAACTTCTCAGTGTCCGCCGGGGCGCTTTTCAGCACGGCTACGTCGCTGTTCAAGACTTTGACCTGAGCCTGCAATTGAATGGTGGCGGTCTGTTGCTCAGTGGCATGAGCGGTACTCTGAGCGGTGATCTGCTCGAGGCGTTTGTCCAGCTCGGTGGTCTGGGCGGTCATCTGCGCCAGACGCTTGTCCAGCTCCGAAGCCTGACCGGCCACGCCCTGCTGCTGTTTACCCTGATCCTGCAGCTGGCTTTGCAGCTGTTTGATTTGCAACTTCAAGGCTTCGCTGTCGGAGGTCACGTTGGTCTGGCTGGCGACCACCTTGCCGGAAATGTCCTGCAGGCGCCCCGCCGCTTCCTCACTGATACGCGCGAAACTTTCCTGGGTCGCCACCAGTTGCTGCTCCATCAGCGAAATCTGCTGGAAGCTCCACCAGGCCAGGCCCGCGAACGCAAAGAACAAAGCGCCGACCAGCGCCCACAACGGCCCGGTACTCGGGCTCTTGACCTTGACCACGGGCGCCGTGCGCGAATGCACGGAAGTGCGCGAGGTGGGTACATAGTCATCGTCGTCGAGGCTGTCGGCACGCAGGCTCGGTACATCATCGAAGTCGTCGTTGGCATCGTTACGCATGGACATGGAGTCAACCTTTGTGAAACGGTGATGGCTTGATGCGGCGAGTATAACCCCCCACAGCCGCACCGATTGACCCTCAACCCCGTAGTCGGTTCAGTCCATGGACCGTTCAGCGAATGTCCTGGGCCTTCCACCAACTACAGAACTCATCAAGAGCGGTCCACAGGCTCACCTTCGGATCGTAATCCAGATAATGCCGGGCGCGGCTGATGTCCAGGGTGAAGTTTTTGTTCATGACCTGCATGCCCAGTCGCGACAGAGTCGGTTCCGGACGACCCGGCCACAACTTGCACACACCTTCGTTCAGTGCGGCAACGCTGTAGGCCAAGCCGTAGGAGCGGTAGCGCGTAACTTGTGGGACCTCCATGTTGCGCATCACGTAATTGACCACGTCCCACAAGGGAATCGGTGCTCCGTTGCTGATGTTGTAGGCCTTGCCCAGGGCCGAGCCGCCGGCCAGCAAACTGCTGAGCAAGGCTTCATTGAGGTTTTGCACACTGGTGAAATCGACCTTGTTCAGGCCATTGCCGATGATTGCCAAACGGCCCTTGCGCTGCATCTTGAGCAGGCGCGGGAAGATGCTCATGTCACCGGCACCGGTGACGAAACGCGGGCGAAGTGCCAGGGTTTCCAGGCCGAATTCCTGGGCGCCGAAGACCTTTTGCTCAGCCAGGTATTTGGTCGCGGCGTAGGGATGCTTGAAGCGCTTGGGGACTTGCTCCTCGGTCAGGCCCAGATGGTCACGGCCATCGAAGTAGATCGATGGCGACGACAAGTGCACGAGGCGCCTGACCCGCTGCTTCAGACAGGCCTCGACCACGTTCTCCGTGACCTGGACGTTGCCCTGGTGAAAGTCCTGATAGCGCCCCCACACGCCGACGGCACCGGCGCAATGCACCACGGCCTCGACATCGGCGCACAGCTCGCGGGTGAACTCGGGGTCGCTGAGGTCACCCTGAACGAATTCGGCGCCACGCCGCACCAGATGCTCCACACCCTCGGCCCGGCGACCGTTGACCCGCACATCCAGGCCCTGCTCCAGGGCGAAACGCGCAAAGCGCCCGCCGATGAAGCCGCTCGCGCCGGTGACCAGAATCTTCATGTTGTACTCCGAATATTTCGTTTTGCGCTTTGCATATTGCGTAGGGCGTGAGGTCTTGACGCTGCCCGTCAGTCCAACGGCACCAGCCACTGCTTCGACGCGCGCACCAATTGATCGGTGAGCAACCCCAGCAACTGACCGCCATTGCGCCAATGATGCCAGTACAACGGCACGTCGATCGGCTTATCTGGCAAAAGCTCAAGCAAAGTGCCGCGCTCCAGCTGTTCGCGAACCTGCAGTTCCGGCACCAGCCCCCAACCGAGTCCGGCTTCTGTAAGACGGATGAAGCCTTCGGACGATGGGCACAAGTGGTGTTCAAACCCGCCATCGACCCCGAGGGACGCCAGATAGCGATGCTGCAGGAAGTCATCCGGGCCGAATACCAGGGCCGGAGTTCGGGCCAACTGCTCGGCGCGCACACCTTGCGGAAAATGCCGGGCGATGAAGGCCGGGCTGGCCAATGCCCGGTAACGCATCGCCCCCAGCAGCACGCTACGGGCACCGGCCACCGGCCGCTCGCTTGCACACAGGCAGGCCGCCACTTCCCCTGCGCGCATGCGTTTGAGGCCGACAGTCTGGTCCTCGACGATCAAATCCAGCAACAAATGCTGATCCGCACAAAAATCCCCTATGGCTTGCGCCCACCAGGTCGCCAGACTGTCAGCGTTCAGAGCGATACGCAGGCGCTCTGGCAGTCCTTCTTCGTCCAACGCCGGGACCAATGTCTGCAAATCGCGCTCGAGCAAACGCACCTGCTGCACATGATTGAGCAGCCGCCGGCCGATCTCGGTCGGCGACGGCGGCGTGCCCCGCACCAGCACCGGTTGGCCGACCCGCGCTTCGAGCAATTTGATGCGCTGGGAAATCGCCGATTGCGACAAACCCAACACCTGCGCAGCCCGTTCAAAACCCGCCTGCTCGACCACCGCGGCCAAGGCAGAAAGCAATTTATAGTCGAACATCAGTTTTCCTAATGAGCGATCACCACTATTGGTTTTTCTTATACAGCGTCCTGCCGGAGAATGGCCAGCAAGAACTCTTGAACAGGATTACTCACATGGCTGGCGAAACTTCATTGGCAACGTTGCTGCGCAGCATGAGCCCGCAACTCAACGCCGGCGAATACGTGTTCTGCACCCTGCGTGACGGGCAATTGCCTTCAGGCCTGGACATCATCGGCAGCTTTCGTGAACAGGAAGGCCTGACGGTGATTCTCGAACGCTCTCACGCCGAACAGGCCGGTTTCAGCTTCGACTACGTCGCGGCCTGGATCACCCTGAACGTGCACTCGGCTCTCGAAGCCGTCGGCCTGACCGCCGCGTTCGCCACGGCATTGGGCAAGGCTGGCATCAGTTGCAACGTGATTGCCGGCTACTACCACGACCATTTATTCGTCGGCCAGGCCGACGCCGAGCGCGCCATGCAGGTGTTGCGCGACCTCGCAACCAACGCGGAGTAGCAATTATGTGGCAAAGCTATGTAAACGGCCTGCTGGTGGCCGCGGGCCTGATCATGGCGATCGGTACCCAAAACGCCTTTGTACTGGCCCAGAGCCTGCGACGTGAACATCATTTGCCGGTGGCGGCACTGTGCGTGACCTGCGATGCGTTGCTGGTGGCCGCCGGGGTGTTCGGGTTGGCGACAGTGCTGGCGCAGAACCCGACTTTACTGGCAGTGGCCCGCTGGGGCGGCGCTGTATTTCTGATTTGGTATGGCAGCCAGGCGTTGCGCCGTGCCTGCTCAAAACAAAGTCTGCAGCAGGGTGAAAACCAGACGGTGCGCTCTTTGCGCGCGGTGATGCTCAGTGCGCTGGCAGTGACGCTGCTCAACCCCCATGTGTATCTGGACACCGTCCTGTTGATCGGTTCGCTGGGGGCACAACAGACGGAACCCGGCGCTTATGTGGTCGGTGCGGCCAGTGCCTCGTTGCTGTGGTTTTTCACCCTCGCACTGGGCGCGGCGTGGCTGGCTCCGTGGCTGGCTCGACCGAGCACCTGGCGAATTCTCGACCTGTTGGTCGCGGTCATGATGTTTGCTGTAGCGTTGCAACTGATCATGGCGGGTTGATTTATTCCAAACTGCTAAGGGGATGCCCTCACTAAATGACGGTCGCGCCATTTAGTGAGGGCATCCCCTTGAACCTCTATTCCACACAGTTGTTGCGTGGTTATGCCGCACCCCCGGTGCTATGATCCGTGACCTGCGCCGCAAAGAGTATAAAACTCCCCGGCGCTTGTCTGGCCGCCCGTGATCGGCCTTGCGCTCACCGCAACTGACCTGATTAGGAGATCCACCATGGCTTTCGAATTGCCGCCACTGCCTTACGCACACGATGCACTGCAGCCGCACATTTCCAAGGAAACTCTGGAATACCACCACGACAAACACCACAACACCTACGTCGTGAACCTGAACAACCTGGTGCCAGGCACCGAGTTCGAAGGCAAGACCCTGGAAGAAATCGTCAAGACTTCCTCGGGTGGCATCTTCAACAACGCCGCTCAGGTCTGGAACCACACTTTCTACTGGAACTGCCTGGCGCCAAACGCCGGCGGTCAACCAACCGGCGCACTGGCTGAAGCCATCAACGCTGCGTTCGGTTCGTTCGACAAGTTCAAGGAAGAGTTCAGCAAGACGTCCATCGGCACCTTCGGCTCCGGCTGGGGCTGGCTGGTGAAAAAGGCTGACGGTTCCCTGGCCCTGGCCAGCACCATCGGCGCCGGCAACCCGCTGACCAACGGCGACACCCCGCTGCTGACCTGCGACGTCTGGGAACACGCTTACTACATCGACTACCGCAACCTGCGTCCTAAGTACGTTGAAGCGTTCTGGAACCTGGTCAACTGGAAATTCGTGGCTGAGCAGTTCGAAGGCAAAACCTTCACCGCTTAAGCTCGATGCCAGACAAAAAACCCGGCTTTAGCCGGGTTTTTTTATGGAAGGATATGAGCAGAGGAACGGTGGTGACTGTTCCGCCGTCTTCGCGAGCAGGCTCGCTCCCACAGTTGGATTGGGTATATCTGTGAGGTATTGGTTGGCTGTCAGGCCGCCTTCGCGGGCAAGCCTCGCTCCTACAAAATCAAGAGCAAGAGCAGATCACAAACACTCACTCCGCTCTTCACCACTCATCAGGCCGAGCGTTAGCTCGCCTTCAGCTCTTGATCTTGATTCACCCGCCCCTTCGGGAGGCTGAGTGGAGGTGTTCATCCGGGGACTGGCGCGTAGCGCCGTTCGACGCAGTCGAACCCATTGCATGTAGGTGCAGCGAAGCCAACCGGAGGGCAATGCCCCCGGATGAATGCCGGAGCGAAGGAACCCCGAGCCTTGGCGAGGGGCCGGACGCCGGGGCGAGACCTTTTGGTTCCTTTTGGGGCGTTTGCCAAAAGGGACTCGCCGTAAGGGCGAAACCATAAGCAGCCGTTACCGCAGCAATGGATATTCACACCATCCAAAAAACCGATCGGCTATTAGGCTAGACCGCCTTCGCGGGCAAGCCACGCTCCTACAGGAAGATCGCGCCAATTCATAAAGAAGGCCAATTTCCCACGATGAAACCATCCTTCAACCCCTTGCCCCGGCGCCACAGCCGTCTAACATCAGTCAGAAGGAAAATATCTCCACATCCCTCCTCAAGTTGAAGGACTCGACAACCGACACAGTACTAATCGGACAATTACCGCAGACAACTGCATATCGGCCAAGCTGCAGGCAAAATCCCCCATGGATGATTGTCCCTTTGACTGCCATCACGGGATTGCCAATACTCATGGCAACTTGATGCTACCCGCACGGAACAAGGAATAACCCTTTGAAGCTGGAACTCAAGAACAGCTTGTCGGTGAAGTTGCTCCGGGTCGTACTCCTGTCGGCATTGATCGTCGGCGTGGTCTTGAGCTGCGCGCAGATCGTGTTCGATGCCTACAAAACACGCCAGGCCGTTGCCGGCGATGCCGAACGCATCCTCGACATGTTCCGCGATCCCTCGACCCAGGCCGTCTACAGCCTGGACCGGGAAATGGGCATGCAGGTCATCGAAGGCCTGTTTCAGGACGATGCCGTGCGCCAGGCCTCCATCGGCCACCCCAATGAAGCCATGCTCGCGCAGAAATCCCGCGAGCCGCAGCACTCCAGCAGTCGCTGGCTGACCGACCTGATTCTCGGCAAGGAACGCACCTTCACCACTCAATTGGTGGGACGCGGCCCTTACAGCGAGTATTACGGTGACTTGAGCATCACCCTCGACACGGCGACCTACGGGCAAGGTTTTATCGTCAGCTCGGTGATCATCTTCATATCGGGCGTTCTGCGCGCCCTGGCAATGGGGCTGGTGCTGTATCTGGTCTACCACTGGCTATTGACCAAACCGCTGTCGCGGATCATCGAGCACCTGACCGAAATCAACCCGGATCGTCCCAGCGAACACAAGATTCCGCTGCTCAAGGGTCACGAAAAAAACGAGCTGGGGATCTGGATCAACACTGCCAACCAGTTACTGGAGTCCATCGAGCGCAACACCCATTTGCGCCACGAGGCGGAAAACAGCCTGTTGCGCATGGCCCAGTACGATTTCCTCACCGGCCTGCCGAATCGTCAGCAACTCCAATCGCAACTGGACAAGATTCTGGTTGACGCCGGCAAGCTGCAACGACGGGTGGCCGTGCTGTGTGTCGGCCTCGATGACTTCAAGAGCATCAACGAACAGTTCAGCTACCAGACCGGCGACCAGCTGTTGCTGGCCCTGGCCGATCGCCTGCGGGCGCACAGTGGACGCCTTGGTGCCCTCGCCCGCCTCGGCGGCGACCAGTTTGCCCTGGTGCAGGCCGATATCGAACAACCTTACGAAGCCGCCGAGCTGGCCCAAAGCATTCTCGATGACCTGGAAGCGGCGTTTGCCCTCGATCATCAGGAAATCCGCCTGCGCGCCACCATCGGCATCACCCTGTTCCCCGAAGACGGTAACAGCACCGAGAAGCTGCTGCAGAAAGCCGAGCAAACCATGACCCTGGCCAAGACCCGCTCGCGCAACCGCTATCAGTTCTACATCGCCAGCGTCGACACCGAGATGCGCCGCCGTCGCGAGCTGGAGAAAGACCTGCGCGATGCCTTGGTCCGCGAGCAGTTCTACCTCGTCTATCAACCACAGATCAGCTACCGCGACCACCGGGTAGTCGGCGTCGAGGCGTTGATTCGCTGGCAGCATCCGGAACACGGGCTGGTTCCGCCGGACCTGTTCATCCCGCTGGCCGAGCAGAACGGCACCATCATTGCCATTGGCGAGTGGGTGCTGGATCAGGCTTGCAAGCAATTGCGCGACTGGCATGACCAGGGTTTCAGCGACCTGCGCATGGCGGTGAACCTGTCCACCGTGCAACTGCACCACGCCGAGTTGCCAAGGGTGGTCAACAACCTGCTGCAGATGTATCGCCTGCCACCGCGCAGCCTGGAGCTGGAGGTGACCGAAACCGGCCTGATGGAAGACATCAGCACCGCCGCCCAGCACTTGCTCAGCCTGCGTCGTTCCGGGGCGCTGATCGCGATCGACGACTTCGGTACGGGTTATTCCTCACTGAGCTACCTGAAAAGCCTGCCGCTGGACAAGATCAAGATCGACAAGAGTTTCGTTCAGGACCTGCTCGATGATGACGACGACGCAACCATCGTTCGCGCCATCATCCAATTGGGCAAGAGCCTGGGCATGCAGGTGATCGCCGAAGGTGTGGAAACGGCCGAACAGGAGGCCTACATCATCTCCGAAGGCTGCCACGAAGGTCAGGGTTATCACTACAGCAAACCGTTGCCGGCAAGGGAATTGGGCGCTTATCTGAAGCAGGCCCAGCGTAGTAATGCAGCAATTATGTAAAAGACCGCTGTCTCCTTTCTCTCTGTGGGAGCGAGCCTGCTCGCGATGAATTTGAAGGCGATGCATCTTTCAGACCGCCCGCATCATCGTTCACCACCCTCGCAAGCAGGCTCGCTCCCACAGAATGAAAACGCCTGCCCCTCGTGAATAAGAAATATTTCCAAGCACAACCCTTTACACATAATGCGAAAGATTTGCATTATGTGGCAGTTTTGCGCGCCGGGCGCGCCATTCCACCCCCTCTCGAAGCAGGATGTTCGCCATGATTCGTATGCCTCTGGCTACCGCCAGTCTGTTGGCCATCGCAATTTCCCTCGCCGGTTGCGGTGAAGGCAAAGACAAGGAAAAAGCTGCCGCACCTGCGCCGGCTGCCAGCACCGCTGCTGCCCCGGCTGCTCCAGCCGCCGCCGGTAAAGTCGATGAAGCCGCTGCCAAAGCCGTTGTCGCCCATTACGCCGACATCGTTTTCGCTGTCTACAGCGATGCCGAATCCACCGCGAAAACCCTGCAAACCGCTGTAGACGCCTTCCTCGCCAAGCCGAACGCCGACACCCTGAAAGCCGCCAAGGCTGCCTGGATCGCCGCCCGCGTTCCTTACCTGCAGAGCGAAGTTTTCCGCTTCGGCAACACCATCATCGACGACTGGGAGGGTCAGGTGAACGCCTGGCCACTGGACGAAGGCCTGATCGACTACGTCGACAAATCCTACGAGCACGCGCTGGGTAACCCGGGTGCCACCGCCAACATCATCGCCAACACTCAGATTCAGGTCGGCGAAGACAAGGTCGACGTGAAAGACATCACCCCGGAAAAACTCGCCAGCCTGAACGAGCTGGGCGGTTCCGAAGCCAACGTCGCCACTGGCTACCACGCCATCGAATTCCTGCTCTGGGGCCAGGACCTGAACGGCACCGGCCCTGGCGCCGGCAACCGCCCTGCTTCCGATTACCTGGAAGGCAAAGGCGCTACCGGCGGCCACAACGACCGTCGCCGTGCCTACCTGAAAGCCGTGACCCAACTGCTGGTCAGCGATCTGGAAGAAATGGTCGGCAACTGGAAGCCGAACGTGGCCGACAACTACCGCGCCACCCTGGAAGCGGAACCGGCTGAAAGCGGCCTGCGTAAAATGCTGTTCGGCATGGGCAGCTTGTCCCTGGGCGAACTGGCGGGTGAACGCATGAAAGTTTCCCTGGAAGCCAACTCCCCGGAAGACGAACACGACTGCTTCAGCGACAACACCCACAACTCGCAGTTCTACGATGCCAAAGGCGTTCGTAACGTGTACCTGGGCGAATACACCCGTGTCGACGGCACCAAAATGACCGGTGCAAGCCTGTCGTCCCTGGTGGCCAAAGTCGATCCGGCTGCCGACACCGCACTGAAAGCCGATCTGGCTGCGACTGAAGCCAAGATGCAGGTCATCGTCGACCACGCCAACAAGGGTGAGCACTACGACCAGTTGATCGCTGCCGGCAACACCGCCGGCAACCAGATCGTCCGTGACGCCATCGCTTCGCTGGTCAAGCAGACCGGTTCGATCGAAGCCGCCGCTGGCAAACTGGGTATCAGCGACCTGAACCCGGACAACGCTGATCACGAGTTCTGATCAACGCTGGCTGAATAGAAAGGCGACCTTCGGGTCGCCTTTTTCATGCCTGAAATTTGAGCGACGCTGATGGCCTCATCGCGGGCAAGCCACGCTCCCACAGGTCCTGCGCAAGATCCTGTGTAAGCGGGCTTGCCCGCGATGGCCGCGACACGGTCTCAAGTCAAACCCTGCCCCACATCAAGCAAACGATAATTCCTCTTATTCAAACCCCCCTACCCTGTTAGACTTTGCGCCCTTGTTTTGCTCGTCTTGCAGGATGTCTGATGCCCCCGCTGCCTCTTCGCTTGTCCGCACTGTTCCTGGCCCTGGGCCTGAGTGCCTGCGATGACGCCCCGCGTTTTACCAAGGCAGAACCCGGTGAAGCCCGCTCCGGGGGCAGTGCGACCGTGCGCAAGACCGATCAGAACGCCTTTTCGCTGCCATCGGCCAACCTGCCGCCATCAAGGCGTGTGGACTTCAGTGTCGGCAACAGTTTCTTCCGTAATCCTTGGGTGATCGCCCCGTCGACCACGACCGCCCGTGACGGCCTCGGCCCCTTGTTCAACACCAACGCGTGCCAGGGTTGCCATATCAAGGACGGTCGCGGTCATCCGCCTGCGCCGGATGCGCAGAATGCCGTGTCGATGCTGGTGCGCCTGTCGATTCCCGATGCTCCCGCCTACGCCAGGATCATCGAGCAACAGGGTGTCGTACCGGAGCCGATCTACGGCGGACAATTCCAGGACATGGCCGTGCCCGGCGTCGTCCCGGAAGGCAAGGTGCGGGTCGATTACACGCCAGTGCCGGTTCGCTTCAAGGACGGCACCGTAGTCGAGCTGCGCAAGCCGACCTTGAACATCACCCAATTGGGTTACGGCCCGATGCACCCAGACACCCGCTTCTCGGCCCGGGTTGCACCGCCGATGATCGGCCTGGGCTTGCTGGAAGCCATCCCGGAAGAGGCCATTCTGGCGAACGCCGAGGCGCAGGCTAAAGAGAAAAACGGTATCGCCGGTCGACCGAACCGGGTCTGGGATGACACGCAGCAAAAGACCGTCATCGGGCGATTTGGCTGGAAAGCCGGACAACCGAACCTCAATCAACAAAATGTTCACGCGTTTTCCGGTGATATGGGCCTCACGACCAGCCTGAGGCCCTTTGATGACTGCACCGATGCGCAAACCGCCTGCAAACAGGCACCGAACGGCGCAGGCCCCGATGGCGAGCCGGAAGTCAGCGACAACATCCTGCGCCTGGTGCTGTTCTACACCCGCAACCTCGCCGTCCCGGCGCGCCGCGATGTCAGCGCGCCTGAAGTGCTGGCCGGCAAGAATCTGTTTTACCAGGCTGGTTGCCAGTCCTGTCACACACCGAAATACACCACCGCCGCCAACGCCGCCGAACCTGAACTGGCCAATCAAGAGATTCGCCCTTACAGCGATCTGCTGTTGCACGACATGGGCGACGGCCTGGCCGACAACCGCAGCGAATTCCAGGCCGGCGGTCGCGACTGGCGCACCCCACCGTTGTGGGGCATCGGCCTGACCGAAGCGGTCAGTGGCCACACCCAGTTTTTGCATGACGGCCGCGCCCGCAACCTGCTCGAAGCCGTGCTCTGGCATGGCGGCGAAGCGAAAGCTGCGCAACAACAGGTTTTGACTTTCAATGCCGAGCAGCGCGCTGCGTTGCTGGCGTTTTTGAATTCCCTTTAATACCCATTCCACCCGCGGGAGCCCGACATGTTCCGTCCCAAATTGTTGTTCACCAGCCTTGCCGCGCTAGCCTTGGGCGCTTGTTCGCCACAGGACCCGCAAGCCGTCACTTCGGCGGCCATCGCCAAATCCGTGATCCTGCCGACCTACACCCGCTGGGTCGAAGCCGACCGCCAACTGGCCGTCAGCGCCTTGGCGTATTGCGAAGGCAAGGAAACCCTCGACACCGCCCGTGCCGACTTCCTGCACGCACAAAAAGCCTGGGCCGAGCTGCAACCGCTACTGATCGGGCCGCTGGCCGAGGGCAACCGTTCGTGGCAGGTGCAGTTCTGGCCGGACAAAAAAAACCTCGTCGGCCGTCAGGTCGAACAACTGGTCACCGCGCAGCCTCAGATCGATGCCGCCGCGCTGACCAAGTCCAGCGTTGTGGTTCAGGGTCTATCGGCCTACGAATACATCCTGTTCGACAGCAAGCCTGATGTGGCCAACGCCGAGCAAAAGGCCAAGTATTGCCCACTGCTGATCGCCATTGGCGAGCGCCAGAAACAGCTGGCCGAAGAGATCCTTAAAAGCTGGAACAACACCGACGGCATGCTCGCGCAGCTGAGCAAGTTCCCCAACCAGCGCTACGCCGACTCCCACGAAGCGATCGCCGATCTGTTGCGTGTGCAGGTCACCGCCCTCGACAGTTTGAAGAAAAAGCTCGGCACGCCGATGGGCCGTCAGAGCAAGGGCGTTCCACAACCGTTCCAGGCCGACTCGTGGCGCAGCCAGTCGTCGCTGACGAGTATGCAAGCCAGCCTCGCCGCCGCCAAAACGGTCTGGGAAGGTGTCGACAACAAAGGACTGCGCGGTCTGCTGCCAAGCGAACAAAAACCATTGGCCGACAAGATCGACGCCGCCTATGCCGCGTCGTTGAAACTGTTCGCCAGCAACCAGCGCTCGCTGACTGAAACGCTCGGTGATGATGCCGGTCGCCAGCAACTCAACGATATCTACGACAGCCTCAACGTCGTCCATCGCCTGCACGAAGGCGAGCTGGCCAAGGCGCTGGGCATTCAATTGGGCTTCAACGCCAACGACGGTGACTGATGAGGGCGAGTGCCATGCTGCGACGCCAGGTTCTGACTTTAGGTAGTTTGCTGTTGGGAGCGGTGACACTGGGTGGCTGGACGCTGTTCAAGCGCAAGGATCAGAGCCCGCTGCTGCTCTCGGCGCGGGACGATACCGATAGCAAGCATTATGCCGTCGGTTATCGGCTGGATGGCACTCGGGTGTTCGCCACTCCGGTCGGCCAGCGCTGCCACGACATCATCAACCACCCGACGTTGCCGATCGCACTGTTTGTCGCCCGGCGGCCGGGCACCGAGAGTTACCTGATCGACTTGCGTGACGGCACCCTGCTGCAGACCGTAACGTCCCGGCCGAACCGGCACTTCTACGGTCACGCGGTGATTCATCAGAGCGGCGATTGGCTGTACACCACCGAAAACGACACCACCGATCCGGGTCGCGGCCTGCTCGGCGTGTACAAATTCGAAGGCGAACGGCTGGTCCATAGCGGCGAGATTTCCACCCACGGCATCGGGCCGCATCAGGTGTCGTGGATGCCCGACGGCGAAACCCTGGTGGTGGCCAACGGCGGGATTCGTACCGAGGCTGAAAGCCGCGTCGAGATGAACCTCGATGCCATGGAACCGAGCCTGGTCCTGATGCAACGCGACGGCACACTGCTGAGCAAGGAAACCCTCGCCCAGCAGATGAACAGCGTGCGTCACCTGGGCATTGCCAGCGACGGCACCATTGTCGCCGGCCAGCAATTCATGGGGGCGGCTCATGAGCCTTCGGAACTGCTGGCGATCAAGCGTCCCGGTCAACCGTTTGTGGCGTTCCCGGTGCCCGAGCACCAGTTGCAGGCGATGGGGCACTACACCGCGAGCGTCGCAGTGCACAGCGACTTGCGCCTGGTGGCGTTGACCGCGCCCCGGGGCAACCGCTTTTTCATCTGGGACCTGGACAGCGGCGAAGTGCGCCTGGACGCGCCACTTCCCGATTGCGCCGGGGTTGGCGCGGTGGCCGACGGTTTTGTCGTGACCTCGGGCCAGGGACGCTGCCGGTACTACGATTGCCGTCAGACAGATCTGGTTGCAAAACCGCTGGAACTGCCGGCGGGGCTCTGGGACAACCATCTTCATCTGATCTGAGTACCCTGCTCTTGTAGGAGCGAAGCTTGCTCGCGAAGGCGGCGGCACATTCAAGTGCGATGTGCCTTGACATACCGCCTTCGCGAGCAAGCTTCGCTCCTGCAGGATTTGCACCTGCCTGTAACAAGTGCCAGTTGGATTCCCTTTCCCACTCGCGGTAATGTTCCCCCCTGTCTCACCTGATTTACTCCAAGGAACTGGAAATATGCTGCGTCGCCGCATGCTGATCATGTTGGGTGTTGTTCTGCTGATCGTGCTGGTGCTGGCCGGGTATAAAGCCTTCTCCATCTACACGATGATCCAAGGCTTCTCCGCGCCGAAGCCGCCCATCAGCGTCGCCGTGGCCACGGCTACCGAACGGCCCTGGCAAGCTCGCCTGCCCACCGTAGGCACCCTCAAGGCGCTGCAAGGCGTGGACCTGAGCCTGGAGACCGACGGCACCGTCATCGATGTGCAGTTCGAGTCAGGGCAGAAGGTCAAGGCCGGCCAACCCATCGTCCGGCTCGACAGCGCCGTTGAAAGTGCCTTGCTCGAAACCGCCCTGGCCGACCTCGGACTGGCCCAGGTGGATTACAGCCGTGGCAGTCAACTGGTGGGCAGCCAGGCCATTTCCAAGGGTGAGTTCGATCGACTCTCGGCGGTACTGAAAAAGAGTAAGGCGACGGTCAATCAACTCAAGGCTGCGCTCGGCAAGAAAAGCATTCTCGCACCCTTCAGCGGCACCATCGGCATTCGTCAGGTGGACGTCGGCGACTACGTGGCCACCGGCACCATGATTGCCACCCTCCAGGACCTCAGCAGTCTGTACGTCGACTTTTTCGTACCTGAACAGTCCGTGCCGAAGATTGCCGTCGGCCAGCCGGTGCAGATCATAGTGGCGGCTTTTCCGACGGAGGCGTTCCCCGGCACCATCAGTGCGATCAACCCGAAAGTCGAGAACAGCACGCGCAACGTGCAGGTCCGTGCAACCCTGGCCAACCCCGACGGCAAGCTGCTGCCAGGGATGTTCGCCAGCCTGCAGGTCATTTTGCCCGATCCGCAGCCACGCATCGTCGTGCCTGAAAGCGCGATCACCTACACGCTCTATGGCAACTCGGTCTATGTCGCTGCCCAGAAAAAAGCCGAAGACGGCAGCGTGGAAAAAGACGACAAGGGCCAGCCTGTCCTGATCGCCGAACGGCGCTTCGTGGAAACCGGCGAACGTCGTGATGGCATGGTGATGATCACCAAAGGCGTGCAGAACGGTGAAACGGTGGTGACCGCCGGCCAGATCAAGCTGGACAACGGTGCACACATTACCATCAGCGACGACAAGACCCTGGCCGAGAAAAACGGCCAACCCCGCGCTGACGGATCAAGGAACCCCTGATGGCTTTTACTGATCCGTTCATTCGTCGCCCGGTACTCGCCACCGTGGTCAGCCTGCTGATTGTGCTGCTGGGCTTCCAGGCCTGGAGCAAGTTGCCGCTGCGCCAGTATCCACAAATGGAAAACGCCCTGATCACGGTGACCACCGCGTACCCGGGGGCCAACGCCGAAACCATCCAGGGCTACATCACCCAACCGATGCAACAGAGCCTGGCCAGCGCCGAGGGCATCGATTACATGACCTCGGTCAGTCGCCAGAATTTCTCGGTGATTTCGATCTACGCACGTATCGGCGCCAATAGCGATCGCCTGTTCACCGAACTGTTGGCCAAGGCCAACGAGGTCAAGAACCAGTTGCCTCAGGACGCGGAAGACCCGGTCCTGAGCAAGGAAGCTGCCGACGCCTCGGCGCTGATGTACATCAGTTTTTTCAGCAAGGAATTGAGCAACCCGCAGATCACCGACTACCTGTCGCGGGTGATCCAGCCGAAACTGGCGACCCTGCCGGGCATGGCCGAAGCCGAGATTCTCGGCAACCAGGTATTTGCGATGCGCCTGTGGCTGGACCCGGTGAAGCTTGCCGGTTTCGGCCTGAGTGCCAGCGACGTGACCAACGCGGTACGCCAATACAACTTTCTCTCCGCCGCCGGCGAAGTGAAAGGCGAGTATGTGGTCACCAGTATCAACGCCAGTACCGAGCTCAAGTCCGCGGAAGCTTTCGCGGCGATCCCGCTCAAGGTCGATGGCGACAGTCGCGTACTGTTGCGTGATGTCGCACGGGTGGAGATGGGCGCGGAAAACTACGACACCATCAGTTCCTTCGGCGGCACGCCCTCGGTGTACATCGGCATCAAGGCCACGCCGGGCGCCAACCCGCTGGACGTGATCAAGGAAGTGCGCAAGATCATGCCGGATCTTGAGGCCCAACTGCCGCCGAACCTCAAGGGTGAAATCGCCTACGACGCCACACTGTTCATCCAGGCCTCGATCGATGAAGTGGTGAAAACCCTGTTCGAAGCGGTGTTGATCGTGATCGTCGTAGTGTTCCTGTTCCTTGGTGCGCTGCGGTCGGTGGTGATCCCGGTCGTCACTATCCCGCTGTCGATGATCGGCGTGATGTTCTTCATGCAGATGATGGGGTATTCGATCAATCTGCTGACGCTGCTGGCGATGGTGCTGGCCATTGGTCTGGTGGTGGACGACGCCATTGTTGTCGTGGAAAACATTCACCGTCATATCGAAGAAGGCAAGTCGCCGCTGGACGCGGCCATTGAAGGCGCCCGGGAAATCGCCATGCCGGTGGTGTCGATGACCATCACCCTGGCGGCGGTCTACGCGCCGATCGGATTCCTGACGGGGCTGACCGGGGCACTGTTCAAGGAGTTCGCCCTGACCCTGGCCGGGGCCGTGGTGATCTCCGGCGTCGTGGCCCTGACGCTGTCGCCGATGATGTGCGCCTTCCTGCTGCGTCACGATGAAAACCCCACCGGCCTGGCCCATCGTCTCGACCTGATTTTCGAAAGCCTCAAGCGTCGTTACCAACACCTTCTGCACGGCACCCTTAACACCCGACCAGTGGTGTTGGTCTTTGCCGTCATCGTGCTGTGCCTGATTCCGGTACTGCTCAAGTTCACCAAGTCGGAACTGGCACCGGATGAGGACCAGGGCGTCATTTTCATGATAGCCAACGCCCCGCAACCGACCAACCTCGACTACCTGAACACCTACACCGACGAGTTCATCTCGATCTTCAAGGCGTTTCCCGAGTACTACTCCTCGTTCCAGATCAACGGCTTCAATGGCGTGCAATCGGGCATCGGCGGTTTCCTGCTCAAGCCCTGGAACGAGCGCAGCCGGACCCAGATGCAGATCCTGCCCGACGTTCAGGCCAAACTGGAGAGCATTCCCGGTCTACAGATTTTCGGCTTCAACCTGCCGTCGTTGCCGGGTACCGGTGAGGGTCTTCCCTTCCAGTTCGTCATCAACACCGCCAACGATTACGAGTTGCTGCTGCAAGTGGTGGACCGGGTGAAAAAACGCGCGATGGAATCCGGCAAGTTCGCTTTCGTCGACGTCGACCTGGCCTTCGACAAACCCGAAGTAGTGGTGGATATTGATCGTGCCAAGGCTGCGCAGATGGGCGTGTCGATGCAGGACCTGGGCGGAACGCTGGCGACCTTGCTCGGCGAAGCGGAGATCAACCGGTTTACCATCGAAGGCCGTAGCTACAAAGTCATTGCCCAGGTGGAACGACCCTTCCGGGATAACCCTGACTGGCTGAACAATTACTACGTCAGGAATACCCAGGGTGAATTGCTGGCCCTGTCGACACTGATTACCGTGACCGACCGGGCGCGCCCACGGCAATTGAACCAGTTCCAGCAACTCAACTCGGCCATTCTTTCCGGGGTACCGCTGGTCAGCATGGGCGAAGCCATCGACACCGTGCGCCAGTTCGCCCGGGAAGAAGCGCCTGTAGGGTTTGCCATCGACTACGCCGGCGCATCACGGCAATACGTGCAGGAAGGCAGTGCGTTGTGGGTCACCTTCGCCCTGGCATTGGCGATCATTTTCCTGGTGCTGGCTGCGCAGTTCGAAAGCTTTCGCGATCCGCTGGTGATTCTGGTGACCGTGCCGCTGTCGATTTGCGGCGCGTTGTTGCCGCTGTTTCTCGGCTGGTCGAGCATGAACATTTATACCCAGGTCGGATTGGTGACACTGATCGGGTTGATCAGCAAGCACGGGATCCTGATCGTCGAGTTTGCCAACCAGTTGCGCAAGGACAAGGGCCTGACACCACGCGAGGCCGTGGAGGAAGCAGCGGCTATTCGCCTGCGTCCGGTGTTGATGACGACCGCCGCGATGGTATTCGGCATGGTGCCGCTGATCATTGCCACGGGTGCCGGGGCGGTCAGCCGATTTGATATAGGTACGGTGATTGCGACCGGGATGTCGATCGGCACGCTGTTTACGTTGTTTGTGTTGCCATGCGTGTACACCCTGCTGGCAAAACCCGATAAACCATCGCACTGATAATACTGTGGGAGCGAGCCTGCTCGCGAATGCACTGGAACAGTCGGCATGAAAGTGACTGATACACCGCATTCGCGAGCAGGCTCGCTCCCACATTTGATCTCCGACATGCCTGAAATCGCGCAACAAAAAAGGCCTCGCATCAGCGAGGCCTTTTATTTGGGCTTCAATTTTTTCAACTTTGCGGCCTCAATCCTTGAGACAGTCCGAAGATGAACAGCAATAAATCATGATCGGGCTGAGTGGCCACGGATGCCTTGGCGACCCGTGGCAGGGGGCAATGGTCGCCACTCTCTGAACTAAGAACTTGCGTGCGTGGCTGCTCCCAAGCTGCCACCGCGAGTGAAGCAACTGCCAAGGCTCCTACTAAAAACAAACCTCGCGCAACTTCAAGTTTCATTGCTATAAACCTTTGATAGCGCTGCCATACGCCGTCTTGTAAAAATAGACGAGCTTTTCCCAGTCCGTAGGGCTGAACGACGAGTGGCGACGCAGCTGCTTCAGGTCGTGGACTGCCGCTTGCCTTGCGCTCAAACGCTGCCGGCATTTCTCCAGGTCGATCAGCGCAATTTCGACCTTGGCGGCCTCGTCTTCACCGGTCACGCGCACGAACACATGCTTGGTATAGAGGCAACTGTGCTGCCAACGGCCCTTGTGCATACGCGCCAGGTTGTCGGCCAACTCCTTCAACACCCGATCGTGCACCGCTTCACCGTGACGCTCACGCTCACCAGCCGCATACCAATGTTCGAGCTCCACGAAGCCATCCAATGCTTTGGTCACCAGCAATGCGCGCCAATTGTGCACCGGATCGCGCTGCGCACCGCAGAAAACGATTTCCGGGACGCCTACGCCGAGCTGACCGACACCGATGAGTGCGTCACGTTCGCGCAACACTGTCGGCCGCCCGACCGGATGCAGCAGACTGCGATAGGT
Organism: Pseudomonas sp. G(2018); assembly: GCF_005502415.1. NCBI lineage: Bacteria > Pseudomonadati > Pseudomonadota > Gammaproteobacteria > Pseudomonadales > Pseudomonadaceae > Pseudomonas > Pseudomonas sp. G(2018). The sequence goes on along the minus strand of NZ_SCOO01000001.1, from coordinate 254,094 downwards.
GTGCCCGGTCTGGCGCTTGGCATACAGCAGCTGGCCATCACTGCCCATGACGCGCTCTACACCACTTTCTCCTCCGCGCCGGACATTGGGCTCTTCTACCCATTCACCACGCTGATTCCAGAAATAGTCGAAGCGGTCCTGAGAAACGAGGTCCGATCCTGCTACACACTGCACTGCCATCCTGTTACCTCTTGCGTAATACGTATACCCGCCACATGGCATAGAGCGGTAAAAAGTCCAGACGTTCCTGAATACGGAAACCGGCTTCTTCAAACTCCTGTTCTACCGTAGCGGCTGGTAACACAAATCGGTTTTGGTAACCGACTTGCCCACGCCTGCGTTCGAGACGCTTGCGTTTCCAGGCCTTGAAATTGCCATCCACCCACAGTGAGAGGATCACGCTGTCACGGGTGACGCGCTCGAATTCACGCAGAATGACCCGTCGATGCTCGGCTTCACCGATGTGATGGAGCAAACGCATGCAGAAAATGCTGTCGACGGCGTTATCAGGCAAGGCGATATCGAATGCAGAGGTGTGCAAGGGTTGTACCCGCTTCACCACGTCGGCCGGCTGCGCCTGCGTGGCAATCTTCAACATCGACTCGGAGTTGTCGGCTCCGATGATCACGCGATTGGGCTTTTCCGCCAGCAAGGGCCAGAAACGCCCCGCACCGCAGGGCAGATCGAGTACCAGGCCCGGCTCGCCAACCAGCGTCAGCGCCTTGCGCGCCAGTTGTTCGTCACGCCAATGGGACAGTTTGCGACTGACGCCGTCCTGATGTTTGAGCAGGTACTGTTGCGCGTGTTGATCGTCGTATTTTTCGGAAAAATCAAGTTTGATCGGACCGGCCATCGTCAGGGTCTCCTGTACTTCTGATGGCGACCACCTTAGGCATCGCCATGTCAGCGTCAGGTCATGCCTTTGTGAAAAAATTGTCATGTAAAACCCTTAATCGTTTCGAGGTTTTACATGGCAATGCCGCCAATAAGGATAGTCCACTTCCAGCCCGTCAGCTCTCTTGCGGCGTATGCAGCTCCACCTGAAAACGACAGCCATGGGGTTCCATGTGGGTCAGGCTGACGCTCCAACCCTGGTTTTCACAGATTCGTTGCACCAGCGACAGTCCCAGGCCCAGGCCCTCTCCGCGCTTTTCGTTGCCGCGCACGAAAGGCTCGAACATCGCTTCACGCTTCTCTTCGGGAATACCCACACCGCTGTCCTCGACCATGAATCCGCTGTCTGACAGGCTCAGGCGAATGAATCCCTGCTCTGTGTAGTGCAGCGCATTACGCAACAGATTACCCATGACCGCATTCAGGAACGTCGCGTTGAAACGCGTGTTGTACGGCTTACCCGGCTCGACAATCAGTTTCAGCCCTTTGGCCTCGATCGGTGCACGCCATTGACTGATCAACCCGTCAGCCACCTCTCCCAGCGTCTGCTGTGGCGACATGCCTGCGTCTTCGCGCTGTGCCCGGGCCAGCATCAGGAAGGTTTGCACCAGATCGCGCATTTCTTCGCTGGCGCGAGCGATTCGCTCAACCTGAGCGCGACCACGCTGATCAATACCGGGGTTTTCCAGCAGCAGCTCGCAGGAACTGGCAAGCACCATCAACGGCGTGCGCAACTCGTGGCTGACGTCGCTGGTGAACATCCGCTCCCGGGTCAATGCCTGGCGCAGGCGTCCCAGAGTAGCGTCGAAGGCTACCGCCAGCTCACCCACTTCATCAGCCGCGTAATCCGGCGCCAGAGGCGGCGCCAGCCCCAACAACTGGTCGCGATGACGCACCTGCCGGGCCAGCCGTACGACCGGTGCCATGACCTTGCGCGCCAGGACCCAGCCGAGGAAAACCGCCAGCGCCAGGCTGAGCACGAAGCCCACCAGCACCACGGCGAACAGTACTCGCTCGCGCTCTTCGAAGTCGCTCTGATCCTGCAACAGTACATAGCGTCGACCGTCGACGATTTCGACCATGGCGTGATACGACAACTGCTCGCGGAACACCTCGTGAAACCCCGAATCCAGGTGCCGCAGATCCTTGGGCAGCTCAAAATCGCCCGGCCCACCGCTGAAATAGAATAACTGGTCCGGTTCTGGACGATGGCTCCAGTCCGAGACGTTATCCATCAGCAACAGACGCTGCAGATCACCGCCCAAGCCTGCAGAAATCAATTTTTCTTCCACCAGATGCACGGTCGCCACAATGCCCATGGCAAAGGCACCCGCCACCAGTGCGCTCATGAGCGCAAAGGCAATGATGATCCGCTGAGCGAGGCTCTGTCTAAACTCCATCACGCCCCTCTGCCAAGCGGTAGCCCACACCGTGCACGGTGTGCAGCAACGGTTTGGCGAACGGCTTATCGATCACCTGGCGTAGTTGATGGACATGGCTGCGCAGGCTGTCGCTGTCCGGGCAGTCATCGCCCCACAGCGCCTCTTCGAGAATTTCGCGACGCAAGACATGGGGACTTTTCTGCATCAGTACCGCCAGCAACTTCAGGCCTACCGGGTTGAGTTTGAGCAAGCGACCTTCGCGGGTGACCTCCAGCGTGTCGAGGTCGTAGATCAGATCGCCGACTTGCAAGGTGCGGCGCCCCCCACCCTGGGACCGGCGCATGACGGCTTCAACCCGCGCCGCCAGCTCAGACAAGGCGAAAGGTTTGATCAGGTAGTCGTCAGCACCGGACTTGAATCCTTGCAACCGGTCGTCCAGTTGATCGCGAGCGGTGAGCATGATCACCGGTGTATCCCGGCGGGCATCTTCGCGCAGGCGTTTGCACAAGGTGTAGCCGTCGATCCCGGGCAGCATGATGTCGAGTACGATCAAATCGTAATGTTCGGTGGCCGCCAGGTGCAGGCCCGACAAGCCGTCTTGCGCGCAATCCACGGTGTAGCCTTTGAGCCCCAGATAATCGGCCAGATTGGCCAGGATATCGCGGTTGTCTTCAACCAATAAAATTCGCATGGGCACCTTCTCCGTACACGGTAACGGCCGTCTTGGCCCGCGCAGCTTAAGGCCAAGTTTGGCTCACGGCTAGGATTGCGTGCAGTACTCAACCCGGTGGAAAAGCCTGTCCGGGCCTTAACGACTTTTTCACTTTCGGTTCACGGGCCGGCGACAGGATCGGGTTCACACTCCGCGCGGTTGCGCTCTTCAGTCACATCACCGACCCAGGAACTGCCATGGTTTCGACCTCCATCCGCCCCGCTTCCCGCCCACTCAACGTTTGGCTGTGCCTGGGCGTACCCGCCGTTGCGGCAATCCTTTTGATTCTGTTGGAATTGACCTCGCTGGACATGGACCTGGCCAAACTGTTCTACGACCCGGTCGCAGGAGGCTTTATCGGGCGACACAGTTACTTCCTGGAAACCGTCCTGCATGACCGCGCCAAGCAAGTGGTCATTGCCTTCTCGGTGTTGGCCATTCTCGGTTTTGTCGGCTCGTTCTTCATGGCCAGGCTCATGCCGTTCAAGCGGGAACTGGGCTGCCTGGTGCTATCCCTTGGCCTGGCGACGTCCTTTGTCACCCCCATGAAAGCGGTGACGGCGGTTCAATGTCCGTGGAGTCTTGAACAGTTCGGCGGTCACGAAACCTACAGCGAATTGCTCAGTCCACGTCCGGCCACTGAAAAGCCCGGGCGCTGCTGGCCTGGCGGACACGCCGCGACCGGTTTCACTCTGTTTGCGCTGTTCTTCGTCTTGCGCGACCGTCGTCCGCGACTGGCCCGCGCGGCGTTCGTCTTCGCCTTCACTCTGGGTTCGGTGTTTTCCATCGGACGGATGATGCAGGGGGCGCACTTTTTTTCGCACAACGTATGGACGGCGGTGTTCTGCTGGTTGATTTGCCTGGGGGCGTATTACTGGATTCTTTATCGGCCCATGTCGAGCGCTGAGCCGCAAACCAATACGGAACCGGTCAACGCATGAAACACAGCTTAAAACGGTGGGAGCCGGCTCGCTCCCACAATGGATTGAAGTGGCCATCAAAATACGAGCAATAAAAAACCCGCCTGCTTTCGCAGGCGGGTTTTTTAGTACAGGGGTAAGGCTGGCTTACATCATGCCGCCCATGCCACCCATGCCGCCCATGTCTGGCATGCCGCCACCAGCACCGCCGTCTTTTTTCGGTGCATCAGCGATTGCTGCTTCGGTAGTCAGGATCAGACTGCCAATGGAAGCTGCAGCTTGCAGAGCCGAACGGGTGACCTTGGTTGGGTCCAGGATACCCATTTCGATCATGTCACCGTATTCGCCAGTCGCAGCGTTGTAGCCGAAGCTGCCTTGGCCGTTCTTGACCTTGTCGACAACCACGCTTGGCTCGTCGCCGGAGTTGGCAACGATCTGACGCAGAGGTGCTTCGATGGCACGACGCAGAACAGCGATACCTACGTCCTGATCGGCGTTGTCGCCTTTCAGATCGGTCAGCGATTGCAAAGCACGGATCAGGGCCACGCCACCGCCAGGCACCACGCCTTCTTCAACGGCTGCACGGGTAGCGTGCAGGGCATCTTCAACGCGGGCTTTCTTCTCTTTCATTTCAACTTCGGAGCCGGCGCCAACCTTGATCACTGCAACGCCGCCGGACAGCTTGGCCAGACGCTCTTGCAGTTTTTCACGGTCGTAGTCCGAGGAAGTCTCGGCAACCTGGGCACGGATCTGAGCAACACGACCTTCGATGTCAGTATGAACGCCAGCACCGTCAACGATAGTGGTGTTTTCCTTGGACAGGGTCACGCGCTTGGCGTTACCCAGGTGCTCCAGGGTGGTGCTTTCCAGGCTCAGGCCGATCTCTTCGGAGATGACGGTACCGCCGGTCAGAACGGCGATGTCCTGCAGCATGGCCTTGCGACGGTCGCCGAAGCCTGGTGCCTTGACGGCTGCGACTTTAACGATGCCACGCATGTTGTTCACAACCAGAGTCGCCAGGGCTTCGCCTTCAACGTCTTCGGCCACGATCAGCAGTGGACGGCCGGCTTTGGCAACGGCTTCCAGCACTGGCAGCATTTCACGGATGTTCGAGATCTTTTTGTCGACCAGCAGGATCAGCGGGCCGTCCAGCTCGGCGACCATGGTCTCCGGCTTGTTGACGAAGTACGGGGACAGGTAGCCGCGGTCGAACTGCATGCCTTCAACGACCGACAGTTCGTTTTCCAGGCCCGAGCCTTCTTCAACGGTGATCACGCCTTCTTTACCGACTTTTTCCATGGCTTCGGCAATGATGTCGCCGATGGAGTTGTCGGAGTTGGCGGAGATGGTACCTACCTGAGCGATAGCCTTGGTGTCAGCGCATGGCTTGGACAGGGCTTTCAGTTCTTTGACGATCGCGATGGTCGCTTTGTCGATACCGCGCTTGAGGTCCATCGGGTTCATGCCGGCAGCGACGGCTTTCAGGCCTTCGTTGACGATCGATTGAGCCAGAACGGTAGCGGTGGTGGTGCCGTCGCCTGCGTCATCGTTGGCACGGGAGGCAACGTCTTTGACCAGCTGCGCGCCCATGTTTTCGAAACGGTCTTCCAGTTCGATTTCCTTGGCTACGGAAACGCCGTCCTTGGTGATGGTCGGAGCGCCGAAGCTCTTCTCGATGATCACGTTACGGCCTTTCGGGCCCAGGGTCGCTTTTACTGCGTCAGCCAGGACGTTGACACCGGTGAGCATTTTCTTGCGGGCGGAATCGCCGAATTTAACTTCTTTAGCAGCCATGATCGATATTCCTTAAATACTTTGTAGTAGCGGGAAAATGAGCGGGGAATCAGCCTTCGATAACAGCGAGGATTTCGTTCTCGCTCATTACCAGCAGGTCTTCGCCGTCGACTTTCACAGTGTTGCTGCCGGAGTAAGGACCGAACACAACCTTGTCGCCCACTTTTACGGACAGTGCACGCACTTCACCGTTTTCCAGTACGCGGCCGGTGCCGACAGCGAGGATCTCGCCGCTGTTGGCTTTTTCAGCAGCCGAACCTGGCAGGACGATACCGCCAGCGGTTTTCTTTTCTTCTTCGCTGCGACGGATGACGACGCGGTCATGCAGAGGACGAAGCTTCATTGTCGATCTCTCCTAATTGTGGTTTTCATCGGCCGGTGTAGTCCCGGCGGGTTTAACAAAGTCCGGCGGTGCCGGGTGCGGCTCGACAAGCGAGACGCGGAAGTCTGTCTGGCGTGATTGCCAGAAACCTTGCGGTGACCGTTACATAAGGGCGCATAAGCTTATTACAAGGGGCGGGGAGCAAAAAATTTTCAGGTCAATGCCCCGCAAACGAACACGGCACCCGAAGGTGCCGTGTCGCTGTGACGTTACTTGGTATCGCGGTGTTCAAACTCGCCTTCGATCACATTGGGCTCACGGCTCAGCGGCTCGCGCGGCGCGGGACCGCCACGGGACTGAAGGTCCTCGGCGAACGCACGTTGGCGGATCGCTTGTTCCTCGGCACGCCGGCGCATTTTATTGGCCAGCAGACGACGGCTGATCGGCAGCAGCATGACCAGGCCGATCACGTCGCTGATGAAACCCGGAAGGATCAACAGGCCACCGGCCAATGCCAGCATCAGGCCTTCGAGCATGGTCTGGGCGGGCAGCTCGCCACGGTTCAGGCTTTCACGGGCACGCAGCGCCGTGGCCAGGCCGGCGATCCGCAGTACGAACACGCCGAACATCGAGCCGAGAATGATCAGCAGCAGGGCCGGGAAAAACCCGATAGCCCCTGCCACCTTGACGAATACGAACAGCTCCAACACCGGGAACAGCAGAAAGAGCAACAAAAAAGGGCGCATCAAATGGTTCCTCAACGCAAGAATGCCTTGCCAGTTCACCTTAGATGACGTCGCCGTTTCGTGAATTCAAGCGTCGGCCACTTCATTTTTCGGCCAATGCTCGGCGTGGGCCAGGAAAACCAAGGCTTCACGAACTTGTGTCGGCGTATTACATGGAGCCTGGAACGGCAGCCAGTAGACGCCCTGGCCGATCCGCAGGTGCATGCCTTCGGTATCAATCCCGACCATTTGCGCCGGCACGGTTTTCGGCAGCCCCGCCAGGTCGACGTAATGGGCAATGGCCTTGGCGTGATCGGCGTTCATGTGCTCGACCATGCTCACTTCGGCCTTGCCGGCGAAGGGATTGGCCAAGGTCAGGTCGTTGACCCAGTGAATGGCGCCAAAACCTCCGATGTAACGGTGACGCACCGGTTGCAGTACCCAGAAATCGAAATCATGGGCCTTGTGATAGTTCTGCGAATCCGGGAAGTAGCGGTAGTAACGCTCGGCGGCGGCTTCGATGGCGGCCTCGTCGTCGATCTGGTGCGCCTCTGCCAGGTAGGTCAAGCGACCGACAGCTTGCACATCTTCGGCTCCACGCTCGCCGACGAACAGCGAGCACTTCGGGTCTTTCTGCAAATTGTGGGTGTGCTGGGCGATACGGCTGATCAGGATCAACGGCCGGCCCTGCTCGTCCAGACAGTACGGAACCACGGAACCGAACGGGAAACCGGGCATTGCCTTGGAGAGCGTCGACAGGACTCCGCGGTATTCCTTGAGCAGCAATTCTCGGGCATGCTTGGCAACTTCAACGCTCAATTTATGACTCCTTATATAGAATCCGTCAGAAAAACGGACAGGCGACTGGTGAAAGTCCCAGTACGCCATCGGGGCAGTTCTCATGTGCAGCCAGGCCATGTCAGGCGCAGATCGAGAGGCTCTCTACAAGGAAACCACTCAGAACTGCTACCGGGGCATGCGAATGCAACTCACTGACAAAGTAATCATTATCACCGGCGGTTGCCAGGGTTTGGGCCGTTCCATGGCCGAGTATTTCGCCGCCAAGGGCGCGAAGCTTGCGCTGGTGGATCTCAACCAGGAAAAGCTCGATGACACCGTGGCGGCTTGCAAGGCCAAGGGCGCCGAAGCCCGCGCCTACCTGTGCAACGTGGCCAATGAAGAGCAAGTGACCCACATGGTCGCCCAGGTCGCCGAAGACTTCGGTGCGATCCACGGCCTGATCAACAACGCCGGCATCCTGCGTGACGGGCTATTGCTCAAAGTCAAGGATGGCGAGATGACCAAAATGAGCCTGTCCCAGTGGCAAGCGGTCATCGACGTCAACCTGACCGGCGTGTTCCTGTGCACCCGTGAAGTCGCGGCGAAAATGGTCGAGTTGAAGAACAGCGGCACGATCATCAATATCTCGTCGATTTCCCGCGCAGGCAATGTCGGCCAGACCAACTACTCCGCCGCCAAGGCCGGTGTCGCCGCCGCAACCGTGACCTGGGCCAAGGAACTGGCGCGCTACGGCATCCGCGTGGCCGGTATTGCACCGGGCTTCATCGAAACCGAAATGACCCTGGGCATGAAACCCGAAGCGCTGGAGAAAATGACCTCGGGCATTCCACTCAAGCGCATGGGCAAGCCGGAAGAGATCGCCCATTCGGCGGCGTACATTTTCGAGAACGACTATTACACCGGCCGGATTCTGGAAATGGATGGCGGGTTGCGCATCTAAACCCCCGACCTAAAACGAATGTGGGAGCGAACCTGCTCGCTCCCACAGGGACTGTATTTCAGTGAATCAATCGTCGCTGATGGTGATGTTCGGCATCGCCGGCGTCGCCGCTTCCTGCAATACGATCCGCGCACCGACATGGCGGGCCAGTTCCTGGTAAACCATGGCGATCTGGCTGTCCGGCTCGGCGACCACCGTCGGCTTGCCGCCATCGGCCTGCTCGCGGATGACCATCGACAGTGGCAAAGATGCCAGCAACTCGACGCCATACTGGTTGGCCAGTTTCACGCCGCCGCCCTCACCGAACAGATGCTCGGCATGTCCGCAGTTGGAGCAGATGTGCACGGCCATGTTTTCCACCACGCCCAGCACCGGGATGTTGACCTTGCGGAACATTTCCACGCCCTTGCGTGCGTCGAGCAAGGCCAGGTCCTGCGGTGTGGTGACAATGACGGCACCGGCCACCGGGACTTTCTGTGCCAGGGTCAGTTGGATGTCACCTGTACCCGGCGGCATGTCGATGACCAGGTAATCCAGGTCGCCCCACGCTGTTTGGGTCACCAGTTGCAACAAGGCGCCTGAGACCATCGGACCGCGCCAGACCATCGGCGTGTTGTCGTCGGTGAGGAAGGCCATGGACATCACTTCCACGCCATGGGACTTGAGCGGAACGAACCATTTCTGATCCTTGACCTCGGGACGGGTGCGCTCCGGTATGCCGAACATAATGCCCTGGCTCGGACCGTAGATGTCCGCATCGAGAATGCCGACCTTGGCACCTTCGCGGGCCAGGGCCAGGGCCAGGTTGGCCGCGGTGGTGGACTTGCCCACGCCGCCCTTGCCCGATGCCACGGCCACCACGTTCTTGACGTTGGCCAGTCCCGGAATCTGCGCCTGAGCCTTGTGCGCGGCAATCACACTGGTGATATCAACGCGGGCAGTTGTCACGCCGTCCAGGCCTTCGATGGCCATTTGCAACAGCTGTGCCCAGCCGCTCTTGAACAGGCCGGCGGCATAGCCCAGTTCAAGCTGAACGCTGACGCGGTCCCCCTGAATGTCGATGCTGCGCACGCACCCGGCGCTGACCGGGTCCTGGTTCAGGTAAGGGTCGGTGTATTGGCGAAGGACGGCTTCCACCGCTGCGCGATTGACGGCGCTCATGGGCAACTCCGAAAACGGGACTGGAAAAGATGACGGGTATCGTACCTGTTCTGATCGTTGGGCGGGATGGCTGCGATCTTTTGCAGGCATAACCGGTTTGATCATCGGAGGAAACAGCCACAAAGGTGAAAAATATGCGCCGGCGCTTTATAGTGGCCGACCTCCGTTTCATCAAGTAGCCGAGCCCCATGTCCGAGCCACGCAAGATCCTCGTCACCAGCGCCCTGCCCTATGCCAATGGTTCGATTCACCTCGGCCATATGCTGGAATACATCCAGACCGATATGTGGGTGCGCTTCCAGAAGCACCGCGGCAATCAATGCATTTATGTCTGCGCCGACGACGCCCACGGTTCGGCGATCATGCTGCGCGCGGAAAAGGAAGGCATCACCCCGGAACAACTGATCGCCAACGTCCAGGCTGAACACAGCGCCGACTTTGCCGAGTTCCTGGTGGACTTCGATAACTTCCACTCCACTCACGCCGAAGAAAACCGTGAGCTGTCGAGCCAGATCTACCTGAAGCTGCGCGACGCCGGGCACATCGCCACGCGTTCGATCACGCAGTATTTCGACCCGGAAAAGAAAATGTTCCTGGCCGACCGCTTCATCAAGGGCACCTGCCCGAAATGCGGCACGGAAGACCAGTACGGCGACAACTGCGAAAAATGCGGCGCGACCTACGCACCGACCGACCTGAAAGATCCCAAGTCGGCGATCTCCGGCGCCACCCCGGTACTCAAGGATTCCCAGCACTTCTTCTTCAAGTTGCCGGACTTCCAGGAAATGTTGCAGACCTGGACCCGCAGCGGCACCCTGCAAGACGCCGTCGCCAACAAAATCGCCGAATGGCTGGATGCCGGCCTGCAACAGTGGGACATCTCCCGCGATGCGCCGTACTTCGGCTTTGAAATTCCAGACGAGCCGGGCAAGTACTTCTACGTGTGGCTGGATGCGCCGATCGGCTACATGGCGAGCTTCAAGAACCTCTGCAACCGTACGCCGGAGCTGGACTTCGACGCGTTCTGGGGCAAGGACTCCACCGCCGAGCTGTACCATTTCATCGGCAAGGACATCGTCAACTTCCACGCCCTGTTCTGGCCAGCCATGCTCGAGGGCGCGGGCTACCGCAAGCCGACCGGCATCAACGTGCACGGCTACCTGACCGTCAACGGCCAGAAAATGTCCAAGTCCCGTGGCACCTTCATCAAGGCACGGACCTACCTGGATCATCTGTCGCCGGAATACCTGCGCTACTACTACGCGGCCAAACTGAGCCGTGGCGTCGACGACCTCGACCTGAACCTCGAAGACTTCGTGCAGAAGGTCAATTCCGACCTGGTCGGCAAAGTCGTCAACATCGCCAGCCGTTGCGCCGGTTTCATCCACAAGGGCAATGCCGGCGTCATGGTCGACACCAACGCCGCGCCGGAGCTGACCGAAGCCTTCCTGGCCGCCGCGCCTGGCATCGCCGATGCCTACGAGGCCCGCGACTTTGCCCGCGCCATGCGCGAGATCATGGCCCTGGCCGACCGCGCCAACGCCTGGATCGCCGACAAGGCACCGTGGTCGCTGAACAAACAGGAAGGCAAGCAGGATGAAGTCCAGGCCATCTGCGCCACCGGCGTCAACCTGTTCCGCCAGCTGGTCATCTTCCTCAAGCCGGTGCTGCCGCTTCTGGCTGCCGATGCCGAGGCATTCCTGAACGTCGCGCCATTGACCTGGAACGATCATACGATCTGGCTTGCCAACCATCAGCTGAACGAGTTCAAGCCGCTGATGACCCGTATCGACCCGGTTAAAGTGCAGGCCATGACCGACGCTTCGAAAGAAGACCTGACCGCCAGCCAGACCGATACCGGCGAAGCTGCAACCGCTGGCAACGGCGAACTGGCCAAGGATCCGTTGTCCCCGGAAATCGAATTCGACACCTTCGCTGCGGTCGACCTGCGCGTTGCCCTGATCGTGAAGGCCGAAGCTGTGGAAGGCGCCGACAAGCTGTTGCGCCTGACGCTCGACATCGGTGACGAACAGCGCAACGTGTTCTCAGGGATCAAGAGCGCCTACCCGGACCCGTCCAAGCTCAATGGTCGTCTGACCATGATGATCGCCAACCTCAAGCCTCGCAAAATGAAATTCGGCATCTCCGAGGGCATGGTGATGGCGGCCGGTCCTGGCGGTGAAGAAATCTATCTGCTGAGCCCTGACAGCGGCGCCAAGCCTGGTCAGCGGATCAAGTAAGGCACGGCAGCAAACCGATCCCACAGTCGTGCCTGGCGCGCCTGTGGGATTTTCATGTCTGGCCCACCCTCCGCCCTTGCCGGATAATGCCTAAGCTTTTCTAGACAGCGGTGTTAAACAACTCCGTCCTTGCCGGCACGATCATGACCGAAACACTGCTCACGCTTATCAGCACCGCCCTGATCAACAACCTCGTGTTGCATTGGCCGCTGGGTGTCGATCCGCTGCTGGGCAGCGAACGTCGGCAAGTCCATGCCCTGGGCTTGGCGACGACCTGCCTGATGCTGATTGTCGGCCTGCTCGGTTATGCGCTCTATCATTGGCTGCTCCTCCCGCTGGAATTGACGTCGCTGCGTCTGTTCGTATTCCTGCCCCTGAGCGTGCTGCTGATCGGTCCTCTGCTGAAGGGCTTGTCCCGGTTTTTTTCGACGCTGTCGTTTGAAGGTCTCTGGCCGTTACTGTTGGGCAACGCCGGCGTGCTCGGGGTGGCGCTTCTCGGCATTCAGGATGACAAAGGATTTTTCGCCGCAGCAGCCCTGAGCCTGGGCGGCGGGCTGGGGTTCTGGCTGGTGCTGAGTCTGTTCAACGACCTGCGTCAACGCACACTCGATAACGATGTTCCCCTGCCCTTTCGCGGCTTGCCGATCGACCTGATCGGCGCCGGCCTGATCGCAGTGGCCTTTCTCGGATTCAGCGGACTGATCAAAACATGAGTCTGATTCAACGCATCGACGCCCTCTTGCCGCAGACCCAATGTGGCAAGTGCGGCCATCCCGGATGCAAGCCCTACGCTGAAGGCATCGCCAACGGCGAGCCGATCAACAAGTGTCCACCGGGCGGCAACGAAACCATCAACGCCCTGGCCGAACTGCTGAACGTGCCGGTGCTGGAGCTGGATCTCAGCCGTGGATCCGCCCCGGCACAGATTGCCTACATCCGCGAAGCCGAATGCATCGGTTGCACCAAATGCATCCAGGCCTGCCCGGTAGACGCCATCGTCGGCGCGGCCAAGCTGATGCACACGGTGATTATCGACGAATGCACCGGTTGCGACCTCTGCGTGGCACCATGCCCTGTGGACTGCATCGAAATGCATCCGTTGCCGATGACCTCCGTGCTGCCGATTGTCGGTGGCCTGGCGTTCAGTCTGGAAGAACAACGGGCTCGCGCCGCCAAACGTAATCATGCACGGCGCCGTTTCGAGCAGCGCAACGCCCGTTTGCAGCACGAAGAACAACAAAAGGCCGCCGAGCGCCAAGCCCGTGCGCAACGCGCCGCCCAACCCGCGCAAGTGACGCTTGACCCGGTGCAAGCCGCCCTCGAACGCGTCCGCGCACAGAAGGCCGCCAATGCCGATGCGGCGCTGAAGAAAGCCAAGATCGATCTGGCAATGAGTCGGGCGCAACTGACCAAATCACTCAAGGCTTTTGGCCATCCGCCGACCTTCGAACAGCAGTCGCAGTTGATCGTTTTGCAACAGCAATTCGAAGCCGCCGAGCAAGCCTTGGCACAACTGGAAAACGCAGCACCGCCGTCCCCGACGCCCGCTACGGTTGCTACTCCACCGAAGAATGCCGACCTGAATCGGGCGAAGATCCAGTTGGCCATGCGCCGCGCGGAACTCAAAAAAGCCCAAGCCGCCGAAACGCCCGCTGAGCAGATCGAAGCCCTGGAACGTGCAGTCAGTGAAGCCGAACGCCAGGTGGATGCCTATGCAACCCCTTGAATCGGTCGACGAACGCCTGCAGCAGGCCATGAAACTGGTTCTACTGGCTACGTTGCCAGGGATGCTGGCGTTGTTCTGGCTATACGGCTGGGGGGTATTGATCAATCTGATGCTGGCAAGCACCAGTGCGCTGGCCGCTGAAGCGACGGTACTGCAATTGCGCAAGCGCCCCCTCAAGCCGACCTTGAGCGATGGCAGCGCCCTCGTCAGTGCAACCCTGTTGGCCCTGGCCTTGCCACCCTATTGCCCGTGGTGGCTCACGGTCAGTGCTGCCGCGTTTGCCATGGTGTTCGGTAAACACCTGTATGGCGGTGTCGGAAGCAATCCGTTCAACCCGGCGATGCTCGGTTTCGCCCTGGTGATGGTGGCTTTTCCGCAACAGATGACCCACTGGCCCGCGTCCCACGGCCTGAATCTGTCGGGCGGCTTACAGCAAGTGTTCGGTTTCGGTCCAACCCCGGATGCGTGGGTTGGGGCCACGGCACTGGACAGCCTGCGGATCAATAAAAACCTCACCATGGACGAACTGTTCTCGGCCAATCCGGCGTTTGGCCATTTCGGTGGTCGCGGTGTGGAATGGGTGAACCTGGCCTTTCTCGCGGGTGGCGCGTTTCTGCTGCAACGACGCGTGTTCAGCTGGCATGCGCCGGTCGGCATGCTCACCAGCCTGTTTATCATCAGTCTATTGTTCTGGAACGGCTCGGGCTCCGATTCCCATGGCTCACCGCTGTTTCATCTGCTGACCGGCGCCAGCATGCTGGGAGCGTTCTTTATCGTTACAGAACCGGTGTCCGGCGCCAAAAGCCCCGGCGCACGACTGCTGTTCGGCATTGGTGTCGGGCTGCTGACGTATCTGATTCGTACGTGGGGCGGCTACCCGGACGGCGTGGCTTTTGCGGTGCTGTTGATGAACCTCTGTGTGCCGGCGCTGGATCGGTTTGTCGCGGCCAGACAGCAGCGGACTGCATCATGAACCGGGCTTCGAGCGTTGCCGTCCTGATATTACTGGCCGTCCTCGGAGTCGGCCTGACCTGGCTCGTGCAGCACAGCAGCGAGCCACGGATCGCGGCGGAGCAACGCCTGATCGACAGTCGTAACCTGCTGGACCTGCTACCGCCCGGCAGCTACGACAATCAGCCGCTGGATCAACCGCTCACGCTTGAAAACACAGCACTGGGCAACAGCACACTGCTGGCGGGTTACCAGGCGACCAAGGCTGGTCAGGCGTATGCCGTGCTGCTGCGCAGCCAGACCCTGGGTTACGCAGGCGCTATCGAGCTGCTGATCGCCATCGACGCTAACGGCAGGTTGATTGGCATCAAAACCCTCAAGCAAGTGGAAACACCGGGGCTCGGCGCGCGGATTGCCGACTGGCCCAATGCCTGGCTTCAAATGTTTTCCGGCAAGTCCCGAACCGATCCGGTCGACAACGGCTGGGCCTTGAAAAAGGATCAAGGGCAATTCGACCAGATTGCAGGCGCGACAATTACTTCGAGAGCGGTGATAAACGCCACCCATGACGCGCTGCGCTACTTCGATGAGCACCGACAACAACTGCTTGGGAGCCCTTCCCATGAGTAAATCACCGCTGTTACAGCATTCATTGATGCTCGCGCCGCTTATCGGCGCCACCGGCTCATTGGTGAGCGCGCTTGGCCTGTGGCTGATGTTCATCGTGGTGATCAGTGTTTTTGGACTGGGCATGAATGCATTGCGCTCGCGCTTGCTTGCGTCGACGCATTTGCCGGCAAGCGTGCTGCTCGCCACAACGCTGACCAGTTGCGCGGAACTCGGGGCGCAAATCTGGTCGCTGCAATGGCATCAACAGGTGGGCATCTATTCAGCGTTAATCGCCTTGCAATGTGTCGTGCTGGACCACACTGGATTCTTCCAGAGCAGCCGGCGCGATCGCCTGCGCCTGTACAGCCTGTTCGGCGCATTGATGGTGGGCCTCGGCCTGCTACGTGAACTCATCGGTAACGGGACGCTCGGTAATCATTTACCGTGGCTGCTTGTTGCGACGCAAACGGATTGGCGCGGGTGGGTGCTGACCGCCGACGGAGGCTTGCGCCTGGCCACACTGGCCCCTGGTGGCTTCATTTTGCTGGGGTTGCTGGTCGCCGCATGGCAGGCCTGGCAGCGCCCGACACCTTCACATTGATCGCTTTCGAGGAATCGCACTGCCCATGAATGCCGCAAAACGTCTGGAAATTTTCCGCAGGCTGCATGAAGACAACCCGGAACCGAAGACCGAACTGGCCTATTCCTCACCGTTTGAATTGCTGATTGCGGTGATTCTTTCGGCGCAATCAACCGATGTCGGCGTCAACAAGGCCACGGCAAAACTGTTCCCGGTAGCCAATACCCCCGCTGCAATCCATGCCTTGGGCGTCGAGGGGCTGTCGGAATACATCAAGACCATCGGGCTGTTCAACAGCAAAGCGAAAAACGTGATCGAGACCTGTCGCTTGCTGGTGGAACGTCATGCGGGGGAAGTGCCACAGACTCGTGAAGAATTGGAAGCCCTGCCGGGCGTGGGCCGCAAAACCGCCAACGTTGTACTCAATACTGCATTTCGCCAGCTGACCATGGCCGTGGATACCCATATTTTCCGGGTCAGCAACCGCACCGGCATTGCGCCCGGCAAGAATGTGGTCGAAGTCGAGAAAAAACTAATGAAGTTCGTGCCCAAGGAGTACCTGCTCGACTCCCACCACTGGTTGATCCTTCACGGTCGCTACGTTTGCCTGGCCCGCAAGCCCCGGTGCGGCAGTTGCCGCATCGAAGACTTGTGCGAATACAAGCACAAGACCTCGGACGATTGAGCCACTATTGGATTTATTGATTCGTCGATTGAAAAAATCTTTTTTACCCGCCGGGAGATTGTCGATATAAGGAGCCCCAAAGGCCTTCTTAGCCTGGAGTAACTAAATGAGCACTGGCAAAGAGCAATTGGACGTAGATGAAGAATTCACTGCCGTTGAGGCTGATGATGCCGAACCTGTGGTTGAAGTAGCGAAAACCAACCTGAGCAAACGGCGTACCATCGACAATCTGCTGGAGGAGCGCCGACTGCAAAAGCAATTGGCCGATTACGACTTTGACTTATGACACCTGAAAGCCTCCCGAAACGGAGGCTTTTTACTGTGTGCCGAACCGCGATAAATGCCCGTTCATCACGTATCGTCGCCCCGGATAAAATCACACTAATCCATTGCGTTGAGCCAGTTCGATCAGGTCTACCAGGGAGCGTGCATTGAGCTTCAGCAACAGGCGCGTCTTGTAAGTACTGACGGTCTTGTTGCTGAGAAACATCCCATCAGCTATCTCCTTGTTGGTCTTGCCCCTGGCCAACTGTTGCAAGACCATCATTTCCCGCCCTGACAGGCGATCCACCATATCGGCTTCACTGGCGTTCCCGAGACTGGCGCGCACGGTATGCAAAGCCTGATTGGGAAAGTAGCTGTAACCGGACAAAACCGCTTTTATCGCACTGAGTAACTCCGTGAGATCCTGCTGCTTGCAAACATACCCCGCAGCCCCCGACTGCATGCAACGCATGGAAAAGTGTCCGGGAGCCTGGGAAGTCAATATCAGCACTTTCATGGGCATTGCCGCTGATGCAAGACGCGCAATAACTTCCAGCCCGTCCAGTTTCGGTATTCCGATATCCAGAATGACAATATCCGGCATATGTTCGCGAGCAAGTTGCAATGCATCCACGCCGTTATCGGTTTCTGCAACAACTTCGTAGCCATGACGTTCCATTAGCATACGTACCGCAAGACGAATGACGGGGTGATCATCCACGATCAGCACTTTATTCATGGGCAAGTCCAATTTTCGCTGTTCGAATTTTTAGAGCCAGCACAATAGCCTAGTCGTTTCACCCATGGCATGCCGCCCCCCCCAACGACCTGCACCGAGAGACATTCCCTACAAAAATCGCGGATTAGTCCTACAAAACTCCCTCGAACACAACGCAAAAAAATTGTATCCAAGCAAACAGATTACCTCTTCCAACATCTTTCGCATCAACTCTCAACTTAAAAACAAACCCTCAACATCCAGCAAACCAAATCCGACCGGACAGTCAACATTAAACCGCAACTGACGCCAACCACTAAAACATTCACACCAGAAATATCACACATCGATTATCCACTTACTCTTACAGCAAAAAATCTCACATGAACAATCATTATCAAATCAAAAACAACAAACTAGCGACCAGCAAAATAAAACAAACAATATTTCCAACCAACACAAAGATACTGAAATCAAGTGAATGACGTAACATAACCTTCAACAAAAGGCACCAACATTTCAACCAAGAAAACACACATACGATGAGTAGCAGACATGAACAAACTAAAAAGAAGAATAACCAACCCCATGACAATAATCGCCACATTCGCAACACTTTCTGAAACATCGGCAGCTATCTCTCTGCCCTTTCTGGACAATCAGGAAAGAGAGATCTATGTCTGGTTCCTGATCAGCTTTCCTTTTTATCTATTGTTCCTTTTCTTTGCCACACTCAACTTCAATTACCGATCACTGTACTCACCTTCTGACTTTGAAAAGGATGAACACTTCCTGAAGGCCATGGACGATGTGGATGCTCAGGAAAACAACGCTTCGACAAATGACTTGCGGCCAGCCTCCTCTCCCGGCAGTGCACAGGCTCCGCCAGACGAAACAGGGTTACAGCCTCCGCTCCATATTCGCCTACCTGAATTATTGAGGGATCTGCACATCATCGATACACGCCGGATGAAAAACAAACCGGAGCTCAGCTCTTCGTTGGAGAAGATACAAAGGACACAGGAAAAGCGGCCGCGCGTAATTTTGTTTCTTACCGGTGCCGAATCGGAAAAATTACTGAATGGACGTGTACTCAAATATTTCAAACAGACAAAAAAACGCGGCAGCGCCCATTTCTGTGTGGCTTACAACTTGAGTTCGCAGGGGATGACTGTCATGGACCCCGATTGCCGACTGACACACAACGCTCAGCAGCAGGATAGGTCCGATCAGTGAGAGGCAGACGGGAAGGTATCAATCAGGCCAAACGTAAATCGTTGTATTACAAAATTCAAAAACCTCTTTCAGATTTGTGGCCCCGTCGATGACGAGGCCACAAATCCATCACAGGCTCAAACCACTCAGAACAGCTTGCGGCCTTTGTTTGCAGCAATACGCATGCGCAAGGCATTGAGCTTGATGAAGCCCGCCGCATCGGCCTGGTTGTAAGCGCCGCCATCTTCCTCGAAGGTCGCGATGTTGGCGTCGAACAGCGATTCGTCGGACTTGCGACCGGTTACGATCACGTTGCCCTTATACAGTTTCAGGCGCACAACGCCGTTCACGTGAGCCTGGGACGCATCGATCATCTGTTGCAGCATCAGACGCTCAGGACTCCACCAGTAGCCGGTGTAGATCAGGCTGGCGTACTTCGGCATCAACTCGTCTTTCAGGTGAGCCACTTCGCGGTCCAGGGTGATCGATTCGATCGCACGGTGGGCGCGCAGCATGATGGTGCCGCCAGGCGTCTCGTAGCAGCCACGGGACTTCATGCCCACGTAACGGTTCTCGACGATATCCAGACGACCGATACCGTGTTCGCCACCGATACGGTTCAAGGTCGCCAGCACGGTGGCCGGGGTCATTTCGACGCCGTCCAGGGCCACGATGTCGCCGTTGCGGTAAGTCAATTCCAGGTACTGCGGCTTGTCAGGAGCGTTCTCCGGGGAGACGGTCCAGCGCCACATGTCTTCTTCATGCTCGGTCCAGGTGTCTTCCAGCACGCCGCCTTCATAGGAGATGTGCAGCAGGTTGGCATCCATCGAGTACGGGGATTTTTTCTTGCCGTGACGCTCGATCGGGATTGCGTGCTTTTCAGCGTAATCCATCAGCTTCTCACGGGACAGAAGGTCCCATTCGCGCCACGGAGCGATCACTTTCACGCCAGGTTTCAAGGCGTAGGCGCCCAGTTCGAAACGAACCTGGTCGTTACCCTTGCCGGTGGCGCCATGGGAAATGGCGTCAGCGCCGGTTTCGTTGGCGATTTCGATCAGGCGCTTGGCGATCAGCGGACGAGCGATGGAAGTACCCAGCAGGTACTCGCCTTCGTAAACGGTGTTGGCGCGGAACATCGGGAACACGAAATCGCGCACGAACTCTTCGCGCAAGTCGTCGATGTAGATTTCTTTCACGCCCATGGCCTGTGCCTTGGCGCGTGCCGGTTCGACCTCTTCGCCCTGACCCAGGTCAGCGGTGAAGGTCACCACTTCACAGTTATAAGTATCCTGCAGCCACTTGAGGATCACCGAAGTGTCCAGGCCGCCGGAATACGCCAGAACGACCTTGTTTACGTCCGCCATGCCATCACTCCACGGGGTTCTACGGAAAGCCGAGAAGTCTACCGCTCATGCAGGATAATTTACAGTGGCGCGACAGCTTATGACGACGAAGCGACAGATTATGTCGAGAGCGCGACGATGACCAAGGAGTCAGGATGTTGCCGATGCGGCCGGCTTCGTGGCTTGAGGCGCCACTTGTTCCGGTGGTGCCCCCCGCTCCAGACGCACCGCAACCCGGCGGTTCTTCGAGCGATTGGCGTTGTTGGTATTGGGTGCCAGCGGGTAACGCTCGCCATGGAAGCGCAGGGTGATCTGCGACTCCTGGATGCCGTTCGCCTTGAAGAACTCCATGACGGCCAGGGCGCGGCGACGTGACAGGTCGCGGTTGGTCAGGCGATTGCCGCTGTTGTCGGAATGGCCGTCGAGTTCGATGTGATTGACCGTCGGATCGGCCTTCATGAATTCGAGCATCACCTGCAGCCTGGCTTTCGCGGCAGCATCCAGCTCAATGCCGCCGCCGGGGAAACCGACTTCGGACTGTTTCACCTGATCGAAATTCTGTGGCAACAGCTTGGCGACGCACCCCTGGTAGTCGGCAAATGCCTTGTTGAACTTGACCGGTAACAGGCGCACTTCCGACACCCGTCCATCGCCAGAGGAATGCCGAACCACGGGACTGCGCCCATCCATCAGGCCACTGATCAGGCGTCCGGCCTGAGCCTGTGAGCTGTTGAACAACACGTTACCGCTGCCGATTCTCACCGTACCCAGATTGATATCGCCCCGCCCCGGTTGCCAAGGCGCAGCGGCGGCCAGCAAGGTAGCCGAACCACCGCCCATCATGGCGTTGTAAGCATTCAGACGAAACGTTGCCTGCTCGCCGGCTCGACGCACGAACTGTCCCGAGCCGAAATCGGTGATCGGCTGGGTCAGTCGGCATTCAAACTTGTCGCCTTCGACCGTCCACTCAATGCTCTCCAGACGGGTCTGGAAAGTGAGCGCCATCGCGGGAAGGCTGGCAAACACACTGAGCAAGGCTAAATAACGCTGGCGCACGGGAGGCTCCACTGGCTTCTACAACAATAAGACCGACACACAGATGTTTACGGCATACCTGTTGGATATCGGAAGCTTCCTGCAAAACTTGATAGCGAGTGCCTGCAAGAGTCTTTTCCGGTAGCATTCCCCTCAGTTTGACCCGCCTGGAATCCCCTCATGTCCGACCGCCTGACCCTGCTGCGTCCCGACGACTGGCACATTCATCTTCGCGATGGTGCCGTGTTGACCAATACCGTCGCGGATGTCGCGCGCACCTTTGGTCGCGCCATCATCATGCCCAACCTGGTACCTCCGGTCCGCAATGCGGCTGAGGCCGACGGCTACCGCCAGCGGATTCTCGCTGCCCGCCCGGCCGGCAGCCGGTTCGAACCGCTGATGGTCCTGTACCTGACCGACCGCACTCAGCCTGAAGAAATTCGCGAGGCCAAGGCCAGCGGCTTTATTCATGCCGCCAAGCTCTACCCGGCCGGCGCGACCACCAATTCCGACTCTGGCGTCACCAGCATCGACAAGATCTTCCCGGCACTGGAGGCCATGGCCGAAGTCGGGATGCCCTTGCTGATTCACGGTGAAGTCACCCGTGGCGATGTCGACGTGTTCGACCGCGAAAAAATCTTCATCGATGAACACATGCGTCGCGTGGTCGAGCGTTTCCCGACACTCAAAGTGGTGTTCGAACACATCACCACCACTGACGCCGTGCAATTCGTCAACTCGGCTTCGGCCAACGTTGGCGCGACCATCACCGCGCATCACCTGCTGTACAACCGCAACCATATGTTGGTGGGCGGGATTCGGCCGCACTTCTATTGCCTGCCGATTCTCAAGCGCAACACGCATCAGGAAGCGCTGCTCGATGCCGCCACCAGCGGCAGCGAAAAATTCTTCCTCGGCACCGACTCGGCGCCCCACGCCCAGCACGCCAAGGAAGCCGCCTGCGGTTGCGCCGGCTGCTACACCGCTTTTGCGGCAATCGAGATGTATGCCGAAGCCTTCGAACAGCGCAATGCGCTGGACAAGCTCGAAGCCTTCGCCAGCCTTAACGGCCCGCGCTTCTATGGCCTGCCGGTGAACACCGATCGCATCACCCTGGTCCGCGAAGAGTGGACCGCTCCAACCAGCCTGCCGTTTGGCGAGCTGACCGTTATCCCGCTGCGCGCCGGTGAAAAACTGCGCTGGCGCCTGCTGGAGGAACACGCGTGAGTGAAGACCATTTCGACGACGAACAGGAAGGTCAAGGCGGCGGAGGCGGTCCTCGTCATCCAATGGCTGCCCGGTTCCGTGGTTACCTGCCGGTTGTCGTCGACGTAGAAACCGGTGGCTTCAACTCGGCCACTGACGCCTTGCTGGAAATCGCCGCGACTACCATCGCCATGGATGAAAAGGGCTTTGTCTACCCTGATCACACCTACTTCTTCCGGGTCGAGCCATTTGAAGGCGCGAACGTCGAAGCAGCAGCCCTGGAATTCACCGGGATCAAGCTCGATCACCCACTGCGCATGGCCGTGAGTGAAGAGTCGGCGCTGAACGATATCTTCCGCGGCGTACGCAAGGCGTTAAAAGCCAACGGTTGCAAGCGGGCGATTCTGGTCGGTCACAACAGCAGCTTCGACCTGGGCTTCCTCAACGCCGCCGTCGCGCGGCTGGACATGAAGCGCAACCCGTTTCACCCGTTCTCCAGTTTCGACACGGCCACCCTCGCCGGCCTGGCTTATGGTCAAACGGTGCTGGCCAAAGCCTGCCAGGCAGCCGACATCGACTTCGACGGTCGCGAGGCCCACTCGGCTCGCTATGACACGGAGAAGACCGCCGAGCTGTTCTGCGGCATCGTCAATCGCTGGAAACAAATGGGCGGTTGGGAAGACTTCGACGATTGATCCGTCGCACTCATCCCGCCCATAAAAAAACCGGCCTCAAGGGCCGGTTTTTTTGTACCTGCTTTTTGTAGCAGGAACGTGTGCCTTACAGCGCAGCAGCGTGTTCGGTCAGGTAAGCCGCGACGCCTTCTGGCGAAGCGTTCATGCCCTTGTCGCCTTTTTTCCAGTTCGCTGGGCAGACTTCGCCGTGTTCTTCGTGGAATTGCAGAGCGTCGACCAGACGCAGCAACTCTTCCATGTTACGACCCAGTGGCAGGTCGTTGACGATCTGCGAACGGACAACGCCTTTGTCGTCGATCAGGAACGCGCCACGGAAGGCCACGCCATCAGCGGACTGAACGTCGTAGGCTTTCATGATGTCCTGCTTGATGTCGGCAGCCATGGTGTAACGGACTTCGCCGATACCGCCATTGTTGACCGGAGTGTTGCGCCACGCGTTGTGGGTGAAATGCGAGTCGATGGACACGGCGATCACTTCAACGTTGCGTGCCTTGAACTCAGACATGCGGTTATCCAGAGCGATCAGCTCCGACGGGCAAACGAAGGTGAAGTCCAGTGGGTAGAAAAACACCAGGCCGTATTTGCCTTTGATGGCAGAGGACAGGGTGAAGCTGTCTACGATTTCGCCATTGCCGAGTACGGCCGGTACGGTGAAGTCCGGGGCTTGTTTGCCTACGAGTACGCTCATTGGATATCTCCTGGTGTAGAAACGTGAAAAACAAGGTTTGCGCCAGCCTGCCACCCTCAGGCGACAGCCCTGTGACACGAACCCGTTTCGCAAAGACCGGCCATCATACACTGCGTGTTTGGCCTGTCCTCAACGGTTTTTCCCGCTCAGGTGAAAAATACCGGAGCGGCTTTCGTTTAATACTCTCTCGAAAAACACCGTTCGTCAGACCTCGAAAAAGCTCCCTCAATGCACTTTGACAATCATTCTCGTTAACATTAAGATCCATCGCATTCGAGACATAAACGAGCGACGGTCTTCACTTATGTATGTTTGCCTCTGCACTGGCGTCACCGACGGCCAAATCCGCGATGCGATCTATGAAGGATGCTGCAGTTACAAGGAAGTCCGCCAGGCCACCGGCGTTGCCAGTCAATGTGGTAAATGTGCCTGCCTCGCCAAGGAAGTGGTCCGCGAAACCCTGACGAAATTGCAAACGACCCAGGCCGCGATTCCTTTTCCAGCAGAATTTACAGCTGCCTAAATACCGAATATCAAAGAACCGGACTGATGTCCGGTTTTTTTATGTCTGGAAATCAACTGCTTAGGCTCTAGACGCGGAACACAAACATTCTTATTCCGATTAATTTTCATTTAAGTTTCAACAACTTAGGTTTGACACTATTAATTGTGCGGCTCAAACTCTGCTTTATAGACAGTTAATACAGGGCAGGCCCCATCATGAAAGGCGACGTTACAGTCATCCAGCATCTCAACAAGATCCTTGCCAATGAGCTGGTCGCGATCAATCAATACTTTCTGCATGCCCGCATGTATGAAGATTGGGGTCTGAACAAGCTCGGCAAACACGAGTACCACGAATCCATCGACGAGATGAAGCACGCGGACAAGCTGATCAAGCGCATCCTTTTCCTTGAAGGCCTGCCGAACGTCCAGGACCTGGGCAAGCTGCACATCGGCGAACACACCAAGGAAATGATCGAGTGTGACCTGCGCATCGAGAAAACCGGCCACGCCGATCTTAAAGTCGCTATCGCGCATTGCGAGTCGGTTGGCGACTTCGGTAGCCGTGAACTGCTTGAAGATATCCTTGAGTCCGAAGAAGAACATATTGACTGGCTGGAAACTCAACTCGGCCTGATCGACAAGATTGGTATGGAGAACTATCTGCAATCGCAGATGGGCGAAGACGAATAATTTCTACGCCATTATTCTCGACGCAATAAAAAGCCCCGCTCTCTTTAAAGAGGCGGGGCTTTTTACTGGCCGGATTTCAGCATTGACCGAAATCCCTGTGGGAGCGAGCCGGCTCGCTCCCACAAAAAAGCAGATCAGGCTTCGGTTTTTGCAGCTGCAGCTTTAGCGGCTGCGTCTTTGATCAGCGCCTGCAACGAACCATCAGCGGACATCTCGGTCATGATGTCGCTACCGCCGACCAGCTCGCCAGCGACCCACAGTTGCGGGAAGGTTGGCCAGTTGGCGTATTTTGGCAGGTTGGCGCGGATTTCCGGGTTCTGCAGGATGTCCACGTACGCAAACTTTTCACCACAAGCCATCACAGCCTGCGCGGCTTTCGCGGAGAAGCCGCACTGCGGGGCATTCGGCGAGCCTTTCATGTAAAGCAGAATGGTGTTGTTGGCAATCTGCTCTTTAATCGTTTCGATGATATCCATGGAGCACCTCGGCTGAACTTTCCGACTCATGGGTCGGCACGGTGGCGCATTGTAACGGAAAGCCGAGGGCCATGCTCGGTCTCTCCGTCAGATACGATTATGCCGCCGCCACGGTCACCGGAACGCCATTCAACGCCGCATTCCCCGACAACTCATCGAGCTGACATTCATCTGTCAGGTCATTGGCACTGGACCCCGGCTGGCCACTGGCAATGGTCATTTGCACGCCCGGTCGCGCATGGCCCCAACCGTGCGGAAGGCTAACCACTCCTTTCATCATATCCAGACTGCCCAGCACTTCCACTTCAATCACCCCGACCCGCGAACTGACCCGCACTCGCTGACCGTCGCTCAGTCCGCGACTGGCCAGATCATCCGGATGCATCAACAACTGATGGCGCGGCTTGCCCTTCACCAGACGGTGATAGTTGTGCATCCACGAATTGTTGCTGCGCACATGTCGGCGACCGATCATCAACAACTCATCGGCGGCGGGTGCCTGCAATGCCGCGAAACGTGCCAGGTCGGCGAGAATCTCGGCCGGGGCGGCCTGGACATGCTGATTGGCGGTTTTCAGGCGTGGAGCCAGGTTGGGCTTGAGCGGCCCCAGATCGACGCCATGGGGATGGTCGAACAGGGTCGTCAATGACAGCTGATGCTCCGATGCATCGCCATACAGGCCCATGCGCAAGCCACGATCGATCATTTGGGCCGGGGGGATGGTCGGCTTCAAGTCCTTGCCGGTTTTCGTAGCGAATGCCTTCGCCAGCCCGACGAATATCTCCCAGTCGTGCAGCGCCCCCTGAGGCTTGGGCAGAATCGCCCGGTTGAAACGACTGACGTTGCGTACCGCGAACATATTGAATGTCGTATCGTAATGATCGTTTTCCAGCGCCGAGGTGGACGGCAGGATCAGGTCGGCGTAACGCGTGGTTTCGTTGATGTACAAGTCGACACTGACCATGAACTCAAGCCCGTCCAGCGCCTGTTCCAGCTGACGGCCGTTCGGCGTGGACAACACCGGGTTTCCCGCCACGGTGATCAGCGCGCGAACCTGCCCTTCCCCTTCGGTCAGCATCTCTTCGGCCAGCGCCGACACCGGCAGTTCGCCAGCGTACTCCGGAAGCCCGGACACCCGGCTCTGCCACAGATTGAAATGCCCACCCGACGTGGAGGCCACCAGATCCACCGCTGGCTCAGTGCACAAGGCACCCCCCACACGATCGAGGTTGCCGGTGACCAGGTTGATCAACTGCACCAGCCAATGACACAGCGTGCCGAATGCCTGGGTCGAGACACCCATGCGGCCATAGCAAACCGCGCTCGGCGCTGCGGCGAAGTCCCGCGCCAATCGGCGGATCTGTTCGGCCGGCACAGCGCATAACGGACTCATGGCCTCGGCAGTGAAATGGGCGATTGCTCTGCGCACCTCATCCAGACCATCCACCGGCAAATGACTGTCGCAGGTCAGGCCTTCAGTGAACAAGGTATTGAGCAGGCCAAACAGCAACGCTGCATCACCACCCGGGCGCACAAACAGATGCTGGTCGGCAATGGCCGCCGTTTCACTGCGACGCGGGTCGACCACCACGACTTTACCGCCCCGGGCCTGAATCGCTTTCAAGCGCTTTTCCACATCCGGCACGGTCATGATGCTGCCGTTGGACGCGAGCGGGTTGCCACCGAGAATCAGCATGAAGTCGGTGTGATCGATGTCCGGGATCGGCAGTAACAAACCGTGGCCGTACATCAAATGACTGGTCAGGTGATGGGGCAATTGGTCGACCGACGTTGCGGAAAAACGGTTGCGGGTTTTCAGCAGGCCAAGAAAGTAATTGCTGTGGGTCATCAGCCCGTAG
Organism: Pseudomonas sp. G(2018); assembly: GCF_005502415.1. Lineage (NCBI taxonomy): Bacteria > Pseudomonadati > Pseudomonadota > Gammaproteobacteria > Pseudomonadales > Pseudomonadaceae > Pseudomonas > Pseudomonas sp. G(2018). Next base: position 226,956 of record NZ_SCOO01000001.1, on the reverse strand, counting down.
TTGTGCACGCTGGGATTGCCTTGATAGACCGCCACCGCGTTTTGCCCGTGACGCTCCTGAATCGCAGACAGGCGTTCGGCCACAAGATTGAAAGCATCTTCCCACTCGATGGGCTGCCATTCGCTGCCCACCCGCCGCATCGGTTGATGCAGGCGATCCGGATCGTTCTGAATATCTTGCAGGGCGACAGCCTTGGGGCAAATGTGCCCGCGACTGAACGTATCCAGGGGATCGCCCTTGATCGAAGTGATCTGCACATTGCCGGCCTCGACCTCGGTGGTTTCGATGGTCAGGCCGCAGATGGCTTCACACAGGTGGCAGGCACGGTGATGGAGAGTCTTGGTCATGGCCAGTCTCTGTCTTGTTCTGGGCGGGCGATTTCGGCCGCGGGAACAAAACTATGGCGCTTGCACCGCTGCCGCGCCAGCGACGTTCGTCTTGTGAATTGACGGCCATCAGGCCAGCGGATGAGCCCGGGGGATCAGCAGCAGACAACAGGTCAGAAACCGACCGCCAGCGCGCCGCCACCGCCCCGTACGATTGCCAAGCTGCGCAGGCGCGGTGTACAAATGCTTGGCTGCCGTCCGAAAACAGGCTTCATAAGCGCTACTGCGGTTATCCCGTAGCCCCTCTGAAATCCCCTAAAAACCGTAGCCCTATTGGTAAGACGCGACATTTAATTATAAGATCGCGCCTTCCCCTATTTCGTCGCCCCGTGCGGCTTACGCCGCAGGTCTCGCCCGTTGTTCCGTTAAACAAGGCTTTGAGCATCTGCGGTTTGTAGCAAAAAGGTAGTCAATGATGAGCGCAAGGCACTTTCTCTCCCTGATGGATTGCACGCCCGAAGAGCTGGTCAGCGTGATCCGTCGAGGCGTTGAGCTCAAAGACCTGCGTAACCGCGGTGTACTGTTCGAGCCCCTGAAAAACCGCGTGCTCGGGATGATTTTCGAAAAATCCTCGACCCGCACCCGCATTTCGTTCGAAGCCGGCATGATCCAGCTTGGTGGCCAGGCGATCTTCCTGTCGCCGCGCGACACCCAACTGGGCCGGGGCGAGCCGATCAGCGATGCCGCCATCGTCATGTCGAGCATGCTTGATGCGGTGATGATCCGTACCTTTTCCCACAGCACCCTGACCGAATTCGCCGCCAATTCGCGCGTCCCGCTGATCAACGGTCTGTCCGATGATCTGCACCCGTGCCAGTTGCTGGCCGATATGCAAACGTTCCTCGAACACCGCGGCTCCATCCAGGGCAAGACCGTGGCCTGGATCGGCGATGGCAACAACATGTGCAACAGTTATATAGAAGCGGCGATCCAGTTCGACTTCCAGTTGCGCATCGCCTGCCCGGAGGGCTACGAGCCGAACCCGAAATTCGTGGCCCTGGCCGGCGATCGCGTGACCATCGTTCGCGATCCGAAAGACGCCGTGCGCGGCGCCCATCTGGTGAGTACCGACGTCTGGACCTCCATGGGCCAGGAAGAAGAAACCGCCAAGCGCCTGCAGCTGTTCGCCCCGTACCAGGTCAACCGTGCCCTGCTCGACCTGGCCGCCAGCGACGTGTTGTTCATGCATTGCCTGCCGGCCCATCGTGGCGAAGAGATCAGCGTCGACCTGCTCGACGACCCGCGCTCGGTGGCCTGGGATCAAGCTGAAAACCGTCTTCACGCACAAAAGGCCCTGCTCGAGTTTCTCGTCGAGCCGGCGTACCACCACGCATGAGCCAGCCATTACTGCTCAACCTGCGCAACCTCGCCTGCGGCTATCAAGACCAGCGCGTGGTGCAAAACCTCAACCTGCATTTGAACGCCGGCGACATCGGTTGCCTGCTGGGCTCTTCCGGCTGCGGCAAGACCACCACCCTGCGTGCCATTGCCGGTTTCGAACCGGTGCACGAAGGTGACATCCAACTGGCGGGCGAGACGATCTCCAGCGCCGGTTTCACCCTCGCACCGGAGAAACGTCGCATAGGCATGGTGTTCCAGGACTACGCACTGTTTCCGCACTTGAGCGTGGCCGACAACATCGCCTTCGGCATTCGCAAGCATCCGCAAAAGGATCGCGTCGTCGAAGAGCTGCTGGAACTGGTCAACCTGAAGAACCTCGGCAAGCGCTTCCCCCATGAGCTTTCCGGTGGTCAGCAACAACGTGTCGCCCTGGCCCGCGCCCTGGCGCCGGAACCGCAACTGTTGCTGCTGGACGAACCGTTCTCCAACCTTGATGGTGAATTGCGCCGCAAGCTCAGCCACGAAGTTCGCGACATTCTCAAGGCCCGAGGCACCAGCGCGATTCTGGTCACCCACGATCAGGAAGAAGCTTTCGCGGTCAGCGATCACGTCGGCGTGTTCAAGGAAGGCCGACTGGAACAATGGGATACGCCGTACAACCTGTACCACGAGCCGCTGACACCTTATGTGGCCAGCTTCATCGGCCAGGGCTATTTCATCCGCGGCCAGCTGAGCAGCCCGGAGTCGGTGCAGACCGAACTGGGTGAATTGCGCGGCAACCGTGCCTACACCTGGCCGGTCGGTGGCGCGGTGGATGTGCTGCTGCGTCCCGATGATATCGTTTATGCCCCAGACAGCAGCTTGAGGGCGCGGATCGTGGGCAAATCGTTCCAGGGTGCATCGACGCTGTATCGCCTGCAGATGCCGACCGGCGCACAACTGGAATCGATCTTCCCAAGCCATGCCGATCATCTGGTCGGCGCGGAGGTTGGCATTCGTGTCGCGGCGGAACATCTGGTGTTGTTTCAAGCCTCCAGCAGCATCGCCGCACAGATCCCGGTCGTGGAATCCGGTGTTCGGCGCTACAGCACCGCCAGCTGATAAGCATGGACCCAATGTGGGAGCGAGCCTGCTGGCGAAAGCGGACTGTCAGTCGAATCTTCGCCGGCTGACACATCGCCTTCGCGAGCGGGCTCGCTCGCACACTGGTCGGTTTCTAACCTGGAAAAAGAGTTCCACTGGCCACCAGCGTCGCATTCCCGCCAATTTTCACCCGATCCCCTTCCAGCCGGCAGAACAGTTCTCCACCGCGAGTCGAGCACTGGTAAGCCGTCAGGCTCGATTGGCCCAGGCGCTTGGCCCAATACGGAATCAGACTGCAATGAGTCGATCCGGTTACCGGGTCTTCATTGATGCCGATGGCCGGGGCAAAGTAGCGCGACACGAAATCCTGCTTGCTGCCCCGGGCGGTGACGATGGCACCTAGCCAAGGCAGCTTCGCCAGGGCAACCATGTCCGGCTGACAGTCGAGCACGGCCTGTTCGGATTCGAGTACCACAAACAACTCATTCGAACCCAGCACATCGACGGCTTCCACGCCAAGCGCGCGCTCGACGTCCAGGGTCACGCCCACTTCCGATGGCACGATCGCTGGAAAATCCAGCCACAGACGCCCACCCTCACGACTCACGCTCAGCGGGCCGGACTTGCAGGTGAAATCCAGGCGCTCGACGGGCTCCTTGTAGATTTCAAACAAAACATAAGCGCTGGCCAGGGTCGCGTGACCGCACAACGGCACTTCGGTGGTCGGGGTAAACCAGCGAATGTGCCAACCCTGCCCTTCACGCACGACAAAAGCCGTTTCGGCCAGATTGTGCTCGGCGGCGATTTTTTGCATCAACTCATCGGAAAGCCAGGCATCCAGCCGATAGACCATCGCCGGGTTACCACTGAACGGTCGATCGCTGAACGCGTCGACCTGATGAAACTCGAGCTGCATAACATTCTCCCTTTGTCAGGCCACCGAGCATGAAGTCGTTGAAAAAAACGCACCAGTGACAGAGCGGGCCTTTTTCCACCATACAGCGGCGCGGCTCGCCCTTCAGGCACGACCGATATCAGCGAACTTTGCCTGGGTATGTTCGGCCAGTACGGCCGGGGCCAGTTCGACTTCCAGGCCACGACGGCCGGCGCTCACAAAGATGCTGGAGAAAGGCTGGGCTGAATGATCAATAAAGGTACGCAAACGCTTTTTCTGCCCCAGCGGGCTGATGCCCCCCAACAGATAACCCGTCGAGCGTTGTGCTGCGGCCGGGTCGGCCATTTCGACTTTTTTCACTCCGGCCGCCTGGGCCAGGGCTTTCAAATCCAGACTTCCGCCCACCGGCACCACCGCCACCAGCAACTCGCCTTTTTCACTGGCTGCCAGCAGGGTCTTGAACACCTGCGCCGGGTCCAGCCCGAGCTTTTCCGCGGCCTCCAACCCATAGGACGCAGCCTTCGGGTCATGTTCATAACTGTGCACTCGGTGTTCGGCCCGAACCTTTTTCAGCAAATCCAATGCAGGTGTCATGACAGCTCCAGACATGGCGGCAGTAAAAAATACTGCGCCGGATTCTAGGACATTGATCCACAAAAGGCTCTATCGCACCGCCGTTACAAAATGTCAGGCACGTTCCATTGAGTCGATTCTGGCTGCTCGACAACGCAATCATTCATAGAACTAATAGTTACTTTGTGACCAATGGTTCACTTTCGACCTTTGACAGCAGTGTTTCTTGTCTATATTTTTTCGTTTATGAAACTGCACGAAAAGTCTTACCGCAGTGCCCAGCTGTAAACCGGGAACAGGATGGGGATCCTGCCTCGGTGAAAAACGCGCTTTGACCCTGTTGGAGCGCAAGCGTCAGACAAGAAAAAAATGAGGTTTCAATGACAACTGCTTTACAACAACCGTCGCTCTCGAGCCAATGCATGGCCGAGTTTCTGGGCACTGCGCTGCTGATCTTCTTTGGTACCGGTTGCGTTGCCGCGCTCAAGGTCGCGGGTGCCAGCTTCGGCCTGTGGGAAATAAGTATTATCTGGGGTGTCGGCGTCAGCATGGCGATCTACCTGACGGCGGGGATTTCCGGCGCTCATCTCAATCCTGCCGTCAGCATCGCGCTGAGCATTTTTGCCGACTTTGAAAAGCGCAAACTGCCGTTTTACATTTTCGCCCAGGTGGCTGGCGCCTTTTGCGGTGCCTTGCTGGTGTACACGCTGTACAGCAATCTGTTCTTCGATTTCGAACAAACTCACCATATGGTTCGCGGCACCGAAGCCAGCCTTGAATTGGCGTCGGTGTTTTCCACCTTCCCCAACCCGAGCCTGTCCACATCCCAGGCCTTTCTGGTCGAAGTCATCATCACGGCCATTCTGATGGGCGTGATCATGTCATTGACCGACGATAACAATGGTTTGCCCAATGGCCCGCTGGCGCCACTGCTGATCGGCCTGCTGATTGCGGTGATTGGCAGTTCGATGGGGCCACTGACCGGTTTCGCGATGAACCCGGCCCGTGACTTCGGTCCTAAACTGATGACTTTTTTCGCCGGTTGGGGCGACATTTCCTTCACCGGCGGACGTGATATCCCGTATTTCCTGATTCCGGTTTTTGCACCGATCGTCGGTGCCTGCCTCGGTGCCGCGGCTTATCGCGGGGTCATCGCCCGCCATCTGCCGAGCGCCGTATTAGTTACGCAGGACTCAACACCGGCCGTTGACGGCAAACCGAGAATTTCTTGATACCGTTGGCGCATGATCCTGCCAAATAGATCGCGCGTCAGACCTCACTCCCTTTTTTCGTCCAAGGCAATCGACATGACCGACACTCAGAATAAGAACTACATCATTGCCCTCGATCAGGGTACGACCAGCTCCCGCGCGATCATTTTCGACCGCGATGCGAACGTGGTTTGCACCGCACAGCGCGAATTCGCGCAGCATTACCCGCAAGCCGGTTGGGTCGAACATGACCCGATGGAAATCTTCGCCACCCAGAGCGCCGTGATGGTCGAGGCCCTGGCGCAAGCTGGCCTGCATCACGATCAGGTGGCAGCCATCGGTATCACCAACCAGCGTGAAACCACCGTGGTGTGGGACAAGAACACCGGCCGCCCGATCTACAACGCGATCGTCTGGCAGTGCCGACGCAGTACCGAAATCTGTCAGCAGCTCAAACGCGATGGCCACGAGCAGTACATCAGCGAAACCACCGGCCTGGTCACCGACCCGTATTTCTCCGGAACCAAGCTCAAGTGGATCCTCGACAACGTCGAAGGCAGTCGTGAACGCGCACGCAACGGTGAATTGCTGTTCGGCACGGTCGACAGCTGGCTGATCTGGAAATTTACCGGCGGCAAGGTGCACGTCACCGATTACACCAACGCCTCGCGCACCCTGCTCTTCAACATCCACACCCTGGAGTGGGACGCGAAGATGCTGGAGCTGCTGGACATCCCGCGGGAAATGCTGCCACAGGTGAAGTCCTCTTCGGAGATCTACGGTCACACCAAAAGCGGTATCGCCATCGGCGGTATTGCCGGCGACCAGCAGGCGGCACTCTTCGGCCAGATGTGCGTCGAAGCCGGTCAGGCCAAAAACACCTACGGCACCGGTTGCTTCCTGCTGATGAACACTGGCGACAAAGCCGTAAAATCCAACCACGGCATGCTCACCACCATCGCCTGCGGCCCCCGTGGCGAAGTGGCCTATGCGCTCGAAGGCGCGGTGTTCAATGGCGGCTCCACCGTGCAGTGGCTGCGCGATGAGTTGAAGATCATCAACGACGCCCACGACACCGAATATTTCGCCAACAAGGTCAAGGACAGCAACGGCGTGTACCTGGTCCCCGCCTTCACCGGCCTCGGTGCGCCGTACTGGGATCCGTATGCCCGCGGTGCGCTGTTCGGTCTGACCCGTGGCGTGCGCGTGGATCACATCATCCGTGCTGCACTGGAGTCGATTGCCTACCAGACCCGCGACGTACTCGATGCCATGCAGCAGGACGCCGGCGAACGCCTCAAGGCCCTGCGCGTGGATGGCGGTGCAGTCGCGAACAACTTCCTCATGCAGTTCCAGGCCGACATTCTCGGCACCCAGGTCGAGCGCCCGCAAATGCGCGAAACCACGGCGCTGGGCGCTGCTTATCTGGCGGGCCTGGCCTGCGGTTTCTGGGGCAGCCTGGAAGAGTTGCGCGGCAAGGCCGTGATCGAGCGCCAGTTCGAACCGACACTGGACGAAACGGCGAAGGAAAAACTCTACGCCGGCTGGAAAAAAGCCGTCAGCCGCACCCGCGACTGGGAGCCACAGGAAGGGGCTGAATAAGCCACAACTCAGACTGGAATCTGCATGTAACTGGCAGGGAGAGGATTCGTGCGGCATCATGGGCAAATTTTGCACGGCAGCCCAAAGGACGCCCCATGAATCTGCCTCCCCGTCAGCAGCAAATCCTCGAACTGGTCCGCGAGCGCGGCTATGTCAGCATCGAGGAAATGGCCACGCTGTTCGTCGTTACTCCGCAAACCATCCGCCGCGATATCAATCAACTGGCGGAAGCCAATCTGCTGCGTCGCTACCACGGCGGCGCCGCTTACGATTCCAGTGTCGAAAACACCGCCTACGCCATGCGCGCCGATCAGATGCGTGATGAGAAGCAACGGATCGGCGAAGCCATTGCGGCGCAGATTCCCGATCACGCCTCACTGTTCATCAACATCGGCACCACCACCGAATCCATCGCCCGAGCATTGCTCAATCACAGCCATCTGAAGATCATCACCAACAACCTGCACGTGGCCTCGATGCTCAGCGCCAAGGACGATTTCGACGTTCTGCTGACCGGCGGCAACGTGCGACGCGATGGTGGCGTGGTCGGTCAGGCCAGTGTCGACTTCATCAATCAGTTCAAGGTCGACTTCGCCCTGGTCGGCATCAGCGGCATCGATGAAGACGGCAGCCTGCTGGATTTCGATTATCAGGAAGTGCGGGTGTCCCAGGCGATCATCGCCAACGCCCGCAAAGTGATCCTCGCCGCCGACTCCAGCAAGTTCGGGCGTAACGCCATGATCCGATTGGGGCCGATCAGCCTGATCGATTGCCTGGTCACCGATCAACAGCCCGTGCCAGCGCTCACACAGCTATTGAATCAGCACAAGATTCGGCTGGAAGTCGTCTAATCCTGCCATTGTTCGGCGCCTGTACCGGCGCCTTCGACTTGCCCGCGAAGGCGTCCTCACAGACAGCACCTTTCCTGCGTACCATCACGCACTCGATGTTCGAATATTTTCCTTTAATCGCCCTTCGATGAGTTTTTTCAATCGAAGCCGACTGGCTGTGCGCGTCTTTATGGGCTAATATTTTCGCAAATGAACATCAATGTTCGAATTCAAATACAGAAAATCAAAGAACTCCGAGGCCTTAGCCGATGCCCACTTCTACCTTGCCTACGCCCCCTCTTGCCGAGGTCTACGATATCGCCGTCATCGGTGGCGGCATCAATGGCGTGGGGATCGCAGCGGATGCCGCCGGCCGCGGACTCTCGGTGTTCCTTTGCGAAAAGGATGATCTGGCCAGCCACACTTCTTCGGCCAGCAGCAAGCTGATTCACGGCGGTCTGCGCTACCTCGAACACTACGAGTTCCGCCTGGTGCGCGAGGCTCTGGCCGAGCGCGAGGTGCTGCTGACCAAGGCACCGCACATCGTCAAGCAAATGCGCTTCGTGCTGCCGCATCGCCCGCACCTGCGTCCGGCCTGGATGATCCGCGCCGGCCTGTTCCTGTATGACAACCTCGGCAAACGGGAACAACTCAAAGGTTCGAAAAGCCTGAAGTTCGGCCCGGACAGCGCCCTGAAAAGCGAAATCACCAAAGGCTTCGAATACTCCGACTGCTGGGTCGACGATGCACGCCTGGTGGTGTTGAACGCCATGGCTGCCCGGGAAAAAGGCGCTCACGTCCACACCCAGACCCGCTGTGTCAGCGCACGTCGCACCAAAGGCCTGTGGCACCTGCACCTGGAGCGTGCCGATGGCAGTCTGTTTTCGATCCGCGCCAAGGCACTGGTGAATGCGGCCGGCCCTTGGGTCGCCAAGTTCATTCGTGATGACCTGAAAATGGAATCGCCCTACGGCATCCGCCTGATCCAGGGCAGCCACCTGATCGTGCCAAAGCTATACGAAGGCGAGCACGCGCACATTCTGCAAAACGAAGATCAGCGCATCGTGTTCACCATTCCGTACCTGAACCACTTCACCCTGATCGGCACCACCGACCGCGAGTACACCGGCGATCCGGCCAAAGTGGCGATCACCGAAGGCGAAACTGATTATCTGCTGAAAGTGGTCAATGCCCACTTCAAAAAGCAGATCAGCCGAGACGACATCCTGCACAGCTATTCCGGTGTGCGTCCGCTGTGCAACGACGAGTCCGACAACCCGTCGGCCGTCACCCGCGATTACACCCTGGCGCTGTCGGGCAGCGGTGAGGAAGCGCCGCTGCTGTCGGTGTTCGGCGGCAAGCTGACCACCTACCGCAAGCTGGCCGAGTCGGCGTTGGCGCAACTGGCGTCCTACTTCCCACACATCAAGTCGAGCTGGACGGCCAATGAAACCCTGCCGGGCGGCGAAGGCATGACCACCCCGCAAGCGCTGAGCTCGCAGATCCGCGACAAGTACGACTGGATTCCGACCGAGATCTCGCGCCGCTGGGCCACCACCTACGGCAGCCGGACCTGGCGCATGCTCGAAGGCGTACAAAACCTGAGCGATCTGGGCGAGCACATCGGCGGCGGTCTCTATACCCGCGAAGTCGATTACCTGTGCAGCGAAGAGTGGGCCACCACCGCCCACGACATCCTCTGGCGTCGCAGCAAGCTTGGCTTGTTCACCACCGCCGCAGAGCAGGACAAGCTCAAGGATTACCTGAACAAGGTCGAGCAGAACCGCAGCAAGATCGAAGCGGCCTGATCGGATATCCGAAAAAACAAAAGCCCCTGAACCTCACGATTCAGGGGCTTTTTTTGCGCTGTTTTTAATCAGTCACGTAAATCCGATTCATGAATAGGCTGTTCACGATGGGTCGCCCGTTGGTATTGCGCGGGCCAGACGGCCTTGTGCCCACCGAGGTCGTCATCCGCATGCAGCGGCCAGTACGGATCGCGCAACAATTCCCGGGCCAGGAAAATGATGTCTGCCTGACAGGTGCGCAGAATGTGCTCAGCCTGCGCCGGTTCGGTAATCATTCCTACGGTGCCGGTAGCAAGCCCTGCTTCTTTGCGTACACGCTCAGCGAAGCGGGTCTGATAGCCAGGCCCTGTCGGAATTTCCGCATTGACCGCCGTACCGCCCGACGAGACGTCGATCAGGTCCACACCCAGGGACTTGAGCCGCCGCGCCAGCTCCACGGTTTCGTCGGGATTCCAGCCATCCTCCACCCAATCGGTGGCCGAAACCCGGACAAACAACGGCAGCTCTTCAGGCCACACCGCGCGCACCGCTTCGGTGACCTGCAAAACCAGACGAATGCGATTTTCGAATGAACCGCCGTACTGGTCACGCCGCTGATTACTCAGGGGCGAAAGAAACTGGTGCAGCAGATAGCCATGAGCCGCGTGCACTTCGACCACTTTGAATCCGGCAATGAGTGCACGATTGGCCGCATCGACGAAGGCCTGAATAATGTCGGCTATCTCGCGCTCTTCGAGCTGCTTGGGCTTTGTGTGTTCAGGGTCGAAAGCGATCGGTGACGGGCCGACCGGTACCCAGCCGCCGTCTGCGGGTTTCACACTGCCATGTGTGCCCAGCCAGGGCCGATAGGTACTGGCCTTGCGTCCCGCATGGGCCAGCTGGATACCCGCAACGGCGCCCTGAGCGGCAATGAAGCGGGTGATGCGTTGCAGCGGTTCGATCTGTTCATCGTTCCACAAACCAAGGTCTTGCGCGGTGATGCGCCCGTCGGCGGTGACCGCCGTGGCTTCAGTAAATACCAGCCCCGCCCCGCCGATGGCACGGCTGCCGAGGTGGACCAGGTGCCAGTCATTGGCCAGGCCATCGACGCTGGAATACTGGCACATCGGCGATACCGCGATACGGTTGAGCAGGGTCAGTTGGCGAAGGGTATAGGGTTCAAGCAGCAGACTCATGGGGCACCTCTCGAATCAGTGGGCAGGCTCCAGGGTTCTGTTTGAAAGTCGACGAGTGACAGGAAAAAGGTACAGCACCCGCCCCCGCGGGCAAAAAATTCGACAAGACGTCACAAGGAAAATCAAGCAGTGATTAGAGCCTAGTCGACAACGGGGGATGTCGCCCCCTGTAGGAGCGAGCTTGCTCGCGATGGTCGTGAACGATAACCCTGGAGACCTGATGCCCCACGGTGTCCTGTCGTCCATCGCGAGCGAGCTCGCTCCTACAAGAATCGGGTCAACGCGGTTCGATGTGGGCAATCATCAGCTGAACGGTTTCGTTACCGCGGAATTCGTTGACGTCGAGTTTGTAGGCCAACTCCACCCACTTGATGGTCGGATTGGGCCAGATGTCACGGTCGATACCAAAGGCAATGCCATCAAGCTTGACCGAGCCACATTCACTTCTGAGTACCACTTTGAGGTGCCGTTCACCCACCACCCGTTGCTCGACCAACTGAAACACTCCGTGAAACAGCGGTTCCGGGAAGTGCTGCCCCCAGGGTCCTGCATGACGCAGGGCACGGGCCAGTTCCAGGTGAAACTCCTCGACGGCGAGGGTGCCGTCCGAGAGCAGGCGTCCGGTCAGGTCTTCTTCGCGCAATTGGCGACGCACTTCAGCATCGAAGGCTTCGGCGAACAACGGAAAATTCGCTTCCGGTAACGTCAGGCCAGCGGCCATGGCATGGCCACCGTACTTGGTGATCAGGTTCGGATGCTGCGCCGCCACCACGCTCAGGGCATCGCGAATATGAAAGCCCTGGACCGAGCGCCCCGAGCCCTTGAGCAAGCCGTCGCCTGCATCGGCAAAGGCGATGGTCGGACGGAAGTAACGCTCTTTCATACGTGATGCCAGGATTCCGATGACACCCTGATGCCACTCGGGATCGAACAGGCACAAACCGAACGGCATCGATTCCACCGGTAAATCCTTGAGCTGGGCCAGCGCTTCGCGCTGCATGCCCTGCTCGATGGATTTGCGGTCCTGGTTCATGCCGTCCAGCTGTGCGGCCATTTCCCGTGCCAAACCGGCATCTTCGGTGAGCAGGCATTCGATGCCCAGGCTCATGTCATCCAGGCGCCCCGCTGCATTGAGGCGCGGGCCGACGATGAACCCCAGGTCCGTCGAGGTGATGCGCGCATGATCACGCTTGGCCACTTCGAGAATCGCCTTGATCCCCGGCCGGGCACGTCCGGCACGAATCCGTTCCAGGCCCTGATGCACCAGAATCCGGTTATTGGCATCCAGCGGCACTACGTCGGCGACACTACCCAGGGCCACCAGATCGAGCAATTCGCCAATGTTCGGCTGCGGCCTGGTTTCGTACCAGCCCAGGCTGCGCAATCGCGCGCGCAGGGCCATCAACACATAGAAAATCACCCCGACGCCGGCCAGTGCCTTGCTTGGGAAGCCGCAACCCGGCTGGTTCGGATTGACGATGGCATCGGCCAACGGCAGTTCATCACCGGGCAAGTGGTGGTCGGTGACCAACACGTTGAGCCCGGCCTTCTTCGCCGCCGCCACGCCTTCGACGCTGGAAATGCCGTTGTCCACCGTGATCAACAACTGTGGCTGGCGCTCCAGCGCCACCGCGACGATTTCCGGGGTCAGGCCGTAGCCGTAGTCGAACCGATTGGGCACCAGGTAATCGACGTGCGCGGCACCCAGCAGGCGTAAGCCCAGCGTACCCACGGTACTGGCCGTGGCGCCGTCGGCGTCGAAGTCGCCGACGATCAGGATCCGCTGCCGCTGGTCCAGCGCCACCACCAACAAATCTACGGCTGCATCGATGCCCTTAAGCTGCTGGAACGGAATCAACCGCGCCAGGCTCTTGTCCAGCTCGGCTTCGGACTGTACGCCCCGCGCCGCGTATAACCGGGTCAGCAGCGGCGGAATATCACCGAGCAATGGCAGGGTGTCGGGCAACAGGCGAGGTTCGATGCGCATGGGGTAACGGGGGCTTCTCTCAAGTACACAGGATTAAATCGGTTGACGCGTGCTGGCTGCAAACAATCAGCCGCGTTCGCCGGCCAGCCATTGCAACTGGACTTCGTGCTGGCCACGGTCATCGGTGACGAAAATCGTCCCTTCGCTGATCATCACGTCCCACTTGATGACGCGGGGCATGTCTTTGGCCAGGGTTTCCAGGACTTCCTGAGGCACGGCGGCAATATTGACGTTTTTCAGGTTTTTCACCGCCGGCACCACTTTGCCTTCCCAGACACGCAGGCTGCCGTAAGCCAGCAGGCTGGTGCGTTCGGTGCGACGCGAACACCAGGTCAGGCGTTCGGCATCCGGCTGACCGACTTCGATCCAGTGCAGCACACGGTCATCCAGGCTTTTTTCCCACAAGGCTGGCTCATCCACTTCTGACAGACCACGGCCAAAAGACAGCTGCTCGTTGTACCAGAGGGCGTAGGCCAACAGGCGCACGGTCATGCGCTCTTCGGTTTCAGAAGGGTGACGGGCGATGGTCTGCTTGACGCTCTCGTAGACACTGCGGTCGAGGTCGGTGAGATTCAATTCAAACTTGTAGGTCGTGGACGGCTGGGCCATGAACGGGCTTCTTGATACGTGGAAAGGCGGCAAGTCTAACCGATGCGACAGGCAATCATCGAATTGATGGCGATCTACCTTGAGCGCCTGACAGTCGGCTATGTTAAAAGTCTGTATTCGCCAAGTCTCTCGTCCTACAGGATCCCGTATGCCGTTCACCACTAAACCGCTCTCAGGTCTGAAAGTCATTGAGTTGGGCACCTTGATTGCCGGCCCGTTTGCCTCGCGTATCTGCGCTGAATTCGGTGCCGAGGTGATCAAGATCGAATCCCCGGACGGTGGTGATCCGCTGCGCAAATGGCGCAAGTTGTATGAAGGCACTTCGCTGTGGTGGTTTGTGCAGGCCCGTAACAAAAAGTCGCTGACCCTGAACCTGAAACATCCGGACGGTCTGGCGATTCTGAAAAAACTGCTGAGCGAAGCAGACATCCTGATCGAGAATTTCCGCCCCGGCGTCCTGGAAAAACTCGGCCTGGGCTGGGACACCTTGCATGCACTGAATCCGAAACTGGTGATGGTGCGGCTCTCGGGCTTCGGCCAGACCGGCCCTATGAAAGATCAGCCAGGATTTGGCGCGGTCGGTGAGTCCATGGGCGGCCTGCGCTACATCACCGGGTTCGAAGACCGGCCACCGGTGCGCACCGGGATTTCCATCGGCGACTCGATTGCCGCGCTCTGGGGTGTGATCGGCGCGCTGATGGCCCTGCGTCACCGCGAGGTGAATGGCGGACAGGGGCAAGTGGTGGACGTGGCGCTGTATGAAGCGATCTTCGCCATGATGGAAAGCATGGTTCCGGAGTTCGATGTGTTCGGTTTCATCCGCGAACGCACCGGCAACATCATGCCCGGCATCACCCCCTCCTCGATCCACACCAGTGCCGATGGCAAACACGTGCAGATCGGCGCCAACGGCGATGCAATCTTCAAACGCTTCATGCTGGTGATTGGCCGCGAAGACCTGGCCAATGACCCGATGCTGGCCAGCAACGACGGCCGCGACGGTCGCCGTGACGAGCTCTACGGGGTCATCGATCGCTGGGTCAACTCGCTACCGCTGGACACGGTCCTTGAGCACCTGAATCAAGCTGACGTGCCCGCCAGCCGGATCTTCAGCGCCGAAGACATGTTCAGCGATCCGCAATACCTCGCCCGGGAAATGTTTCTGCAGGCCAAGCTGCCCGATGGCAAAGACTTCAAGATGCCGGGGATCGTGCCGAAACTCTCTGAGACACCCGGTGATTGTGAATGGGTCGGGCCGCAACTGGGCGAGCATAACGCCCAGGTACTCCAGGAACTTGGCTATGACGCGTCGCAGATCACACAGCTGCGCAAAGACGGAGCCATCTGAGCTGAAACGTCTGCGTGCGCGCCCCTTCAACTATCGCCTGTTGCGTTACGGGCGGGTTTTGTGCGCGTTTGCAGGCCTGTTGTTGATCACTGTTCTGGCCATGCCTGCGCTGGCGCAATCCAAGGAATCCCTGCTCTGGCTCAAGCGGGATCTGCCGCCACTGTTCATTTTCGACGGACCGAAAAAAGGCCAGGGGGTCATCGATCAACTGTTGTCACGGTTGATTGCTGGTATGCCCAAGTACCAGCACAGCGTGATGAAGGTTAATCGTGCTCGCGGCTTGCAGATGCTTCACGAGCCATCCCTTGTCTGCGACGCAGCGCTGAATTGGAGCAAGGAGCGCGAAAGCTGGATTGCATTTTCCATCCCGGTCTTCCGTGCAATGAGCAATGGCCTGGCGGTGAAACGCGTTGATCGGGAGGTGCTGACCCCGTTCATCAAAGATGGCGAGGTGGACCTGGCGGCGCTGCTGGCCACTGGCAGCGTTAGCCTGGGCATTGTTGCCGAACGCAACTATGGCGACTTCCTTGACGCACTCATCAAACAAGCCCCCCCAAAAGCCCTGACGCTTCACTACGGCAACGACGCCTTGGGCAGCCTGTTGCAGATGCAACGCCTTGGGCGCTTGCAGTTGCTGTTGGGCTATCGTCCGGAGATCCGCTACCAGGCCGAACAGCAAGGGATTGCGGAGGATGAATTGCAGTTCTATCCGATTCGCGGCACGGGCAAATACCTGTCCGGCTATATCGGCTGCACCGACACCCCCCAAGGCCGGCAGGCAATCATCGAAATCAACCAGCTGCTGCGCACCCTGCCCCGCGACCACCTGAGCGAGGCCTACGCCGCCTGGCTCGACCCGGAAAGTCGCAGCGAGTACCTGGAAGCCTCCAGGCAATTTTTCGAACAGCAGGCCGGGCAATGAAAAAGCCCAGGCAAAAAGAAACCCCGAGAAGTGGGGAGACGACTCGGGGTTAAACGTGGCCTACATAAAGACCCGTAAAAGCAAGCTACAAGCACCGGAGCACAATGCTTGATCCTGCTGTTAAGAGGTCTGACTGACTTGGGGGCAGGAAGGTTCCCGCCAATGACAATTCAATTTCTGCTGGCCAGCAGCTTGTCTTGAGCAGCATTGCGCAACGCCGCGATAACACAGGGCTCCAGGCGTCCTTCCGCGATCAGCACATCACGATGCAAGCCATCGACCACATCAGTCAACGAACGCTTGTCGGTCAACTGCGCCTGATTGAACTCCCGATCGACCACGACCACACCGGTCGCATTCTTCAATGTCACCCGGCATTCGCCATGAAGGCCAGACGGGGTCAACGTCACCTGGTACGGGCTCAGAGCCTCACCGAGCAAGAGACTGATACTTTCCATCTCGATCACCACTCAATAGTCCGAAAACAAAGTGCCTGGGGCGTGTCTACAGTAAATGACCGCCGGCCCGAGAAGAAAGTTCTGATAGCTCTCTGGTCGATAGAGGATGCATTGGAAAGATGACAGGGAAAAAACAGGCGTATCACGTCTGTCGGGCTCGCTGAGCAGCCTCCCTTGTGGAAGCGAGCCTGCTCGCGAAGGCGGTGAGTCAGTCAGCATTATTTTGAATGAAAGACCGCTTTCGCGAGCAGGCTCGCTCCCACAAGGATTACGAGGCCCGCACGCGATGTTAAGCGATTGCTGGTTACAGCGGCTTGCCGCGATTACCGTGCTGGCTGACAAAGGTCTGCACGGCTTTCAGGTCGTTCGGCAACACGGTGCAACGCTCGTCTCGCTCAAACAGATCGGAAAGATGCACAGGGAGCTCCAGCGCTTTTCCTACACCGGCTTTTTCCACCGCATCCGGGAACTTGACCGGATGGGCCGTGCCGAGGATCACCATCGGGATATCCAGGCTGCGGCGGCATTCGCGTGCGGCCTTGACGCCGATGGCGGTGTGCGGATCCAGCACTTCGCCGGTCTGCTCGTAGACTTCGGCGATGGTTTCGCAGGTTTGCGCATCATCCACGGCCAGCGAGTCGAACAGTTTGCGTGCTTCGGTCCAGCGCTCCTGCTCGACGCTGAAGCCACCGCCCTGCTTGAAGCTGTCCATCAGCCCGGCAATCGCCGCGCCGTTGCGACCGTGCAAGTCGAACAGCAGACGCTCGAAGTTCGACGACACCATGATGTCCATGGACGGCGACAGGGTGGCGTGCAGGGTTTCCTTGACGTACTGATTGCCGCTCATGAAGCGGTGCAGGATGTCATTGCGGTTGGTGGCGACGATCAACTGGTTGATCGGCAAGCCCATGTTGCGCGCCAGGTAGCCGGCGAAGATATCGCCGAAGTTGCCCGTCGGCACCGAGAACGACACCGAACGCGCCGGGCCACCCAGTTGCAGGGCTGCGTGGAAGTAGTAAACGATCTGGGCCATGATCCGCGCCCAGTTGATCGAGTTCACCGCCACCAGGCGGGTGCCCTTGAGGAAGCCCTGGTCGGCGAAGCTCGCCTTGACCATTTCCTGGCAGTCATCGAAGTTGCCTTCGATGGCGATGTTGTGGATGTTCTCGCCGAAAATGGTGGTCATCTGCCGACGTTGCACTTCGGAAACGCGGTTGTGCGGGTGCAGGATGAAGATATCGACGTTTTCGCAGTGCTTGCAGCCTTCGATGGCGGCCGAACCGGTATCACCGGACGTGGCACCGACGATCACCACACGCTCGCCGCGCTTTTCCAGCACGTAGTCGAGCAGACGACCGAGCAGTTGCAGGGCGAAGTCCTTGAACGCCAGGGTCGGGCCGTGGAACAGCTCCAGCACCCATTCGTTGCCGTTCAGCTGACGCAGCGGCGCCACGGCGCTGTGGGCGAACACACCGTAGGTTTCTTCAAGGATTTTTTTGAAATCGGCATCAGGGATGCTGCCGGTGACGAACGGGCGCATGACGCGGAATGCCAGCTCGTGATACGGCAGGCCGGCCCAGGAAGCGATTTCTTCCTGGGTGAAACGTGGCAGGTTTTCCGGGACGTACAAACCGCCGTCGGTGGCCAGACCGGCCAGCAGGACGTCTTCGAAATTCAGGGCCGGTGCCTGGCCGCGGGTGCTGATATAGCGCATAGGGGCAAAACCTTCGGTTTTGAGCTACAAGCTTCGAGCTGCAAGCTGCAAGTAAAAGCGGAACTGCTTTAACTTGCGGCTTGAGGCTCAAAGCTTGCGGCTGCGTTGTTTTTCACTTGCAGCTTGTAGCTTGAGGCTTGCAGCTGCTGTCAGTTCAAGTGCTCGACGCGGATCCGTACCACCGGACCCACTACGCCCGCCAAGGCTTCCAGGGCGGCGATCGCATCGTTGATATGCTGCTCCAGCACGCGGTGGGTCAGCAGGATCATCGGCACCAGGCCGTCGTGTTCCTCGACTTCCTTCTGCATGATCGATTCGATGTTGATCCCGCGCTCGGACAGGATGCTCGCCACCTGGGCCAGTACGCCCGGATGATCCTTGGCCTGAATACGCAGGTAATAGGCGCTTTCACAAGCTTCGATCGGCAGGACCGGGTGAGCCGACAACGAATCCGGCTGGAAAGCCAGATGCGGTACGCGGTTTTCCGGGTCGGAGGTCATGGCGCGAACCACGTCCACCAGATCGGCGATCACCGACGAAGCGGTCGGCTCCATGCCGGCGCCGGCGCCGTAGAACAGGGTCGAACCGGCGGCGTCGCCGTTGACCATCACCGCGTTCATCACGCCGTTGACGTTGGCGATCAGGCGATCGGCCGGAATCAGCGTCGGGTGCACGCGCAACTCGATACCGGTCGCGGTGCTGCGCGCCACGCCCAGGTGCTTGATGCGATAGCCCAGGGCTTCGGCGTAGTTCACGTCAGCGGTGGTCAGCTTGGTGATGCCTTCGGTGTAGGCCTTGTCGAACTGCAACGGGATCCCGAACGCGATGGACGCCAGGATCGTCAGCTTGTGCGCCGCATCGATGCCTTCGACATCGAAGGTCGGATCGGCTTCGGCGTAACCCAAAGCCTGGGCTTCAGCCAGCACGTCTTCAAAGGTCCGGCCCTTCTCACGCATCTCCGTGAGAATGAAGTTGCCGGTGCCGTTGATGATGCCGGCGACCCAGTTGATGCGGTTGGCGGACAGGCCTTCACGGATCGCCTTGATCACCGGAATGCCACCGGCCACGGCCGCTTCGAACGCAACGATCACGCCCTTCTCGCGAGCCTTGGCGAAAATTTCATTACCGTGAACAGCGATAAGCGCCTTGTTCGCGGTGACCACATGCTTGCCATTCTCGATGGCCTTGAGTACCAGCTCGCGGGCAACGGTGTAGCCGCCCATCAGCTCTATGACGATGTCGATCTCAGGGTTCGTGGCCACATCGAAGACATCGTTGGTAATCGCAATACCGGTCGTTTGGAACTGAGGCTTTGGCGTGCGAATGGCAATTTGCGCCACTTCGATCCCACGCCCGGCACGACGAGCAATTTCCTCGGCGTTACGCTGAAGTACGTTGAAGGTACCGCCACCGACGGTCCCTAACCCACAGATGCCTACTTTGACCGGTTTCACTGTGAACTCCCCATAAAACGGCCGACTCGAGGCCGGCCGTGAAAACAGCCGCAGGTTCGCGGCTCTCTATTAATGGCCCGGCGATGTCGCTGCCGGACCATGATCGTCAAGGCTTGCCGTGACGATGCGAATTTTACTTCGCGCCCAACGCCAGTTTGGCGACTTGTGGCGCAGGCTGGTAGCCCGGAATGACCTGACCGTCAGCCAAAACGATGGCCGGTGTGCCGTTCACACCGATCGACTGGCCGAGGGCGAACTGCTTGGATACCGGGTTATCGCACTTGGCGGCCTTGATTTCCTTGCCGTCGACCATCTTGTCCATGGCCGCTTTCTTGTCTTTCGAGCACCACACCGCTTGCAGCTGCTCGTCACCCGGCGAGCCCAGGCCCTGGCGCGGGAACGCCACATAACGTACTTCGATGCCGCGCTTGTTCAGCTCGGGCACTTCGGCGTGCAGCTTGTGGCAATACGGGCAGGTGGTGTCTGTGAATACGGTGATGTGCGACTTGGTTTCGCCGATGGCCGGGTAGACCACGGTTTCAGCGACCGGAATCTCGTTGATCAGCTTGGAGATGCCCAGGCGTTCGGTCTTCTCGGTCAGGTTGACCGGCTTGCCGTCCTTGAGCTGGAACATGTAGCCCTGAACCACGTACTGGCCGTCGGCACTGGCGTACAGCACACGACTGCCCTTGAGTTTGACTTCGTAGAGGCCCGGCAGCGGACTGGCGGTGATGGTTTCTACCGGCACGTCGAGCTGGAGGTTTTCCAGGCTTTTACGGATGGCTTTGTCGGCCGCGTCATCGGCGACGGCAAAGGTGCTGACCAACGCAATGGCTGCGGCGGCGAAAATCTGGGTCAGACGCATGAGAACTCCTGAAGGCGGACAAATGGGACGACCAGAACGCCGGTACTGAAACACCGGGTCATAACCGCCCATCGTACAAACCGGCAAAGCCTACCACATAAGGCCCGTGGGGCCGAATGCGGGTGATACAAGGCATTGGCGAAGGCTTTTTGTGGGAGATTCTATGTTGCAGGCTCGCCCCCACAGTGAACAGGATCAGCCTCGGGGATGGTGCTTGGCGTGCAGATCCTGCAAGCGCGCCCGGGCAACATGGGTATAGATCTGTGTGGTCGACAAGTCGCTATGACCCAACAGCATCTGCACCACCCGCAAGTCAGCACCGTGATTGAGCAGGTGCGTGGCGAACGCATGGCGCAAGGTGTGCGGCGACAGGGACTTGCCGATCCCCGCCACCTTGGCCTGATGCTTGATCCGGTGCCAGAACGTCTGGCGGGTCATCTGCTCGCCGCGCTGGCTGGGGAACAGCACATCGCTGGGACGGCCGCCGAGCAACTCGCCACGGCCATCGCGCAGGTAACGCTCGACCCAGACAATCGCCTCTTCGCCCATCGGCACCAATCGCTCTTTGCTGCCTTTACCCATCACCCGCAGCACGCCCTGGCGCAGGTTTACCTGCTCCAGCGTCAGGCTGATCAGCTCCGTCACCCGCAGGCCGCAGGCGTACAACACCTCGAGCATGGCCCGATCACGCTGACCGATTGCCTCGCTTAAATCCGGTGCCGCCAGCAAGGCCTCGACATCCGCTTCCGACAAGGATTTGGGCAACGGCCTGCCAAGCTGCGGCATATCGACGCGAAGGGTCGGATCAACGGCGATCAACTTTTCCCGCAACAAATAGCGATAGAAACCCCGCACGCCCGAAAGAAATCGCGCGGTGGAACGGGGCTTGTAGTTTTGCTCCACGCGCCAGGCCAAATGATCGAGGATCAACTCCCGGCCAGCGTTGGCCAGTTCCAGGCCTTTTTCCTGCAACCAGCCGTTGAACAGCACGAGGTCACTGCGATAGGCATCGCGGGTGTTATCGGAAAGACCTTTTTCCAACCACAGGGCATCAAGGAATTGGTCTATCAGTGGATGATCAATGGCAGGCATAAAGGCTCAGGCAAGACCGGTAATACGGCCAAGGAAGATAAATCGCGGGCAACAAAAAAGCAGCCCGTAGGCTGCTTTTTTCTGCATCGGAAGCTGGACTTAAGCCAGTTTTTCCTTGATGCGAGCTGCTTTACCCGACAGGTCACGCAGGTAGTACAGCTTGGCTTTACGTACGTCACCGCGACGCTTGACAGCCATGCTGTCAATTTGCGGGCTGTAGGTCTGGAAAGTACGCTCTACGCCAACACCGTTGGAGATTTTACGAACGGTGAATGCACTGTTTACGCCGCGGTTACGCTTGGCGATAACAACACCTTCGAACGCTTGCAGACGCGAACGGTCGCCTTCCTTCACTTTCACCTGAACGACAATGGTGTCGCCCGGGGCAAAGGTAGGGATCTCTTTGGTCATCTGCTCTGCTTCGAGTGCAAGGATGATTTTGTTAGTCATGCTGTGCTCCTAAGGTAAATCGTCGGATCTACCATCGATACGTTGTTAACTATCGTCCCGCTCGCGGATGTATTCCTCGAGCAGCTTCTTCTCTTCTCCAGAAAGCGAGCGGCTTTCCAGAAGATCGGCGCGTCGTTCATAGGTCCGACCAAGGGACTGCTGTAAACGCCAACGCCGGATGTGCGCGTGATTGCCACTTAGCAATACGTCGGGAACACGCTGATCCGCATACACCTCCGGTCGGGTGTAGTGCGGGCAATCCAGCAAACCATCCGTAAAGGAGTCTTCCTCGGCGGAGTCCGCATGCCCTAAAGCTCCAGGCAGCAGTCGTGTAACCGCATCGATCAGGACCATCGCCGGCAGCTCGCCGCCAGACAGTACATAGTCACCAATCGACCACTCTTCATCGACATGAGCTTCAATAAACCGCTCGTCAATGCCTTCGTAGCGGCCGGCAATCAGGATCAATGCATCCAGATTCGCCAACTCGCGTACCGCCGACTGAGTCAGTTGACGGCCTTGGGGCGACAGGTAGATCACCTTCGCACCCTCCCCGGCGGCTGCCTTGGCCTGAACCAGAGCATCTTCCAGGGGCTTGATCTTCATCACCATGCCCGGACCACCGCCAAATGGGCGATCATCCACAGTGTGATGTCGATCCGTCGTGTAGTCTCGCGGATTCCAACAGGTGAGCTGCAAGAGCCCCTGTTTCACCGCACGACTGGTGATGCCGTACTCGCTGATGGCGGAGAACATCTCGGGAAACAAACTGATCACTTCTACGCGCAAGTTAGCCACGCTTAGAAGTCCGCATCCCAATCCACCTTCATCTCGCCTGCGACCAGGTCGACGGCCAACACGCATTGCTCCGTATAGGGCAACAGGCGTTCGCGATCATCCAGGCTGCCAGCGCAAGGCTTGACCACCATTACATCGTTCGAGCCGGTCTCCAGCAGGTGATCGATTTTCCCGAACAGTTGCCCGAGGGTGTCGATGACCTTGAGACCTTCCAGCTGGTACCAGTAGTACTCGCCGTCGGTCAGTTCAGGGAACAGGTTGCGCGGCACGCAGATCTCATAACCGGCCAGAAGACGAGCTTCTTCACGATCATCGAGACCCTTGAGCTTTGCGACCAGGAACTTGTCATTCCCGCGTCCGCTGACCAGCTCTACCTGCTTTACATTGCCGTCACGCTTGAGCGTCCAGGTTTTGTAATCCAGCAGGTTCTTGATCGGATCAGTAAAGGAATACACCTTCACTTCGCCGCGAACGCCGTGAACAGAGTAAATCTTGCCGATAACGATCAAATCATCAGCAACAGCTGGCGTCGCGTTCATATTGCTCAGGCCGCAGCCTTGGCAGATTCCTTCAACAACTGAGCAACGCGCTCAGAAGGTTGTGCACCAACGCTCAGCCAGTAGGCTACGCGCTCTTGGTTCACGGACAGACGAACTTCCTGACCACGAGCAACAGGGTTGAAGAAACCAACCTGTTCCTTGTGCGAACCGTCGCGCGGGTTGCGGCTGTCGGTTACGGTCAAGTGGTAAAACGGGCGCTTTTTGGAGCCGCCAAGGGCAAGACGGATTGTTAGCATGTGAACATCGTTCCTGTAGTCGGTGCTGCAAATCTAAAGGCACAGCGGGCATAGGTGCCCGAAAGGTCGCATATTCTAAGGAATATCCGGACTTTTGCAAATGACTTTTTCCGGCGACCTACCGGCCGCCATGCAGATTTGCTATAGAGCCGTCAAAAAAAACGGCCGGTCAGCTCCCGCCAAGTGCGGGTTTGCTGTGTATCCCACATCCCTGTGGGGCTGCGCCGACAAGACTGCCGGCGCGGATTCTTTACATTTTCGGCATACCACCGCCGGGCAACATACCGCCCATGCCGCGCATCATTTTGGCCATCCCGCCTTTGGCGGAGAATTTCTTCATCATCTTCTGCATCTGCTTGTGCTGCTTGATCAAGCGACCGATGTCCTGCACCTGAGTGCCGGAGCCCATGGCGATGCGACGCTTGCGCGAACCGCTGATCAGTTCAGGGTCGCGGCGCTCGGCCGGGGTCATGGAGTTGATGATGGCTTCCATCTGTTTGAACTGTTTCTCTGCCGCACTCTGGGCGTTGCCCATCTGCGCCAGGTTCACACCGCCCATGTTCGGCAGCTTGTCCATGAGACCGCCGAGGCCGCCCATGTTCTTCATTTGTTGCAGCTGATCGCGGAAGTCTTCGAGATCGAAGCCTTTGCCCTTCTTCAGCTTCTTGGCCAGCTTGTCGGCCTTATCCTTGTCGAGGGTCGCTTCCGCCTGCTCGATCAGGCTGAGCACGTCGCCCATGCCGAGGATGCGCGAAGCGATACGCTCAGGATGGAACGGATCGAGCGCTTCGCTCTTCTCGCCCATACCGATGAACTTGATCGGCTTGCCGGTAATGGCGCGCACCGACAGGGCAGCACCGCCGCGGGCATCGCCGTCGACCTTGGTCAGGATCACACCGGTCAGCGGCAACGCATCACCGAAGGCCTTGGCCGTGTTGGCGGCGTCCTGGCCGGTCATGGCGTCGACCACGAACAGGGTTTCGACCGGGTTGATCGCGGCGTGCAGGGCCTTGATCTCGCCCATCATCTCTTCATCGATGTGCAGGCGACCGGCGGTATCGACGATGACCACGTCGATGAATTTGAGCTTTGCTTCTTTAATAGCCGCTTGGGCGATGTCGACCGGCTTCTGGCTCAGGTCGGACGGGAAGAAGGTCACGCCGATGTCGCCGGCCAGGGTTTCGAGCTGCTTGATCGCCGCCGGACGGTAAACGTCCGCGGACACGACCATGACCGACTTCTTCTTGCGCTCTTTAAGGAAGCGCGCAAGTTTACCGGCGGTAGTGGTTTTACCAGCCCCCTGCAAACCAGCCATCAGGATGACGGCAGGCGGAACGGCGCTCAGGTTCAGGTCTTCGTTGGCCGCGCCCATCAGGCTTTCGAGTTCGGCCTGGACGATTTTCACGAAGGCCTGGCCCGGCGTCAGGCTGCGCGACACTTCGGTGCCGACGGCACGTTCCTTGACCGAATTGACGAAGTCCTTCACCACCGGCAAGGCGACGTCAGCCTCGAGCAACGCCATGCGCACTTCGCGCAGGGTGTCTTTGATGTTGTCCTCAGTCAGCTTGGCCTTGCCGGTGACATGGCGCAGCGTCTGCGAGAGACGGTCGGTTAAGTTTTCAAACATTGCGCGATCCTTTCAGGCCCTGTGTAGACCGGGATAATGGCGGCCCGAACCGGACTAAACATGTGCTCGGCGAGCCTGTGGCGTGGGCAGGTCGCGGATTATAGCGAAGACTGCGTCTGGCGGACACCTCGCCGTCAGCTTGTCTGGTCTTTCGTGGCGCGGGGGTTCTATGCCAAACTCAGCGACTTTCGGGCTTGCCTAACAGGACTTATGCTCCCCTTGTCACCCAGTTTGCTGACCTCCCTCGCCGCCGCCTGCTTATATGCCGCTGCGACTCTCTATCAGGGCACTCGCCTGGCTACCTGCGCCAAGGCCAACAAACGCCTGCTGGTTACGCTTGGCGTACTCGCCGTGCTGGCCCACGGCGCCAGCCTGCTCGCCCATCTGTTGACCCCGATCGGTCTGGCCCTGGACTTTTTCAGCGCTTCGAGCCTGATCGCCGCAGCCGTCATCGCCTTGACCCTGCTGGCCTGCTCACGGATTCCGGTGGAGAACCTGCTGGTGCTGCTGTTTCCGTTGGGCGCCATCACGGTGCTGCTGGCCCAGTTCGCCCCGGCCGGCACCGTGCAAGTGATCGACGAGGAACCAGGCATCCTTGCCCACATCCTGCTATCGATTCTCGCCTACGGCATGTTCACCATTGCGGTGTTCCAGGCCTTGCTGCTGCTGGTTCAGGACCATCAGCTCAAACATAAGCACCCCTCCGGGCTGATCAAAAATTTCCCGCCACTGCAAACCATGGAAAGCCTGCTGTTCGGCTTCCTCTGGGCCGGCTGGACCCTGTTGTCGATGTCGCTGATCTCCGGCTGGTTGTTCGTCGACAACCTGTTCGCGCAGCATCTGGTACACAAAACCTTGCTCGCCTGCCTGGCCTGGGTCGTCTTCAGCGTGCTGCTCTGGGGCCGTAACCGTCTCGGCTGGCGTGGACACAAAGCCATTCGCTGGACCCTCGCCGGTTTCTGCCTGCTGATGCTGGCGTATTTCGGCAGCAAGCTGGTCCGTGAATACATCCTGCACATTTGACGGGCGGCAATAATGGACGACTTGCCCTTAGGGCCGATGCTTGCAGTGGTGGTCCTGCTGATTTTATGGTCAGGCCTGTTTTCCGCCATCGAATCCGCACACCTGCATTTGCTCGCCAAGCGCACGGCTTCGCGCTCCAGCGACAAGCCGCTGGCCCGGCTGAACTTTCCACTCGACAGCCTGATCTTCTGCAATACCCTGTGCCGCACCTTGGTAGTCGTCCTCTGCACCTTGCTGGCGATTTTTACCTGGGCCGAAAACGGTCCCTGGGTTGCCTGCCTCGGCGCAGGTGCCATTGTGCTAGTGTTCGCCGACTACCTGCCGCGCGCCCTCGCTGTCCGCCATCCGGATGCAATCCTGGCATTGGGCAACACCTTGCTTCCCGTGCCGTTGAAAATCATTTATCCGGCCGCCTGGCTGCTCAATGCCATCAGCCAGTTGCTGCTGCGCCCGTTCGCTCGCAAAGCCAAGGTGGTGCAACAGAGCGAAGACGAGGTGCCGACGGAACGGCACGACGATCGTGAACCCGTCGTCTGCCGCCCACATTCGCTGCCAGGCATCCATGCGCTGGACAACATCACGGTCAACGACATTCTGGTACCGCGCAGTGAAGTCGACGGAATCAATCTCGACGACCCGATCGAGGAAATCGTCGAGCAGTTGCGCCACAACAAGCGCACACGCCTGCCGGTGTTCCACAGTGATATCAACCAGGTCGAAGCGGTACTCAACACCCGGCAAATCGCCCATTTGCTCCCTGATGGAAGCCTGACGCTGGAAGCGCTGCTGGCAGCCAGTCGCGAACCTTACTTCGTTCCGGAAAGCACCCCGCTGCAACTGCAGTTGCTGAACTTCCACAAACAGCAGCGACGCCTGGGCATGGTGGTCGACGAATACGGCGAAGTACTCGGCATCGTGACCCTGGAAGACATTCTCGAAGAAATCGTCGGCGAATTCGAAAGCCAGCAAAGCCTGGACAACCCGCATATCCATCCACAGGCCGACGGGCGCCTGGTGATCGATGGCGCCGCATCGATACGCGACCTGAACAAGAGCCTCGGCTGGCACCTGCCAAGCGACGGCCCGAAAACCCTCAATGGCCTGGTGACCGAGGCGCTGGAAACCATTCCGGAAAGCGCGGTGTGCCTGAAGATCGGCCGTTATCGCCTGGAAATCCTTGAGACGGAAGAGAACCGCGTCACACGGGTTTTGATCTGGCATACAAGCTCAGCTCCCGCGATTGTGTCAGCCCCCTGAATAGTCAAAAGATCGCAGCCTGCGGCAACTCCTACACTTGGAATGCGTACTTCCTGCAGGCGCTGCCACTGGCTGCGATATTTTCGAAACATCCGCACTTGTTGATTCGTTAGCCTCCTTCCTATAATCGAGCCGCTTACCCAAGCCGCCCTACCCCTGTGCTACCCGCACCCCGCTTAAAACCCACATCCCTGGGTGTTCGACCATAATAATTCGCTCCACTGGGGCAACATGACTGTCAGGGATAACCGCATGACGACCAGCACGACTTACAGCGATTCCACACCCGCGCGACCGACCAACTCCGCCACTCGCGTAGCCACGGCAAGTTTCATCGGCACCGCTATCGAGTTCTACGACTTCTATGTCTACGCCACCGCCGCGGCGCTGGTGATTGGCCCGGTGTTCTTTCCACAGACTTCCGGCACGGCGCAGATGCTGTCGGCTTTCCTCACCTTCGGCATCGCCTTCCTCGCCCGGCCCTTGGGTTCGGCGCTGTTCGGTCACTTTGGCGACCGCATCGGTCGCAAATCGACGCTGGTGGCCTCCCTGCTGCTGATGGGCGTGTGTACCACGCTGATCGGCGTGCTGCCGGGTTACGACAGCATCGGGGCCTGGGCGCCGATCCTGCTCTGCGTACTGCGTTTCGGCCAGGGCCTTGGACTGGGCGGCGAATGGGGCGGTGCAGCGTTGCTGGCCACGGAGAACGCGCCCAAGGGCAAACGCGCCTGGTTCGGCATGTTCCCGCAGCTCGGCCCATCCATTGGCTTCCTCGCGGCCAACGGCCTGTTCCTGACACTGGCCATGGTCCTGGACGATGAACAGTTCCGCTCGTGGGGCTGGCGCATTCCGTTCCTGCTCAGTGCCGCACTGGTGATGGTCGGCCTGTATGTACGCCTCAAACTCCACGAAACACCGGTGTTCGCCAACGCCGTGGCGCGCCAGGAGCGGGTAAAGATCCCGCTGATCGAACTGTTCAGCCAATACTGGCTGCCGGTGCTGCTGGGTGCGGGCGCGATGGTGGTGTGTTACGCGCTGTTCTATATCTCCACGGTGTTCTCCCTGAGCTATGGCGTGTCGACACTCGGCTACAGCCGTGAAACCTTCCTGGGCCTGCTGTGCTTCGCCGTCCTGTTCATGGCCGCGGCCACACCACTGTCGGCCTGGGCCAGTGACCGGTACGGACGCAAACCGATACTGATCATAGGTGGCGTGCTGGCGGTTCTGTCCGGGTTTCTGATGGAACCGCTGCTGACCCAGGGTTCGACCTGGGGCGTGGCGCTGTTTCTGTGCATCGAACTGTTTCTGATGGGCGTGACATTCGCTCCCATGGGCGCACTGCTGCCGGAGCTGTTTCCGACCCATGTGCGCTATACCGGCGCATCGGCTGCTTACAACCTGGGCGGGATTGTCGGAGCTTCGGCGGCACCGTTCTTCGCGCAGAAACTGGTGGCAATGGGTGGTTTGAGTTATGTCGGCGGGTACGTGTCCGGGGCTGCGGTGCTGAGCTTGATTGCCGTGCTGTTCCTGAAGGAAACGCGGCATAACGATTTGAATCGCGTCGTCTGACCCGACGCAATCGCGGGCAAGCCATGCTCCCACAAGGTTCGCGTCGATCACAAAGTCGTGGTCCGACAAGTAACCTGCGGGAGTGTGGCTTGCCCGCGATGGCGTCCGAAAGGACAAAACATATCCCCGACCAACCACAAATTTTCGCCCACCCGTTGTCACCTCGCTCTACGCGCATCGGAACATCCCCGCTATACTTGCCGGCTTTTCCTGAATAAATGCCAATAGGGTCCCGCCGCGCATGGATAAGACCTACCAGCCGCACGCCATTGAAACCTCCTGGTATAACACCTGGGAGTCAGAGAATTACTTCGCCCCGCAAGGCGCGGGCGAGTCCTACACCATCATGATCCCGCCGCCGAACGTCACTGGCAGCCTGCACATGGGTCATGGCTTCAACAACGCGATCATGGACGCCCTGATCCGTTTCCGTCGCATGCAGGGTCGCAACACCCTGTGGCAGCCGGGCACCGACCACGCCGGTATCGCCACGCAAATGCTGGTGGAGCGTCAGCTCGAAGCCCAAGGTCAGAATCGCCACGATCTGGGCCGCGACAAGTTCCTCGAGAAAGTCTGGGAGTGGAAGGATCAGTCCGGCGGCAACATCAGCCGTCAGATCCGCCGCCTCGGTTCGTCCGTGGACTGGAGCCGCGAGCGCTTCACCATGGACGACGGCCTCTCGGAAGCCGTCAAGGAAGCCTTCGTACGCCTGCACGAAGACGGCCTGATCTACCGCGGCAAGCGTCTGGTTAACTGGGACACCAAGCTGCACACGGCGATTTCCGACCTCGAAGTGGAGAACCACGACGAAAAAGGTTTCCTGTGGAACCTGAAATACCCGCTGGCCGACGGCGCGAAGACCGCTGAAGGCAACGATTACCTGATCGTCGCGACGACTCGTCCGGAAACCATGCTCGGCGACTCCGCCGTGGCCGTTAACCCGAACGACGAACGCTACAAAGCCCTGATCGGCAAATTTGTCGAGCTGCCGCTGGTCGGCCGCCGCATCCCGATCATCGCCGACGATTACTGCGATCCGGAATTCGGCACCGGCTGCGTGAAAATCACCCCGGCCCACGACTTCAATGACTACGAAGTCGGCAAGCGCCACAACCTGCCGCTGCTGAACATTTTCGACAAGAACGCCATCGTTCTGCCAGCCGCCCAGGCGTTCAACCTCGACGGCACGCTGAACGAAAGCATCGACGGCAAGATCCCGGCTGAATATGCCGGCCTGGACCGTTTCGAAGCGCGCAAGCAAATCGTGGCGGCGTTCGATGCAGCCGGTCTCTTGGTCAGCGTCAACGATCACGCCCTGAAAGTACCGAAAGGCGACCGCTCCGGCACCATCATCGAGCCGTGGCTGACCGACCAGTGGTACGTGTCCACCAAGCCGCTGGCCGAGCCTGCGATTGCCGCCGTTGAAGACGGCCGCATCCAGTTCGTACCCAAGCAATACGAAAACATGTACTTCTCGTGGATGCGCGACATCCAGGACTGGTGCATCAGCCGTCAGCTGTGGTGGGGCCACCGGATTCCGGCCTGGTACGACGAGTCGGGCAAAGTCTATGTCGGTCGCGACGAAGCCGAAGTGCGCACCAAGCACAACCTCGGCCCGGACGTTGCCCTGCAGCAGGACAACGACGTACTGGACACCTGGTTCAGCTCGGGCCTGTGGACCTTCTCCACCCTGGGCTGGCCGGAAAAGACCGAATTCCTGAAGAAATTCCACTCTACCGATGTGCTGGTCACCGGTTTCGACATCATCTTCTTCTGGGTTGCCCGGATGATCATGCTGACGATGCACCTGATCAAGAACGAGGATGGTACGCCGCAGGTGCCGTTCAAGACCGTCTACGTGCACGGTCTGGTACGTGATGGCCAGGGCCAGAAGATGTCCAAGTCCAAGGGCAACGTCCTGGACCCGCTGGACATCATCGACGGCATCGAGCTGGAAGAGCTGGTGCAGAAACGCACCTCCGGCATGATGCAGCCGAAACTGGCGAAGAAGATCGAGAAGCAGACCCGCGACGAGTTCGCCGACGGCATCGCCAGCTACGGCACCGACGCGCTGCGTTTCACCTTCTGCTCGCTGGCGTCCACCGGTCGCGACATCAAGTTCGACATGGGCCGCGTCGAAGGCTATCGCAACTTCTGCAACAAAATCTGGAACGCCGCGCGCTACGTGCTGGACAAGGGCGAAGACTGTGGCCAGAACGGCGAAGCCTACGAGCTGTCGCTGGCTGATCGCTGGATCATTTCGCAGCTGCAACGCACTGAAGCGGAAGTGACCCGCCAGCTCGACCAGTTCCGTTTCGACCTGGCCGCACAAGCCTTGTATGAGTTCATCTGGAACCAGTATTGCGACTGGTACCTGGAACTCTCCAAACCTGTGCTGTGGGACGAAAACGCACCGGTCGAACGTCAGCGCGGCACCCGTCGTACCCTGGTTCGCGTGCTGGAAGTGGCCCTGCGCCTGGCGCATCCGTTCATGCCGTTCATCACCGAAGAAATCTGGCAGCGCATCGCGCCGCTGGCCGGCATCGAAGGTAAAACGATCATGCTTCAGCCTTGGCCAGTGGCCAACGAAGAGCGCATCGATCAGGCCGCCGAAGATGACATCGAATGGCTCAAGGGCCTGATGCTCGGCACGCGTAACATCCGTGGCGAAATGAACATCGGCCCGGGCAAACCGTTGCCGCTGTTTCTGAAGAACGTCAGCGCCGAGGATCAACGTCGCCTGAGCGAAAACGAGGCACTGTTGAAAAAACTGGCGCGCCTCGAATCGATCACCGTACTCGCAACCGGCGAAGAAGCACCACTGTCGGCGACCGCGCTGGTTGGCGAGATGCAAGTGCTGGTGCCGATGGCCGGCCTGATCGACAAAGGTGCGGAACTGGCGCGTCTGGACAAGGAAATCCAGCGCCTGCAAGGCGAAGTGCAGCGTGTCGGCGGCAAGCTGTCCAACGCTGGTTTCGTCGACAAGGCACCGGCTGAAGTCATCGACAAGGAACGCGCCAAACTGGCCGAAGCCGAACAGGCGCTGGGCAAATTGGCGGAGCAGCATGCGCGGATTGCCAGCCTGTAACGGCAAGTCGCAATGAAAAAGGGAGGCCAGCAATGGCCTCCCTTTTTTCATACCTGCCAGATTACTTCAAACACGACAATTTCCCTGTGGGAGCGAGCCTGCTCGCGAAGAGGCCATGTCAACCAACATCAATGCTGAATGACAAACCGCTTTCGCAAGCAGGCTCGCTCCCACAGTGTTGCCCATAGATGTGGGACAATGCCCGCCACTTTCAGCCATACCCGAATCGACCACGCCCATGAACGCCCCCCGCACACCCAAACCTGCGCGCAAGAAGCCTGACTCCGCGACCCCGGCCAAAGCCGTCGAGCCGCGTGAAAAAGCCAGCCTGCACCCGCGCAATCGCCATCAGGGTCGTTACGACTTCCCCGCGCTGATCAAAACCACGCCGGAACTGGCGAAATTCGTGATCATCAACCCGTACGGCAAGGAAAGCATCGACTTCGCCAGCCCCGATGCGGTGCGCGTGTTCAACCGGGCGCTGCTCAAGGCGTTCTACGGTATTGCCCATTGGGACATCCCGGCGGACTACCTGTGCCCACCGGTGCCGGGCCGGGCCGATTACGTACACTTCCTGGCTGACCTGCTGGCCAGCATGAACGACGGCAAAATCCCGCGCGGCGCGCAGGTCAATGTCCTCGATATCGGCATGGGCGCCAACTGCGTTTATCCGTTGATCGGACACAGTGACTACCGCTGGCACTTCCTCGGCTCGGAAATCGACCCGACAGCGGTGGCCTCGGCTAAAGCCATCGTCCAGTCCAACGGTTTGAACAAAGCCATCCAGTTGCGCCAGCAAACCAATCCCAAGCACATCCTGATCGGTTTGCTGGAGCCGGGTGAGCGCTTTGACCTGACCATGTGTAACCCACCCTTCCACGCCTCGATGGCCGAAGCCACCAAGGGCAGCGAACGCAAATGGCGCGCACTGGGCCGCGCCGACCCGAAACGCAAACTGCCGGTGCTGAACTTCGGCGGTCAGTCGGCGGAATTGTGGTGTGAAGGTGGTGAAGCGCGTTTCGTGACGCAACTGATCGCCGAAAGCGCGAACTTCCAGCATAAGGTGCTGTGGTTCAGTACCTTGGTGTCGAAAGCCTCGAACCTGCCGGCCATCGAGATCGCTCTGAAAAAGGCGGGCGTACTGGAGAGCCAGGTCGTGGAGATGTCGCAAGGGCAGAAACAGAGTCGCTTCGTTGCCTGGACCTTCCAGACCAAGTCCGAACAGCAGATCTGGCGCCGCGAACGCTGGACGCGCTAAAGCCGGTTCACTAACCGCCGCTCCCACACCGGTTCTGAGGAGCGTGCTAAATCGCAGACACAAAAAAACCGTGCCCGGATTGCTCCGGCGCACGGTTTTTTATCACTGCGTCTTACTTGTTCACAGCGTCGGTCAGGCCTTTGGCCACAACCAGCTTGATCACTTTCTTGGCAGGGATTTCGATGGCTGCGCCAGTCGAAGGGTTACGGCCGGTACGGGCAGGACGCTCAGTCACTTTCAGTTTGCCGATGCCTGGCAAAGTGATTTCGCCGCCGTTTTCCAGCTGATCGGCAACGATTTGGCCCAGTTGGTCCAGAGCGTTACGCGCGGTGGTTTTTGGCGCGTCGATAGCTTCAGCGATGTCGGCGATCAGTTGGTCTTTAGTAAGAGCCATGTAGTGTTCCTTCCCTATCAAATTCATATGGATTGCAGAGTGCAGTGTCAGCCATCGAGCCCGATCTTCTGGATCTGGCACCCTCGGCGATAACCGCGACGAGTCGGGTTATAGATGCCGAAATCAGGGTTTGGTTCGACCTGACAATTGCTGACTGCACGCTTAACGCAGTGACTTCGCGTAAGACCGGGCAAAACTAGCACAGAGACGGGGAAATATCCGCCTCTAGCTACCCATTTGGTCAGCTTTATTGCTCTAAATCGGCAAAAAAACGCATAAGCACCTCGGGGCGCCGTGCAATTGCCCTTCGTGCCGCGCCAAAAGCAGCGGTTGCGGTACACTTGGCGCTTTTTCAGGGAGCCCGCCCTGCTCTCTCCAACCAGCCGAGAAGCTCATGCCGATCCGTCATTGCATCGTCCACCTGATCGACAAAAAACCCGACGGTACTCCAGCGGTTCTCCACGCTCGCGACTCTGAATTGGCCGAGTCCGCAGCCATCGAGAACATGCTTGCCGACCTCAATGAAAGCTACAACGCCAAACAAGGCAAAGCCTGGGGTCTGTTTCACCCGGAGTCCGGCGCCTTTCCATTCAGCGGCTGGCTGAAGGAGTACCTTGATGGCGGCCAGGATTTCACCGCATTCAGCCGCGTGGCAGTGGAACACCTGCAAAAGCTGATGGAAGAGTCCAACCTCTCGGTCGGTGGCCACGTACTGTTCGCTCATTACCAGCAGGGCATGACCGACTATCTGGCGATCGCCCTGCTGCACCACAGCGAAGGCGTGGCGGTGACCGAGCAACTGGACGTAACCCCGTCCCGTCACCTGGACCTGGGCCAGCTGCATCTGGCGGCGCGCATCAACGTCTCGGAATGGCAGAACAACAAGCAATCGAAGCAGTACATTTCCTTCATCAAAGGCAAGAACGGCAAGAAAGTCTCTGAGTATTTCCGTGACTTCATCGGCTGCCAGGAAGGCGTCGATGGCCCGGGCGAAACCCGCACCCTGCTCAAGGCTTTCAGTGACTTCGTCGAAAGCGAAGACCTGCCGGAAGACTCTGCCCGGGAAAAAACCAAGACCCTGGTGGATTACGCCAGCAGCCAGGCCAAGCTCGGTGAGCCCATGGGCCTGGAGGAGCTGTCGGAACTGATCGACGAGGATCGCCCGAAAGCCTTCTACGATCACATCCGCAACAAGGATTACGGCCTGTCGCCGGAGATCCCGGCCGACAAACGCACCCTGAACCAGTTCCGCCGCTTCACCGGTCGCGCCGAAGGTCTGTCGATCAGCTTCGAAGCGCATTTGCTGGGCTCGAAGATCGAGTACGACGAAGAGGCCGGCACCCTGATCATCAAAGGCTTGCCGACCTCGCTCACCGACCAGCTCAAGCGCCGCAACTGATGCTGGGTAACGTGCTGAAAAAAGTTCTGCTGATCCTGGTGGTGGTGGTGGTTTACCAGAACTGGGGCAAGATCGAGCGGCTGTTCAATCCCTCGCAGGTGGTGTCCGAGCAGACCCAGGCCACGGCCAATGTCGTGTTCTACACCACCGAATGGTGCGGCTACTGCAAACTGACCCGGCGCTTTCTCGATCAGAAAGGCATTCCGTACAAGGAATTCGATATCGAGAAAGATGCCGAGGTACGCAAGGCTTACGAAGCGCTGGGCGGCGGCGGGATTCCGTTCATCGATGTGAACGGAACACTGATTCGCGGGTATGACCCGGATGCGATTCTGGCGGCCCTGAAATAGCTGATCAGGCCGACACCTTCCCCTGTGGGAGCTGGCTTGCCTGCGATGACGTCAGTCCAACAACATTGATGTTGTCTGATACTCCGCTATCGCAGGCAAGCCAGCTCCCACAAGTTAGTGCATGACCCGAAAACCGGTAGTTCGCGCCTACTGTGCTTCGATGCGGAAGCCCAGCCGCGGAAAGTGCACATGCACCAAACCACCACGTTCATCCTCGCGACGCACGATCAATTCCTCGCTACCGGCAAACATCAACTCCCCCGCCACCGGATCGACGCCATAGTCAGTCGCCGCGATCACCACCTGCTGGCCAACCTCGAACCCGTTCGGATCGATGAACTGCTCATCCGGTAAAGCAGCAGGCGTAGCGTTGCGTGCTACCACCAGCGCCTCTTCCGAAGTCATCTCGCTCGGCGCCCCATGGCCGAAACCCAGCACCCGTGCCAACCAGGCCGACACGGCCGGATAGTTATCCACAAGCGGCGCCGTCACCGGTGTTGCCTTGAGGAACCACAGTGGATGCGCCATGGCGAAGTCGGCAATCGACGGCTCGCCAAACAGGTAATCACCTTCCTCGCGCTGTAACTGTTGCTCCAGACGCGCCATGATCGTCGGCCATTGATGCCGCGCTTGCCCGGCCGTCAACTTTGTAGCGCTGCCTCCGCTGAAAAAACCCGCGCGATCTGCCAGAAATGCCTTGATCGCTTCCTGCGGCAAATTGCCAAAACGAACAGCGATCGATTCCGGTTGAAACACCAGGCTGACCGCATGCTGGAACACCACCGAATCGGCCCAGGCAGCGAAGGTTGCGGCGATCATTTCCTGGCCTTCCGGGAAGAATGCCGGGAGGGCTTTTTCCTGATCAAGACGACGGGCGATCAACGCCGTATCGCAATAAATATCCGCGCCGATCTGCAACACCGGGGTCTTGCGGTAGCCACCGGTCAGGGCCGTGAGATCGGGCTTGGGCATCATTGGCGAGATCTTCACCGAGCGCCAGGACAGCCCTTTGAAGCCCAACAGCAAGCGGGTCTTTTCGGCGAAGGGGGACGTCGGGTAATGATGGAGAATCAACTCGGACATGCTCGGCTCCGCCGCACTCAATAGGAGCCTCCAGCTTAGCGCGCAATCGGTTGGCAGCCTACAGATCCGCCTGATGGGAACCGATCAGTCAGATTGATAAGCCGGCAGCAGCACTGGCCACCAGACACTCCTTGGCGCTTTTCCGAAGTTTTTTGATCAGGCGTTCCTGACGCAGCGCCTCGCTCTTGTCGCGACACGCTTCGGTGTAAACCAAGGCCACGGCCGGGCTGGAAAGGAAGAACCGCGCGCCCTTGCCACTCTGGTGAGTGGCGAAACGCCGTACCGGATCATCGCTGATCCCGCAGTAGAGCGAACCATTGGCCGCGCGCACGAGGTAGACAAACCAGGGCTTGCTCACGGGAGAGTCAGCGTCGACAGGATTTTCGCTGTGGGTGGTCACGGATCGATCAAGGCTTGAAAGGAAACAAGCCGCAATCTTATCAGCGACTGGCCTGAAATGCCTTCAGCCCCTTTAGCGCCTGTGCACGAACGGCGTTGCGTACCAGCGGCGTCCAGCCCAGCAGCAAGCCTTTGAAACCGAGCGCCTGTCGGGACCACTTCCACATATCGAAACTGTCATGATGTTCGCAAATCTTGCCGTCGCGGAAAACGAAGCGAGCCTGGATGTCGTTGACCACGGTGTTGCCGGTCTGACTGAACAGATAAGTCGCGATCCAATGGGCGCCACCGGTGCGCTCGTCGCTGCGCACATTATCGAAGGTCAGGGAGAAATCCTTGGCCCGGGTGGTGAGCATGCGCCACATATCGCCGGCATCACGACCGCGAAGCTCGCCAAACGCCGGATCACTGAATACCACATCATTGGTATAGCAAGCGCCCATGGCCTCGGCATCGAGCCGCTGGAAGGCCTGGTAGAACCGGGTGATCAAGGCGCTGTGGGCTTCACTCATGGGCAGACTCCCTGTTGTGCAAATTGGCATCGAAAGATTGCCTGCACGATAGTCTGCAAATGCACACAAGACCACCGGCATTCGTGGGCCGAATGCCAGTAGTACGAGGATTCAGATTTTTTCGCTTTGCACCTGAACGTACAGCGAACGTCCGGCACCGAGGCCGGCAACAATGGCGCCGAGGCCAATCACGCCGAAGATCCAGCCCACGGCGGTCCAGCCGCCGGTCAAATCGTGCACGATGCCCACCGCGAACGGCCCCATGGACGCCAGGGTATAACCGAAACCCTGGGCCATGCTCGACAGGTTGGCCGCGACATGCGAGTCCCGCGAGCGCAGTACGATCAGGGTCAGCGCCAGGCTGAAGGTCGCGCCCTGCCCCAGACCGAGCAGGATCGCCCAACCCCACAGGCCTTCAATCGGGGCGTAGAGGCAACCGAACAGACCGCCGAGGGTCATCACCATGACGATCACGATTGCCGGACGCTGGTCCTTGCCACGGGTGGCAAGCCAAGGTGCGGCCAGGGAACTGATCAGTTGAACGATCACCGAACCCGACAGCACCAGGCCCGCCTGGGTCGGGGTCAGTCCACGACCGATCAGGATCGAAGGCAACCAGCCGAACACGATGTAGGCCAGGGAAGATTGCAGGCCCATGTACAAAGTCACTTGCCAGGCCAATGGGTCGCGCAGCAATCCCCGGACGCGATAGGCGACGTTATGCGCGCCGTGTTTCTGACCGACTTGTGGCAGCCAGAATAGTGCCGCGACCAGCGCCGGAATCACCCAGAAACCGAGGCCCAATACCCAGCTCTTGTCGAAGTGTTCGCTCAACGGCACGGTCGCACCCGCCGCCATCGCCGCGCCCAGACACAGAGCCATGGTGTAGACGCCGGTCATGGTGCCGGCCTGTTTCGGAAAGTCGCGTTTGACGATCCCCGGCAGCAACACACCGATCACACCGATGCTGGCGCCGGCCAGCACACTACCAGCGAACAGGCCAATCTCACCGAATGAGCTGCGCAGGATGATCCCGCCCGCCAGTGTCAGCAGGATGCTCAGTACTACTCGCTCGGCACCGAAGCGCCGCGCCAGAATCGGCGCCAGTGGCGCAAACAAACCAAGGCAAAGCACCGGCAGAGTCGTCAGCAACCCGGCCTGCGACGCCGATAATCCGAGGCTTTTCGACACCTCGCTGAGCATTGGCGCCATGCTCGATAATGCCGGACGCAGGTTCAGCGCAACCAGAATCAGGCCCAGCAGCAGCAACCATGGACGGCGCAGGATCGGATGGCTTTGCTGGACCTGTTCGTCATCGGCCTCGGCATCGATCAGCAACTCTTCAAGCTCCGCCGCGCGTTTGGATTGTGGTAGGTGACGGCTGGCGTTCTCGGTTTCAAGGTTCATTGATCAACTGCCTCGATATAGCTTTGGCCCGTTCCGGGTCGCGCTGCTCGACCGCTTCGAGCAGCTCGACATGCAGGTCGAACACTTCCTGGCGGCGTGGGGTGATGTTCAGGCAGTGCCGCAGCTGAGCGCCGACGACACTGGAGAAATAGCGATACAACTCGCTGAGGGTCGCGTTGTGCGCGGCGTCCACCAGGCGGCGGTGGAAGACCAGATCGCAAGCGATATAGGTGTCGAGGTCGCCGTGATAGTGGCTGCCGCTGACACCCAATGCCTCGCGCAAAACCACCAGGTCTTCATCGGTACGGCGCAAAGCGGCCAAGCCAATGGCCTCAACCTCGAGGATGTGACGGGTTTCGCGGGCCTGTTCAAGGGAGCACTGCGACAACACCTTCAGGGTGTCCAGCGGATCGACCACCGCCCGCAGGTAACTGCCATCGCCCTGACGGATTTCTATCAACCCGGAAAACGCCAGCACCCGCATGGCTTCACGCACGGTGTTGCGGCTGATGCCCAGCTCGGCGGACAACTCGGGTTCGGTAGGCAAGCGTTGGCCAACCGCCCAAACGCCCTGGTTGATGCGCTGACGCAACTGATCCAGGGCCTGATCGACCAGGGATCGTTTCACTAATGGAGAAATGTCTGACATAGGATTCGCCCTTTCATCCAATCATAGGATGAATTTTCTGACATGTTAGTCAGCTTCACGTAGGACGGCAACCGCCTACGGTCAGAGGGAGGAAAAAGAAGCGGGATTTTCGATTAGTCAAAATTACCCTTAAAGGGTAATTTTATGGATAGGGTTAGGGTTTCTTATGGAAAAGAACACACCCCATTATGACTTGGCGGTAATCAAGGCGGAGGTCATCAGGCTGGGAAGCAAAGCATTCACAATGACCGCCCGAGAGGGGGGTCGAAAAATGTCCTTAAGCATTACTCAGATGCTACGAACCGTTTGCTTGCTGGAGTACAAAATGCTGCACAAATCGATGACCACCTACGCTGATCATCGAGTATGGCAAGACGTGTATCACACGACTTTTCAGGATCGGGAGATCTACATCAAAGTGACTTACCGCGCCGGCGGTGGGCATCCGGTAATCTCCTTCAAGGAGAGGTACCCATGAAAACACAGCAATGCGTTAACTGCGGCACTCACAAGGGAATGCATCACTTTGTTGGCCGCACTTTTACTATCGACTATAAGCAGGTTGCACGGTTAATACATGATATTGCCGGATGGGAGTGCCAGGTCTGTGGTGAAATCGAATTCGATCACGACACTGACAGCGCTGATCGCTATTCCGATGCAAGCGACAAGCTGCTTGAAGACTGCTTCCAGGTCATGGGCTCCGAGATGAGACGCATCCGCCGCAAACTGCACCTCACACAAAAAGACGCAGTCAAATTGCTTTCAGGCGGCGGGCACAATGCCTTTTCCCGTTACGAACGCGGCGAACTCGCCCCGCCACAACCGCTGTTCACATTGATGCGCCTGCTGGATCGTCACCCTCATTTACTGGCAGAAGTACAAGCACTGAACGAAGGAACTGATTTGAAGCGTTTGTTAGCCGAACGCTTCCCCGAACAGGAAACCGTGAAGGCCTGACGCGGAAATCAGGCAAAAATAAACCCGGAACACGTCCGGGTTTATTTCAACGCCAAATGCCGATCAATGCAAAATCTGGCTCAAGAACAACTTGGTCCGATCATTCTGCGGGTTGTCGAAGAAGTCGTTCGGCGCAGCCTGTTCGACGATTTCACCCTTGTCCATGAAGATCACGCGGTTGGCCACGGTGCGGGCGAAGCCCATTTCGTGGGTCACGCAAAGCATGGTCATGCCGTCTTCGGCCAGGCCGATCATGGTGTCGAGTACTTCTTTCACCATCTCCGGGTCGAGTGCCGACGTCGGTTCGTCGAACAGCATGATTTTCGGCTTCATGCACAGCGCACGTGCAATCGCCACACGCTGTTGCTGACCACCTGACAGTTGCCCCGGATACTTGTGCGCCTGCTCCGGAATGCGTACGCGTTCCAGGTAGTGCATGGCGATTTCCTCGGCCTTGCGCTTGGGCATCTTGCGCACCCACATCGGCGCCAGGGTGCAGTTCTGCAAAATGGTCAGGTGCGGGAACAGGTTGAAGTGCTGGAACACCATGCCGACTTCACGGCGGATCGCTTCGATCTGCTTGAGGTCGTTGGTCAGCTCCACGCCATCGACCACGATGCGGCCCTGCTGGTGTTCTTCCAGACGGTTGAGGCAACGAATGGTGGTGGACTTGCCGGAACCCGACGGGCCGCACAGCACGATACGCTCGCCCTGCTTGACGTTCAGGTTGATATCTTTCAACACGTGGAACTGGCCGTACCACTTGTTCACGCCCTGCATCTGAATAATGCCTTCAGGGTTCACAGGCTGTTTGATTGCTTCGCTCATCGGAAAACGTCCTAAATAGGTAGCGACTTAGCGCTTGTGGCCTGTGTCCAGCTTGCGTTCCAAATGCATGGAGTAGCGGGACATACCAAAACAGAAAATCCAGAACACCAGGGCTGCAAACACATAGCCTTCAGTGGCCATGCCCAGCCATTTCGGGTCGGCGGCGGCTTGCTTGACGCTGTTGAGCAAGTCGAACAGACCGATGATGATCACCAGGCTCGTGTCCTTGAACAGCGCGATGAAGGTGTTGACGATGCCGGGGATCACCAGCTTCAGGGCTTGCGGCAGAATCACCAGGCCCATGCTGCGCCAGTAACCCAGGCCCATCGCCGCGGCCGCTTCGTACTGCCCTTTGGGAATCGCTTGCAGACCGCCGCGCACCACTTCTGCCACGTAGGCTGACTGGAACAGGATCACGCCGATCAGTGCCCGCAGCAGCTTGTCGAAGTTCATGCCTTCAGGCAGGAACAACGGCAGCATTACCGAGGACATGAACAGCACCGTGATCAACGGCACGCCGCGCCAGAATTCGATGAAGGTCACGCAGACCACACGAATCGCCGGCATGTTCGAACGACGGCCCAGCGCCAGGACAATCCCCAGGGGCAGCGCACCGGCAATACCGACGGTGGCGATCACCAGGGTCAGCATCAGCCCGCCCCATTGGCTGGTAGCCACCTGGGTCAGGCCGAAAACGCCGCCGTGCAACAGGCACCAGGCAATGATCGGGTACAGCACCAGGAAGCTCAGGCCGTACACGGCTTTATGGTGGAAGCGCGAGATGAACAAGGGTGCCACGCCGATAACCGCCAGCCACACGGTCAGGTCCACGCGCCAGCGCAGTGCCGGCGGATAATAGCCGTACATGAACTGGCCGAAACGCTGCTGGATGAACACCCAGCAAGCGCCGTCCTTGGTGCAGTCGGCCTGGGAGGTGCCGACCCAGTTGGCATCGAGGATCGCCCATTGCAGGATCGGCGGAACCACCAGATAGATGAGGTAGAACGCAAACAGGGTCAGCAGGGTGTTGAGCCAGCTGGAGAACATGTTCGCGCGCATCCACGCCACGGCACCGATGCTGCGGCCCGGTGGGGGCATGTCAGGTTTGAAAGTATGAGTACTCATGCGCTTTTCCTTACCGCTCGATCAGCGCAATGCGCTTGTTGTACCAGTTCATCAGCAGGGAAATGCTGATACTGATCGCCAGGTACACGCTCATGGTGATGGCAATCACTTCGATCGCCTGCCCGGTCTGGTTCAGCACGGTGCCTGCAAACAACGAAACCATTTCCGGATAACCGATACCGGCCGCCAGCGACGAGTTCTTCGCCAGGTTCAGGTATTGGCTGGTCAGCGGTGGAATGATCACGCGCAGGGCTTGCGGGATGATCACCTTGCGCAGGGTCGGGCCGTTGCGCAGGCCGAGCGAGTGAGCCGCTTCGGTCTGGCCGTGGCTGACCGACTTGATGCCCGAACGCACGATCTCGGCGATGAACGCCGCGGTATACACCGTCAGGGCCAGGGTCAAGGCCAGCAGTTCCGGGATCAGTACCCAGCCACCGACGAAGTTGAAACCCTTGAGCTGCGGCATTTCCCAGTGCACAGGTGCACCGAAGATCAAGGCGCACAGCGCCGGGATCACCAGGAACAACGCCAGGCCGACCCAGAACTTGTGGAACGGCTCGCCGGTTGCTTCGAAACGCTTGTTGGCCCAGCGGGTCATCAGCACGATGGCGACGATGGCCACGACGATGCTGATCACAAACGGCCAGAACCCATCGGCCATCAGCGCGGCCGGCATGTTCAGGCCACGGCTGCTGACGAAGAAGGTGTCGCCGAAGTTATGGCTGTTGCGCGGCCCCGGCATGGTCAGGAACACCGCGAAGTACCAGAACAGGA
Organism: Pseudomonas sp. G(2018); assembly: GCF_005502415.1. Classification (NCBI taxonomy): domain Bacteria; kingdom Pseudomonadati; phylum Pseudomonadota; class Gammaproteobacteria; order Pseudomonadales; family Pseudomonadaceae; genus Pseudomonas; species Pseudomonas sp. G(2018). The sequence continues at coordinate 183,857 of NZ_SCOO01000001.1, read as the reverse complement.
TCTGCAACAGTGGCGGGATGTTACGGAAAACCTCCACGTACACCGTCGCCAGTTTGGCGATGATCCAGTTCTTCGACAGTCGGGCCACGCCGACGATGAAGCCGAGGATGGTCGCCAGGATCACGCCGATGAAGGTCACCAGCAACGTGTTGAGCAGGCCGATCACGAACACACGGGCATAACTGTCCGCTTCGGTGTAGGAGATCAGGTGTTGAGCGATGCCGAATCCGGCACTGCGCTCCAGAAAGTCGAAACCGGAGGTAATGCCCCGGTGCTGAAGGTTGGTCTGCGTGTTATCGAACAAGTACCAGCCCATCGAGACCACCGCGACAATGGTGATGATCTGGAAGAGCCACGCACGCACTTTTGGATCGCTGAGGCTGAGCCTCTGCTTTGGTGCGCCGATTGAATTTTGCATGAAGTGCCCCGGAAATAATGGAACAGAACATCACCCGGCAGTTGGCCTACCGGGTGATAGAACCATCAGCGCACTGGTGGTGCGTATTGAATGCCGCCAGCGTTCCACAGAGCGTTCAGCCCGCGGTCGATTTCCAGCGGAGTGCTCTTGCCGAGGTTTTTCTCGAAGATTTCGCCGTAGTTACCGACTTGCTTGACGATCTGCACGACCCAGTCTTTCGGCAGTTTCAGGTCCTTGCCGTATTCACCGTCAGCGCCGAGCATACGAGCGACATCCGGGTTCTTGGTGGCCTTGGCTTCGGCTTCGACGTTCTTCGAGCTGATACCCGCTTCTTCGGTGTTGAGCAGCGCGTAGCCAGTCCAGCGCACCACGGCCAGCCACTCGTCGTCGCCGTTACGCACGACCGGACCCAGAGGCTCCTTGGAAATGGTTTCCGGCAGAACCACGTAGTCCTTCGGCGAAGCCAGCTTGCTGCGCTGGGCGAACAGTTGGGACTTGTCGGAGGTCAGCACGTCGCAACGACCGGATTCCAGCGACTTGGCGCTTTCATCGGAGGTGTCGAAAGTGATCGGGGTGTATTTCAGACCGTTACCGCGGAAGTAGTCGGAAACGTTCAGCTCGGTGGTGGTACCGGCCTGGATGCAGATGGTCGCGCCATCCAGCTCTTTGGCGCTTTTCACGCCGAGCTTGTTGTTTACCAGGAAGCCGATGCCATCGTAGTAAGTGATGAAGCCCGGGAACTTGAGACCCATGCCGGCGTCACGGGAGCTGGTCATGGTGGTGTTGCGCGACAGGATGTCGATTTCGCCCGACTGCAGAGCGGTGAAACGCTCCTTGGCGTTCAACTGACTGAACTTGACCTTGGTCGCGTCGCCGAACACGGCAGCGGCCACAGCGCGGCAGAAGTCAGCATCGATGCCCACGATCTTGCCGGTGGAATCCGGAACCGAGAAACCTGGCAGGCCATCGCTGACGCCACACTGCACGAAACCTTTCTTCTTCACTGCATCCAGGGTTGCACCCGCCTGAGCGAACCCGCTGACACCGAGTACTGCGGCTGCAGTCACGATCGCCAGAGTGGATTTCAACATCTTCATTCAAACCTCCAGTTTTGCTCTTGTTGTGTCGGAGCGTGAGTCCTGTCGCACCCTTTTGAGGCGTTGTCGACCCGAGTTGGCTTGTTTTAGGGTCAACCGACGTAGAGACCGTAGCTATGAGTCTAGTAGGAGAAAATCCACAAAATGGACAACTCACTTCTCACCAATCGGCCGAACGGGCTGTAGCCCTTTCAAGTTCGCGAAGCCCGTAGCGGCCACTGGCGAACATCCATCACCGGATTTTTTGCTATCCCACTGCCAAAAATGGCCTGATAGTGTTACCGACAGATGTGGGATTTTCGTACCAGCTTCCCTATAGCAAAGCCCGTACCACACCGGCCGCCAAAGCGGTTAAGCGACAGGTCAATAGCAAAACTTGTAACCTTGCGACATCTTCGTAACTGATCAACCAGACGCGCACTCACGCCCCGCACTCAATGAGAGCGCACGCACACATTTGGAGCAGCCATGACCGAGCCCCTGATTCTAGAACCCGTCAAGCCCGCAGACGCCTGCGTCATCTGGCTGCATGGCCTCGGCGCCGATCGATATGACTTCCTGCCGGTCGCCGAGGCGCTGCAGGAAACGCTGTTATCCACCCGCTTCGTTCTGCCTCAGGCCCCGACCTGCGCCGTTACCATCAACGGTGGCTACGAGATGCCCAGCTGGTACGACATATTGGCCATGAGCCCGGCGCGCGCGATCAACCGCGATCAACTGGAAGAGTCGGCACAGAGGATCATTCATTTGATCGATGTGCAGCGAGCCGCTGGAATAGACGCCTCGCGGATTTTCCTGGCAGGTTTTTCCCAGGGTGGCGCAGTGGCTCTACACGCCGCGTTTGTGAAATGGCAGGGACCGTTGGGTGGCGTACTTGCCCTCTCTACCTACGCACCGACCTTCAGCGATGAGCTTGAATTGTCCGCCAGCCAGCAGCGCATTCCTGTGCTGTCGTTGCATGGCCAGTACGATGACGTGGTGCAGAATTCGATGGGCCGTACCGCCTATGAGTATCTGAAGCAGCATGGTGTCACCGTGACATGGCAGGAATACCCAATGGGCCACGAAGTGTTACCCGAGGAAATTCGCGACATCGGGGTCTGGCTGGCCGAACGTTTGCGTTAAGCCTTTATGTTGCTCTTTTTGTTTAAAAGCGCCCTTTGATCCATCCCTCTACGCCGCGCCCGATTCTTGCATTACACTGGCCGGCGTATATTCCTTAACCAATTGATGAGATGACCGTGCTCAAAGCACTCAAGAAAATGTTCGGTAAAAGCGAGACTGAGCAACTCGCGCCAGTCCCCAGCGCGCCGTCGCACTCCCACGGCCATCGCAGCGACGCCAGCCAGGCCGACCACCACGCTCCCGCAGCCGCACCGAAACATGAACCCAAACCTGTTTCTGCCGCCGTTACCGTTGCCGAACCTGTGCGCAGTGAAGCACCCAAACCCGCCAAACCGCGTCGCGAACCCAAGCCCAAGGCGCCAGTCATTCCATGGAAACTCGAAGACTTCGTCGTCGAACCCCAGGAAGGCAAAACCCGTTTCCACGATTTCAAACTCGCTCCGGAACTGATGCACGCCATCCAGGACCTGGGCTTTCCGTATTGCACGCCAATCCAGGCGCAGGTGCTGGGCTTCACCCTCGCCGGCAAAGACGCCATCGGCCGCGCCCAGACAGGCACCGGCAAAACCGCGGCGTTCCTGATTTCGATCATCACCCAGTTGCTGCAAACCCCGCCGCCGAAAGAGCGCTACATGGGCGAGCCCCGGGCATTGATCATCGCGCCGACCCGCGAGTTGGTGGTGCAGATCGCCAAGGATGCGGCGGACCTGACCAAATACACCGGCCTCAACGTCATGACGTTCGTGGGAGGCATGGACTTCGACAAGCAGCTCAAACACCTCGAAGCCCGTCACTGCGACATCCTCGTGGCCACCCCCGGCCGCCTGCTGGACTTCAACCAGCGCGGCGATGTGCACCTGGACATGGTCGAAGTCATGGTGCTGGACGAAGCCGACCGCATGCTCGACATGGGATTCATCCCGCAGGTGCGCCAGATCATTCGCCAGACCCCGCCCAAGAGCGAGCGCCAAACGCTGCTGTTCTCCGCGACTTTCACCGAAGACGTGATGAACCTGGCCAAGCAATGGACCACAGACCCGGCGATCGTCGAAATCGAAGTCACCAACGTGGCCAGCGAAAACGTCGAGCAGCACATCTACGCGGTGGCCGGTGCCGACAAATACAAACTGCTCTACAACCTGGTCAACGACAACGGGTGGGAGCGGGTCATCGTCTTTGCCAACCGCAAGGATGAAGTGCGACGCATCGAAGAACGCCTGGTGCGCGATGGCATCAACGCCGCGCAGCTGTCCGGCGACGTGCCGCAGCACAAGCGCATCAAGACCCTGGAAGGTTTCCGCGAAGGCAAGATCCGCGTGCTGGTGGCAACCGATGTGGCCGGTCGCGGCATCCACATCGACGGCATCAGCCATGTGATCAACTTCACCCTGCCGGAAGTCCCGGACGATTACGTGCACCGCATTGGTCGTACCGGTCGCGCCGGCGCCGATGGCGTGTCCATCAGTTTTGCCGGCGAAGACGACTCCTACCAGCTACCGTCCATCGAGGCGTTGCTGGGTCGCAAAATCAGCTGCGAAACACCACCGACACATCTACTGCGGGCGGTAGAGCGCAAACGTCACTAACTGACGATGTGCAGAAAGAGGCGCAGCCGGAAACGGACTGCGCTTTTTTTTCGTCTGACTTTTCGTCGTGAAGAGCTTGCTAGACATATCTAAAAGTCCATAATGGACAAATTAGTTTACTTGCCGCTCCCGGAGCCGACCATGTCCAGCACCCCTTACGTGATCACCCAACCCCAGGCCCGCGAACTGCTGACGCAAGTCGACGTGCCGCAGATCCTGCGCAAACTGTTCCGCGACCTGGCTGCCGGGCAAGCGGTGCAACCGGCGCAACAGCTGGTGGAGTTTCCACAGGGTGCTGGCGATTTCATCAACTATCTGGGTGTGCTGGCCGAAGATGGCGTGTACGGGGTCAAGACTTCGCCGTATATCGTGCGCGAACAGGGGCCGCTGGTGACCGCCTGGACCTTGCTGATGTCGATGCAGACCGGCCAACCGCTGCTGCTCTGTGATGCCGGTGAGCTGACAACGGCACGCACCGCCGCGACCACTGCCGTGGCCGTCGATGCCCTCGCACCGCTGAAAGCGGCTCGCCTGGCGATCATCGGCAGCGGCAAAGTGGCCCAGGCGCACTTGCATTACGTGAAAAACCTGCGGGACTGGCAGAGCATCAGCCTGTACTCGCCAAGCCTGAGCGACAAGAATTCTGAAGAACTGGCGCAGCTCAAACAGCTCGATTCGCGCCTGACCATCGCTGACACTCGTGATGCCGCGATCCAGGATGCCGACGTGATCATGCTCTGCACCTCGTCCGCAGGTCCCGTGATCGACCCGTCTCACTTGAGCAAACCAGCGCTGATTACCTCCATCAGCACCAACGCACCGCGCGCCCATGAACTGCCGCCGCAGTGTCTCAACGACATGCGGGTGTTCTGCGATTATCGTCAGACTACCCCGGGCTCGGCCGGCGAAATGCTGATCGCTGGCGAACAACATGGCTGGAATAAAAACGCGATCGTCGGCGACCTGCCGGACCTGCTCAGCAACAAGGTGCAGCGCCCCGACTACGACCGCCACGTGTTCTTCCGCTCCATCGGCCTGGGCCTGGAAGACATTGCGCTGGCCAATGCCATTTATCACCTTCAGCACTAACACCTCAAAACCCTGTGGGAGTGGGCTTGCCCGCGATACAGACGCCGCGGTCTGTCAGACAGACCGCGGCGATGCAATCGCGGGCAAGCCCGCTCCCACAGGGTTCCTCTACATTAATTGCATTTACGCTTGATCAGGAGACGTTCATGAGCCAGGCAGACTTCATCATCATCGGCGGCGGGATTGCCGGCGCTTCCACCGGTTTCTGGCTGTCGCAGCATGGGCGCGTGATCGTGCTCGAACGCGAATCCCATCCGGCCTATCACTCCACCGGTCGCTCAGCCGCGCTGTTCACCGCCGCCTATGGCACGCCTCAGGTTCGCGCCCTGACCCAGGCCAGCCGCGATTTTTTCGACGCCCCGCCAAGCGGTTTCTGCGAACACCCGTTGCTGACCCCACGCGGCGAGATGACCGTGGACTTCACCGGTGATCCAGCCGAATTGAACAACCAGTACCTGAGCGCGAAAGCCACAGTGCCAGAGATGCAACTGCTCAGCGCCGAAGAAGCCTGCGCACGCCTGCCGATTCTGCGCCGGGAGAAAGTCCACGGCGCGATCTACGACCCGACCGCCAGCGACATCGATACCGATGCCCTGCACCAGGGCTATCTGCGCGGCATCCGCCGCAACAAAGGCGAAGTACACACCGACTGCGAAGTACAGGGCCTGAGCCGTGACGCCGAAGGTATCTGGCAGGTACAGACCAACACCCAAACCTTCAGCGCGCCGGTCGTCATCAATGCTGCGGGCGCCTGGGCCGACAAAATCGGTGAGCTGGCCGGCGCCAAGCCGCTGGGCCTGCAACCCAAGCGTCGCGCGGCCTTCATCTTCGCTGGCCCCGAAGGCGTGGACATCCATCATTGGCCAATGCTGGTCAGCCTCGACGAATCCTTCTACATGAAACCCGACGCCGGGATGTTCCTCGGCTCGCCCGCCAACGCCGACCCGGTGGAACCCCACGACGTGCAGCCCGAAGAGCTGGACATCGCCATGGGCATTTACCAGATCGAAGAGGCCACGACCCTGACCATCCGCCGCCCGACCCGTACCTGGGCCGGCCTGCGCAGTTTCGTCAGCGACGGCGACTTGCTGTCCGGCTTCGATCCACAGGTGCCGGGACTGTTCTGGGTCGCTGCACAGGGCGGCTACGGCATCCAGACCTCGCCGGCCATGGGTCAGGCCAGCGCCGCCCTCGTGCGCGGCAAACCGCTGCCCGAGCAACTCACCCGCTTCGGCCTGAGCGCCGGCATGCTCTCCCCTGCCCGCCTGGGCTGACATTGTCTTCAGGTGACGTGCCTCCATGATTGCGTCACACTTTCAGAGCCCCGTTCTACGGGGCACTGAAGCCGCCCGGAGCCCACTGTATGAATGCCCCCGAAAAAGACCCGGCCCTGAACGACGCCTCCCTGGATAACTTCCGGGCGATCGCCGATGCCATCGCCACGTTGTTCTTTCCTCACGCCGAGGTGGTGCTGCACGACCTGCGCACGCAAAAGGTCGACTACATCGCCAACAACCTGTCGAAACGGGAGATCGGCGATGACTCGTCGCTGGAAGACATGCTCAGCGAAGATGTCAGCGAACGAAATATCGGGCCGTACGAAAAACTCAATTGGGATGGTCAGAATATTCGCAGCGTAAGCACCGTGCTGCGCGACAGCGAAGGTCATCCGCTGGGTGTGCTGTGCATCAATCTGAATATTTCGCTGTTCGAGAATGCCAAGGCTGCGCTGGATCTGTTCCTGTCGCCGACCAAATTGATCCCGCAACCGGATTCACTGTTCCGCGATGACTGGCAGGAGCGGATCAACACCTTCCTCCACGCCTGGCTGCGCGAGCGCCAGCTGAGCCTGAACCTGCTGACCCGCGATCACAAACGCGAGCTGGTGTTGGCGCTGCACGCCGAAGGCGCGTTCAAAGGCAAGAGCGCTTCGAACTATGTGGCCAATGTGCTGAACATGGGACGGGCGACGGTGTACAAACATTTGAAGGAATTGAAGGGCTGAGCCCGGAGATTTGTAGCGTCTGAAAAGGCCTCATCGCGGGCAAGCCCGCTCCCACAGTGTCCGTGTCGTAATCAACGTAATCCTGTGGGAGCGGGCTTGCCCGCGATAGCGGACTATCAATCGCCGTAGATGTCCGACTTGAAGTACCTCTCGGAAATCTTCTGGTATTCACCACTGGCACGAATGCCGTCGATGGCCAAATTCAACTGGCTGACCAATTCGGTGTTGCCTTTGCGCACGGCAATCCCGGCACCCTCGCCCACGTATTTCGGATCCTTCAATTCCGGCCCGACAAACGCGTAGCCTTTGCCGCGCGGCATCGACAGGAAGTCGTTGAGCGGAATGGTGTCGGCAAAAATCGCGTCCAGGCGACCGGCCGCCAGGTCCATGTAGATCTCTTCGTTGTTACCGTAACGCTTGACGTTGATGCCCTTGGGTTCGAACACCTCGGTGGCATAACGGTCGGTGGTGGTCGCACGCTGCACGCCGACGGCCTTGCCCTTGAGGCTGGCGTACTGGTCATCCACCACCGCGCCTTCCTTCATCACCAGACGCGATGAGGTGAAGTAGTACTTGTGGGAGAAATCCACCGACTTCTTGCGGTCTTCGTTGATCGTCATGGACGACAGCGCCATGTCGATTTTTTTCACTTTCAGGGAAGGAATCAGACCATCGAATTCGCTTTCGACCCACACACACTTGACTTGCATCTGCGCGCACAGGGCGTTGCCGATGTCATAGTCGAAACCGACGATCTCGCCTTTTTCGGTTTTAGAGGCAAACGGCGGATAAGCCGCCTCGATACCGATGCGCAAGGTTTTCTCGGCGGCAAACAGGCTACTGCACGCCAACAGGCTCAGGGCCAGACCGGTGATGAGGGGGAACTTCTTCATATTCGTTCTCTCGCGGGTTTGTTGTTGGTTTGGCAAGACAGAAGAAAAAGCAGAAACGGGGAAAGCCTTTTTTGTACTTATAATTCCATACTGGACTTTTATGTATAAATCGTCAATCGGGCAAAAGGGATTGTGCCCAGCCAATGGTCGGGAGGTGAGTCAACAGGATTGTTGGTACTGCGGATGACGCCATCGCAGACAAGCCCGCTCCCACAGGGATCACTGAAAACCTGTGGGAGCGGGCTTGCCCGCGATGGCGTACTCGAGAGCAATGCAGGACTTACTGCTTCCAGCGATCCGCCGCCGCATGATCGCTGTCCCGCCCCTCGACCCAACGCGGGCCATCGGCGGTATTTTCCTTTTTCCAGAACGGTGCGCGGGTTTTCAGGTAGTCCATGACAAAGGCGCAGGCATCGAACGCGGCCTGGCGGTGGGCGCTGGCTGCGCCGACGAAGACGATCGGTTCGCCGGGCTCCAGTGCACCGATGCGATGCAACACTTCCAGCTTGAGCAGCGGCCAGCGCTGCTCGGCCTCGATGGCGATTTTGCCGAGGGCCTTTTCGGTCATGCCCGGATAGTGTTCGAGGAACATCCCGGCCACGTCGAGACCGTCATTGAAATCACGCACGTAACCGACAAAACTCACCACCGCACCGACACCGACATTGGCGGCGTGCATGGCGTTGACTTCGGCACCCGGATCGAACGCCGTGGACTGCACGCGAATCGCCATGATCAGCCTCCGGTTACCGTCGGAAAAAACGCCACTTCATCACCTTCGCTCACCGGCTCGTCGAGCTGGCACAGGTCTTCGTTGCGCGCGCACATCAGGTTCTGTTCGCGGAGCACGTCAGCACCCTCACGTTGCGCCAGTAACGCCCGCACGTCGTCGACGGTGGCGAATTGGCCTTCGACCTTCACTGAATCCACACCCAGCGCTTCACGATAACGGGCAAAAAACTTTACGGTGACATTCATGGTTGATCCGCCTGGAAATGACCGCTCTTGCCGCCGACCTTTTCCAGCAGCCGTACGCTTTCAATGGTCATGCCGCGATCGACAGCCTTGCACATGTCGTAGATGGTCAGCGCGGCGACACTGGCGGCGGTCAGCGCTTCCATTTCCACACCGGTCTGCCCGGACAATTTGCAGCGCGCCACAATGCGCACGCTGTCATCGCCTTCGGCACTGAGTTCGACCTTGACGCCCGTGAGCATCAGCGGATGACACAGCGGAATCAGATCACTGGTTTTCTTCGCCGCCTGAATGCCGGCAATGCGCGCCACGGCAAACACATCACCCTTGGGGTGACCGCCGCTGACAATCATCTGCAGGGTTTCGGGCAGCATGCGCACCAGCGCTTCGGCGGTCGCCTCACGAAACGTCACAGTTTTTTCGGTGACGTCGACCATGTTGGCGCGACCTAGGGAATCGAGATGAGTCAGCACGGGATTACTCCTGATCAGGAGCGTCGATTGTAAACCTGCGGGTCAATTTTCCGCACGCAAGATTATCGGTTCACCCCCAAGTCCCTGTGGGTTAAGGGTCAGGCATGAAAAAACCGGGCGGTTTTGAGGCCGCCCGGTTTGGGTGAAGGTTTACAGATGCGATTCGGCGTATTCGGCCAGAATCGAGCGTGGAACCCCTTGCAGGGTGATGTGCACGCCGTTGGGGAAATCCTTGAAGCGTTCGGTCAGGTATGTCAGTCCGGAACTGGTTGCGGACAGGTAAGGAGTGTCGATCTGTGCCAGGTTGCCCAGGCACACCACTTTGGAGCCGGCGCCGGCACGGGTGATGATGGTTTTCATCTGGTGCGGTGTCAGGTTCTGGCATTCATCGATCAGGATCAGGCTCTGCTGGAAGCTGCGGCCCCGGATGTAGTTGAGGGATTTGAACTGCAACGGCACTTTGCTGAGGATGTAGTCGACGCTGCCATGGGTGCTTTCGTCATCCATGTGCAAGGCTTCGAGGTTGTCGGTGATGGCGCCCAGCCAAGGCTCCATTTTTTCCGCCTCAGTGCCGGGCAGGAAGCCGATTTCCTGATCCAGGCCCTGCACGCTGCGGGTAGCGATGATCCGCCGGTAGCGTTTGCTGACCATGGTTTGTTCAATGGCCGCCGCCAGGGCCAGGATGGTTTTACCGGAGCCGGCGGCACCGGAGAGATTGACCAGGTGGATGTCCGGATCAAGCAAGGCAAACAACGCCAGACTCTGATAGATATCACGCGGCTTCAGCCCCCAGGCTTCCTGATGCAGCAGCGGTTCCTGGTGCAGGTCGAGGATCAGCAGCTGGTCGTTCTCGATCTCTTTGATCCAGCCGACAAACCCCTGCTCGTCGATAATGAACTCGTTGATATGCACCGCCGGCAGGTTGTCGATCAATTGCACCTGATGCCAGGTGCGACCATGACCCTGGCGGGTTTCGACCTTGCTGACGCGGTCCCAGAAGGAGCCGCTCATCTCGTGATAACCATTGGGCAGCAGCGAAACGTCATCAACCAGTTGGTCGGTGCTGTAGTCCTCGGCCGCGATCCCGCACGCCCGGGCCTTGAGGCGCATATTGATGTCTTTGGTGACCAGCACGACAGGCTTCTTCGGATCGCGAGTGTGCAGGTCGATCAACTGATTGATGATTTTGTTGTCGTTCAGGTGTTCGGGCAGAACGAGGTGGGGCTCGGCCTGCTTGCTCATCAAAATTGACAGCAAACCTTTCGGCCCACTCTTGCCGCGCTGGATCGGCACGCCCTGTTCGACATCCTCGGGTGAGGCATCGCCCAGGGTATTGTCGATCAGGCGAATGGCCTGACGACATTCGGCGGCAACGCTGTGATGCCCGCTCTTGAGCTTGTCGAGCTCTTCCAGCACGGTCATCGGGATGGCGACGTGGTGTTCTTCGAAGTTGAGCAGCGCGTTTGGATCGTGAATCAATACGTTGGTATCGAGTACATAAAGGATTGGCTGGTTGGAAGAAGAGCTACGTCCGTGATCATCCATACTCGGTCACCTTTGTCAGAGCCAGTGGACGCAATACCTTGGCGGTGCTGCGCCTCGAAGTGGCCGCCGATCTCACCTACGGAGACTTAAGTGACTGCAAACAAACGGGTCTTGGAAGACGCCACCTGTGTTGCAGGTTTCGGCGGTCTGTCTTCCTAATACTCCAAAACGTGTGACAGAAAAAAGTACTTTGACGCTTTTTTGAAGTTTATTTTGCAGAGTGACGAAAAACCCTTGGCGGACTGCCATCACCCGTTTACAGTCGGAGATCAACCTGCAGCAAAAACCCTCCAAAAATCGCTCTTCGCCCAATGTTCATGGGCTTTCGGCGCTTTCATCGAAAACCGTTCTGACAGTCCTCCCAACCGATTCCGCTCTGTGATGTTTGCGTCATCAGCCAGGGCAGCGCCGTTTTCACCCCCTCCTGCTTCACATTGAAATTGATCACGCCATGACGCCACAGCAGCATCAGGGTCAGCACCCGTTGCGCGCTCTGGCTGGCCTTGAGCTTGCCGGCGCCGTCCTGGGCATCGATGTCCCACAGTGCCACCTGCAAGCCCTGGGACTGGAAAAAGGCTTCGGCATCCGAGCGTCGCTGGCCATCGGGCGGACGGAACAGCGGTACGTAGTTTTCCGGCAATTTGCCTTTGACCAGATCGACGCTGCGTCGCACCGAGTCCTGCCAGTCCTGCCAGTGGCTGTGGGAACGGAACTCCCAACCCTGCACGCCGATGCACTGGCTTGAATAGGTCGATTGCAGACTGGCGACCGAGTCCTGCACCAGTCTCGCCTGGATGTCCTTGCCAAGGACAAAGAACGTGCCACTCATGTTTGCCTTGCGCAGGTACTCCGTGACCCAGGCCGTGTTGTCAGGGACGGCATTGGCGGCGCTGTCGAAGGTCAGCAGAAACAGCCGGTCATGCATGGTGTCGCCATTTCGTTCGTAGTCGCCAAAATGATCGACTTCGCTGCTGGCTTGCGGAAACAGCGCAGCCTTGCGCAACTGCTCGTCCAGGTACTGGGCATGAAACAGACGACTCGGTTCGGCCCACTTGATGTAGTAGCTGTCCTCGCTGATCTGGAATTTTCCGGCCTGCTCACGCAGGGTGGGCATGTCCTCTACCAGAAAACAGAAGGACGCATCCTGATGGCAACTCTGCTGGGCGAAATCGAAGTTGGCCAGCAAGCGTTGCCACATGCGCTGGCGAACGCGGTTGACCGATTCCATATTGACCGTGCGCAGGCCCAGGCGCTGAGCCAGCGCAGGTTCATCCAGGGACTCGCTGGCCAGCAGCACCCTGGCGAACATGAGGATTTCGGCGCGTGATGCCACGTCGAACAGCGTCGGGTTGTTGAGCTTCTCAGGCCATGTGCCGCGATCAAGCGTCGCCACGTCGCCCGGCGTCGCCATGGCGCCAAAGCTCAGAAGCCACGCCGAGATTAGAAAAACGATACGCAATGGGATGTCTCCATAACAAAACCCGCGCGGCACTATAGCCGATCGCAGCCCATCGAACTCTTTGTGGGAGCGGGCTTGCTCGCGAAGAGGGAGTGTCAGTCAACATTGTTGTCGCCTGGCTCACCGCTTTCGCGAGCAAGCCCGCTCCCACAGGGAATGGTGCATAGCCACCGATCATCACCTATGGACTTGATAGCTGGAGTCAACACGGACAACCCCCTAGAATCGCCCCCACGATTAAAGGAGACGACTTCATGCTGATGGTGATTTCACCCGCAAAGACCCTCGATTACGAAACACCGCCGGCGACCCAGCGCTTTACCCAGCCGCAGTACCTCGACCACTCCCAGGAGCTGATCCTGCAATTGCGCGACCTGACGCCGGCACAGATCAGTGAGTTGATGCACGTCTCCGACAAAATCGGCGGGCTCAATGCCGCGCGCTTCGGTAGCTGGACCCCGGCATTCACTCCGGAAAATGCCAAACAGGCATTGCTGGCATTCAAGGGCGATGTGTACACCGGGCTGAACGCGCAAACCTTCAGCGAAGCCGATTTCGATTACGCCCAGCAACACTTGCGCATGCTCTCGGGCCTCTACGGCCTGCTGCGTCCGTTGGACCTGATGCAACCCTACCGCCTGGAAATGGGCACCAAACTGGCCAACGCACGGGGCAAGGACCTGTATGCCTTCTGGGGCTCACGCATCAGCGAATGGCTGAACGAAGCCTTGGCCGATCAGGGCGATGACGTGCTGCTGAACCTGGCCTCCAATGAGTACTTCTCGGCGGTCAAGCGCAATGCCCTGAATGCGCGCATCATCAATACCGAGTTCAAGGACCTGAAGAACGGTCAGTACAAGATCATTAGCTTCTACGCGAAAAAAGCCCGAGGCATGATGAGTCGCTTCGTCATTGAGGAGCGCATCAACGATCCTGCTGCCCTGAAACAGTTCGACGTCCAGGGCTATCGCTACAGCGCCGAGCAGTCTAAACCGGACAATCTGGTGTTCCTGCGCGATCACGCCCCCGAGTGACCCATCCTGTCGGCGCATGGCATGAAAATCCTGCCTGCGCCGACCATTGATTGACACCACTTTTCCCGACTTGATCGCCATTTTAATGACGCCAAAAATACATCGTTCGATTTTTTAACTTTAGTTTCATTCGACTTCGATCTTTTTTTTCAGTAGTGGCACTGAAAATTTTTCTCGGTAGTGGCAAAAAACTATCCGCCTCAATAATCCACCTATATATAAAGGGCGAAACGGCAAGTGCTATCAATATGAGAGCAGTGCCATCCTTTTCAATATTTCAAGAAATTTCATAATTCGCGATGGGCGGGCCGGAACTTCGTTCGAATGCACCGCTCATACCACCGGTAACGATTCTCAAAGATCTTGTAGGAGATGACTTACGCAGAACAGAGATCCAAGTAGCGAAGTTGTCACATTAACTTTCGCAGACTAATCCCTGATTTGGGCAACATAGTAAGGACAGGAGATAACCGATGAGAACTATCCCCTACAGGGCCAAGGCAGCGCCCCTATAACGTACTCACCCGAGTACTCAACCGCTTGATCCACGGGCTTACGGCCTGAAATCGAGCGCGCAGGAACATTGCACGAACATCTTCGAAACAGAGGATCGGCTGCATAACAGGGCACGTCATAACAACAAGCCCAAGTTGCGCACACCTTGAGTGCACTTATTTAGACACTCGGAACTTTAATGCCACCACGGGGTATTACTGCGCCTGCCAGGCGCACTTCCGAGTGCACTATGACCGCTGAACACCATTAACTCCGGCCATCTAATGGCTTGATAAACACAGAGGTAATTTGCGATGCGCATCAGCATATTTGGTTTGGGTTACGTGGGCGCTGTATGTGCCGGTTGCCTGTCTGCACGGGGCCATGACGTCGTTGGCGTTGATGTTGCCAAAGACAAGATCGATATGATCAACGCAGGCAAATCGCCAATCGTTGAACCGGGCCTGGGCGAACTTCTGGCGCAAGGTATTCAGACGGGCCGCCTGCGCGGTACCACCAACTTCGCCGAGGCGATTCGCGACACCGATCTGTCGATGATCTGCGTCGGCACGCCGAGCAAAAAAAACGGCGACCTGGAACTGAACTACATCGAAGCCGTGTGCCGCGAGATCGGTTTTGTCCTGCGTGACAAGACCACCCGCCACACCATCGTGGTGCGCAGCACCGTTCTGCCGGGCACTGTCGCAAACGTTGTCATCCCGATTCTCGAAGACTGCTCCGGCAAGAAGGCCGGTGTCGATTTCGGCGTTGCCGTAAACCCTGAGTTCCTGCGCGAAAGCACCGCCATCGCCGACTACGACCAGCCACCCATGACGGTCATCGGCGAATTCGACAAGGCATCGGGCGATGTTCTGCAATCGCTGTACGAAGAGCTCGACGCACCGATCATCCGCAAGGACATCGCCGTCGCCGAGATGATCAAGTACACCTGCAACGTATGGCACGCCACCAAGGTGACCTTCGCCAACGAGATCGGCAACATCGCCAAGGCGGTCGGCGTCGACGGTCGTGAAGTGATGGACGTGGTCTGCCAGGACAAAACCCTGAACCTGTCCCAGTACTACATGCGCCCGGGCTTCGCCTTCGGCGGTTCCTGCCTGCCAAAAGACGTGCGTGCCCTGACCTACCGCGCCGGTTCCCTGGACGTGGAGGCGCCACTGCTCAACTCGCTGATGCGCAGCAACGAGTCCCAGGTACAGAACGCCTTCGACATCGTCTCCAGCCACGAAAAACGCAAAGTCGCCCTGCTGGGCCTGAGCTTCAAGGCCGGTACCGATGACCTGCGCGAAAGCCCGCTGGTTGATCTGGCAGAAATGCTGATCGGCAAGGGTTACGACCTGAAGATCTACGACAGCAACGTCGAATACGCCCGTGTCCACGGCGCGAACAAGGACTACATCGAGTCGAAAATCCCTCACGTCTCGTCCTTGCTCGATTCCGACTTCGACGCGGTGATCAACAACTCCGACGTGATCATCCTCGGCAACCGTGACGAGAAATTCCGCGCCCTGGTCAAGAACGTTCCACACGGCAAGCAGGTGATCGACCTGGTGGGCTTCATGTCCAAGGCCACCAGCGTCGCTGGCCGGGCTGAAGGTATCTGCTGGTAAAGCAGCCGCAAGCTTCAAGCTCCAAGCCACAAGTTCAAAGCTCCTCGCTTGGAGCTTGAAGCTTGGGGCTTGCAACTGACTTTAGGATTCCGCTTATGCACAGGCTAAAGCACGGCCTGCTCCAGGCCGCCGGTTGGCTGTTTTATCTGAGTTTACTGATGGGCATCGCCATGGCGTTGCCTGTGTCCACGTTCGACTCCGAGTCGAAGGACTTCATTTTCCTGATTGGTATCGTCGGTATCTGGCGTTACTCGATGGGTGCCACGCACTTTCTGCGCGGCATGCTGTTTCTGTACGTGGTCTACCCGCATCTGCGGCGCAAAGTGCACAAGCTGGGCAAGGCGGCGGACCCGTCCCACGTATTTCTGATGGTCACCAGTTTCCGTATCGATGCGCTGACCACCGCGCAGGTCTACAGCTCGGTGATTCGCGAAGCCATGGAATGTGGCCTGCCAACCACCGTGGTCTGCTCCATCGTGGAAATGTCCGATGAGCTGCTGGTGAAAAGCCTGTGGAGCCGGATGAACCCACCGGCCCACGTGAAGCTCGACTTCGTGCGCATTCCCGGCACCGGCAAACGCGACGGCCTGGCCTACGGTTTCCGCGCCATCTCCCGTCACCTGCCGGATGACCGAGCCGTGGTGGCGGTGATCGATGGCGATACCGTGCTCGGCGAAGGCGTTGTGCGCAAGACCGTGCCTTGGTTCCAACTGTTCGGCAACGTCGGGGGCCTGACCACCAACGAATTCTGCGAAGTGCGCGGCGGCTACATCATGAGCGAATGGCACAAGCTGCGTTTCGCCCAGCGTCACATCAACATGTGTTCGATGGCCCTGTCCAAGCGCGTGCTGACCATGACCGGGCGGATGTCGGTGTTCCGTGCCACCGTGGTCACCAACCCGGAATTCATCGCCGACGTGGAAAGCGACTCGCTGCAACACTGGCGCCTGGGTCGTTTCAAGTTCCTCACTGGCGACGACAAGTCGAGCTGGTTCAGCCTGATGCGTCTGGGCTATGACACCTTCTACGTGCCCGATGCAGCGATCAACACCGTCGAGCATCCACCGGAAAAGAGCTTCATCAAGGCCAGTCGCAAGCTGATGTTCCGCTGGTACGGCAACAACCTGCGGCAGAACTCCCGTGCCCTGGGCCTGGGGATCAAGCGCCTCGGTGCGTTCACCTCGGTGGTGCTGTTCGATCAACGCGTGTCGATGTGGACCTCCCTGCTGGGCCTGACCGTGGCGTTGATCGCCACCTTCAAGTACGGCACCGCGTTCATCCTGGTGTACCTGCTGTGGATCGGCATTACCCGCCTGATCCTGACCCTGTTGCTGTCCTGCTCCGGCCACCGGATCGGCCCGGCTTACCCGGCGATTCTCTATTACAACCAGATCGTCGGCGCACTGGTGAAGATCTACGTGTTCTTCCGCCTCGACCAACAGTCCTGGACTCGCCAACCCACTTCTCTATCCCGTGATCTCGCCAGCTTTCAACGTTGGTTCAACACCTGGTCGTCTCGGACCATGACCTTCTCCGCCGGCAGCATTTTCGTCGCCGTGCTGTTGATGATGGTCTGACCGAACTCGCCTGAATTAACTAGGAAACCGCCCTTATGAATACCGCCGTCAACGCCAACGTAGTGCATGAATCCGAAGCCCAGCGCCAGCACGCCCGCGTGAAAATCCCGGCCAAGCTGCGTTTCTTCGGCCCCGACCGTACACCGGTCGAAGCGCGAGTGATCGACCTTTCCGCCGGAGGCCTGGCCTTCAATGCCGGGCAGCTGCCACTGAACATCGGCGACAAGTACAAGGCCCGCCTGCAATTCGTCATCGACAACCTCGGCCTGGCCATGGATGTGGAACTGCAAGTGCGTTCCTACGATCGCGAGACCGGCCGTACCGGTTGCCAGTTCCAGAACCTGGAACCACGAGACATTTCGACCCTGCGTCACCTGATCACTTCGCACCTGGCCGGCGACATCGTCAGCATCGGCGAAGTGCTGGCGACCCTGCAGCGCGACAACTTCACCAAGGCGCGCAAGATGAAGGACGGCGGCCATGGCATGACCGCGTTCGGGCGCATGAAAGCCGTGACCTTCAGCCTGGGTATTTTCGTCGTCGGCCTGGCGGCGTTCGGGTTCATTTTCAAATCGGTGTACGGTATGTACTTCGTCAGCCATGCCCAGGCCGGCCTGGTCAGCGTGCCGGGCGTGAACATCACCATGCCCCGCGACGGCACGGTACAAAGCCTGGTGAAAGCCGATGGCGTGGCCGCCAAAGGCGCGCCGCTGGCCACCTTCAGCACCAGCATGCTCGACGTACTCAAGGGCCATCTGGAAGACGATCAACTGGCACCGGCCAAGGTTGAAGAACTGTTTGGCAAGCAAATGACCGGCACCCTGACTTCGCCATGCGATTGCACCGTGGCGCAGCAAATGGTTGCCGACGGCCAATACGCCAGCAAGGGCGATGTGATCTTCCAACTGGTGCCGCGCAACACCGAAGCCAATGTCGAGGCCCGCTTCTCCTACCGCCAGTTCGGCGACGTGCTGCCAGGCACCGCCGTGCGCTTCCAGATCGCCGGTGAAGACAAGACCCGCACCGGCAAGATTGTCAGCAGCACCAGCCTGAAAAGCGCCGACCTGTCGTCCGACATCCGCGTCCTGATCCAGCCTGACGAAGCACTGGACAGCACCCTCGCCGGTCGCCCTGTGGAAGTGAACAGCGACCGTGGCCCGAACCTGAACTGGCTGATCGAAAAAGCCATGGCAGCTGGTCTGTAACCGGAGGACATGCCCGTGACCATCATCAGTCTCCTGAGAACGCCGCGATCCCTGTGGGAGCTGGCTTGCCAGCGATTGGATCAATGCGTTCCCTCTGAAACGCCGCGCCGGTCGAGCGCGACCCCGGCTGATCGCTGGCAAGCCAGCTCCCACAGGGGTCATATGGTGTGTTCAGTGGCATTGGCGGTGAGCCTCGCCGGTTGCGCCGGCCTGCCCGACCAGCGCCTGGCCAACGAAGCCCTCAAGCGTGGTGACACCGCCACCGCCGCTGCGAACTATCAGCAACTGGCGGACCTGGGCTACAGCGAAGCCCAGGTTGGTCTGGCCGACCTTCAGGTCGACAGCCGCGACCCGGCGCAGATGAAACAGGCCGAGGCGACTTACCGCGCGGCGGCCAGTGTTTCGCCTCGTGCCCAGGCGCGTCTCGGTCGTCTGCTGGTGGCCAAACCCGGCGCCACCGAAGCCGAACATCAGGAAGCCGAAGGCCTGCTGAAAAAAGCCTCCGCCGCCGGCGAAGGCAACACCTTGATCCCGTTGGCGATGCTGTACCTGCAATACCCGCACAGCTTCCCCAACGTCGATGCGCAAAAGCAGATCAGCCAGTGGCGCGCCGAAGGCAAGCCGGAAGCGGGTCTGGCACAAGTGCTGCTGTATCGCACCCAGGGCACCTACGACCAGCATCTGGATGACGTGGAAAAAGTCTGCAAGGCCGCGCTCAACACCACCGACATCTGCTACGTCGAACTGGCCACGGTCTATCAGAAAAAGGCCCAGCCGGAACAACAGGCCGAGCTGATCAAGCAGATGCAGGCGGCGCACAGTCGCGGCACCGTCTCCGCTCAGCGCGTCGACAGCGTCGCTCGCGTGCTGGCCGATTCGACCCTGGGACAGACCGACGAAAAAACCGCGCAGTCGCTGCTTGAACCTATCGCCCCGGGTTACCCGGCGTCGTGGGTCACCCTCGCGCAACTGATCTACGACTTCCCCGAACTGGGCGACGTCGACCAGATGATGAAGTACCTGGACAACGGCCGCGCCGCCGACCAGCCCCGTGCCGAACTGCTGCTGGGCAAGCTGTACTACGAAGGGAAAATGGTCCCGGCCGACGCCAAGGTCGCCGAAGAACATTTCCAGAAAGCCGTCGGCCGCGAAGTCGCCGCCGATTATTACCTCGGCCAGATTTATCGCCGTGGCTACCTGGGCAAGGTCTATCCGCAGAAGGCCCTCGACCATCTGCTGACCGCTGCGCGCAACGGCCAGAACAGCGCCGACTTCGCCATCGCCCAACTGTTTTCCCAAGGCAAAGGCACCAAGCCTGACCCGCTCAACGCGTACGTGTTCAGCCAGCTCGCCAAAGCCCAGAACACCCCGCAAGCCACCGAGCTTGCGCAAGCACTCGAAGCCCAACTGCCACCTGCGCAGCTGGCCGAGGCCCAGCGTCTGTTGAAACAGGAACAGGCAACCCGTGGTGCCTTGAGCCAGAACACACCGCAACTGCAGGCCCTGCAAGAAGACGGCGAGGAATCCCTATGAAATTGAATCCATTCATGAAGGCCGGCATCGGCCTGACGTTCGCGCTTATCTGGTCGTGCCCGACACTGGCGGCGATGACTGAAGAAACCAAGAACTACGGCCTGGACGTGAAAATCACCGGCCAGTCCGAAGACGACCGCGACCTGGGCACCCAGAGCGGTGGCGACGTCAATGGCGTCGGTCTCGACCTGCGTCCATGGGTCTATGGCGAGAGCGGCGCGTGGAGTGCCTACGCCATGGGGCAGGCCGTGACGTCCACCGACATCATCGAGACCGACACGCTGCAGGAGTCCGATAACGACGGTACCCAGACCACCGACAACGGTGATCGCAAGACCAAGAAAAACTACCTGGCGATGCGCGAGTTCTGGGTCGGCTACAGCGGCTTCACGCCCTACCCCGGCGAGATCCTGAAGTTCGGTCGCCAGCGCCTGCACAACGACGACGGACAATGGCGCGACACCAACATCGAAGCCCTTAACTGGACCTTCGACACCACCCTGTTGCGCGCCAATGTCGGTATCGCCGAACGCTTCAGCGAGTACCGCACCGACCTCAAAGAACTGGCACCCAAGGACAAGGATCGCCTCCACGCCTACGCCGATGCCGAATACCAATGGACACCGGGTCACTGGGCCGGCATTCGCGGTCATCACACCCACGATGACGGCAAGCTCGACTATCCGGAACCGGGCGTACCTGGCGATTCGCTGGACAAAAAACAGAATGGCGACATCAGTTGGCTGGGCTTGCAGGCCAACAGCGATGCCTACAACTGGCGCAACACCAACACCGTCAATTACTGGGGCAGCATCACCGGCATGAGCGGCGACCGCGAAACGGTCAACCCGCTGAACGCCGATGGCACCGCGCCCGCACAAGCCAAGCGCAGCGGTGATGTCGACGGCTGGGCCACTGACCTGGGTGTGCGCCTGCGCCTCGATCCGCAATGGCAAGTCGGTGCCGCCTACGCCCGTGCCAGCGCCGATTACGAACAGAACGGCCTGGAAAGCAACCGCTCGAACTTCACCGGTACACGCTCGCGGGTACACCGTTTCGGCGAGGCATTCCGCGGCGAAATGAACAACCTGCAAACCGCGACGTTGTTCGGTTCGTGGATGCTCAACGACGAATACGACGCCAGCCTGATCTACCACAAATTCTGGCGCGTCGACGGCAACAAGCCGGTCGGCAGCAACGGCATCGATGCCGTGCAGAACGACACCGATGATGTCACCGGCGCCGTGCTGTCCAGCACCTCACTGCCGCTGGCCGATGGCGAAAAAGACATGGGTCAGGAAATGGACCTGGTGGTCACCAAGTACTTCAAGCAAGGCCTCTTGCCGGCGGGCTTGAGCCAGTCGATCGACGAGCCTTCGGCCCTGGTGCGCTTGCGTGGTGGTGTGTTCAAGCCAGGCGATGCCTACGGCAAGGAAGTCGATTCGTACATGCACCGCGCGTTCATCGACGTGATCTGGCGCTTCTGATGCATATTGCGAAGGGAGTCTCCCAGATGAATCATCAAGCCCGAAAAGGCTCGATCAGCCTGTTGGCCGGCGCGATGCTGCTGGCCAGCGCGGGCGCCTTCGCCAATGTGGAGCCGGCTGCCCCTCAACAGGGTAAGCCGGCAACCATGGCCAAGGAACTGCAACAGGCCAAGACCTACACCGTCAGCAGCGCACCGACCGCGCCACTGGAGATGGCCCAGCCAAAACTGCCGGACGTCTCGGGCTACACCGCCGAGGCCGTCGCCGCAAAGATCGTGCGCAGCAAGGCCGGCAAAATCAGTGTGCGCCGGATGATGCAAGAGAACGCTCTGAAGGACTTCATCGGCGGCGACAACAAGATGGCCGAGTGGGTGGTGCGTCAGCACGGCATCCCGCAGGCGATCTTCATCGACGACGGCTACATGAACCTCAAGGACCTGGCGAAAAAACTGCCCAAGCAGTACTTCAGCGAAACCTCGCCGGGGGTGTTCCTTGCCAAATTGCCGATCGTAGTGGGTGAGAAAGGCATCCTGGAAATCGACAAACAGACCCAAGAGCTGCGCCTGTCCCAGGAGGCCGGTTCGTTCCTGGTCAACGATGGCCAGCTGTTTGTGCGCGACACCAAAATCACCGGCTGGCGCGAGAAGGACAACGGTCCTGCAACCTTCCGTTCGCCGAAGGAATTCCGCCCGTTCCTGCTGGCCTGGGGCGGCACCGAGACCTACATCGCCAACAGCAAGATGGCCAGCTTCGGCTACGCCAACAGTAAGTCCTACGGCGTGAGTATTTCCCAGTACACGCCGAACATGGCCAAGGTACTCAATCGTCCTGAACCGACCGGCTGGATCGTCGGCTCCGAGTTCTCGGACATGTGGTACGGCTTCTACTGCTACGAAACCCGCGACTTCGTAGTCAAGGGCAACACCTACAAGGACAACATCGTCTACGGCATCGACCCACACGACCGTTCCCACGGTCTGATCATTGCCGACAACACGGTGTTTGGTACCAAGAAGAAGCACGGGATCATTATTTCCCGTGAGGTCAACGACAGCTTCATCTTCAACAACCGCAGCTACGACAACAAGTTGTCCGGCATCGTGATCGACCGTAACAGCGTCAACAACATCATTGCCCACAACGAGATCTACCAGAACCACACTGACGGCATCACCCTTTACGAGAGTGCCGACAACCTGCTGTGGGGCAACAAGGTACTCAGCAACCGTCGCCACGGCATCCGCATTCGTAACAGCGTAAACATCCGCCTTTACGAAAACATCGCCATGGCCAACGGCCTGACCGGCGTCTACGGGCACATCAAAGACCTGTCCAACACCGACCGCGACATCAAGCTCGACCCGTTCGACGCCCAGGTGTCGCTGATCGTGGTCGGTGGTGAACTGGCGGCCAACGGCAGCGGCCCGCTGTCCATCGACTCGCCGCTGAGCGTCGAGCTGTATCGCGTGTCCATGCTTGCCCCGACCAAATCCAGCGGCATCAGCTTCTCGGGGATTCTCGGCGAGCGCCAGGATGAAATTCTCGACCTGCTGGTGCGCCAGCAGAAAGCCGTGCTGATCGACCCTGTCGAACGCCAGACCGAAATGCGGGACTGAGGATAATTTTATGCACCCACACTTGATCAAATTACTCAGCCTGTCGGCCTTGACCGCCGGCATTCTCGCCGCCAGCACCGGCGCGCGTGCCGATGAACCCCAGGCGCCAAAATTCTCGGCCGAGCCGTGCTGCAGCCTGTGCCCGGCCGCCCACGACCCGAAGAATTACACCACCCGCTACCAGCAGAACTTCACCACGCTGGTGCAGGCCCAGGGTGACTGGCTGTTCCGTACGCAAGAGGACTTGCGCACCGAGTTCGACACCACCCCCGCCGGCTACAAACGCATGAAGCAACTGCACGATGCGTTCAAGAGCAAAGGCGTGGAGCTGGTGATCGTCTACCAGCCGACCCGTGGCCTGGTAAACCGCAACAAGCTCAACCCGGCCGAGAAAGCCAGCTTCGATTTCGACAAGGCATTGAAGAACTACAAGACCATGCTCGGCCGTTTCGCGCAGATGGGTTATGTAGTGCCGGACCTGTCGCCGCTGACCAACGAACAACTGCCTGAGACCCTGCCCGCCCACGACTTCTACTTCCGTGGCGACCAGCACTGGACCCCGTACGGTGCCCAGCGCACGGCGAAAATCGTCGCCGAGAAAGTCAAGCAGATCCCGGCCTTCGCCGACATTCCCAAGCGCGAATTCGAGACCCATAAGTCGGGTCGCATGGGCAAGACCGGAACATTGCACAACATGGCCGGTCAACTCTGCGGCACCAGCTACGCGATCCAGTACATGGATCAATTCACCACCGAGCCCAAAGGCGAAGCGGGCGATGGCGATCTGTTCGGCGATTCCGGCAATCCGGAAATCACCCTGGTCGGCACCAGCCACAGCGGCAAGAACTACAACTTCGCCGGTTTCCTCGAAGAGGCCATCGGCGCCGACATTCTCAACGTGGCGTTCCCCGGCGGTGGCCTGGAAGGTTCGATGCTGCAATACCTGGGCAGCGACGAATTCCAGAAGAACCCGCCGAAAATTCTCATCTGGGAATTCTCACCGCTCTATCGCCTCGACCAGGAAACCATCTACCGCCAGATGATGGCGCTGCTGGACAACGGTTGCGAAGGCAAGGCTACACAGATGTCCGGCAGCACCACTTTGAAACCGGGCAAAAACGAATTGATGGTCAACAGCAAAAACCTCGACCTGCGCAACAGCAGTCACCAGGTCGACATTCGCTTCGCCGATACCTCGGTGAAAACCCTGCAAGCCACCCTCTGGTACATGAACGGGCGCCACGAGGACATCAAGATCGACAAACCGGAAACCTCCGACACCGACGGGCGTTTCGCCTTCGAGTTGCGCACGGACGAAGACTGGGCCTCGCAGAATCTGCTGGCCGTCGAAATCCAGGGACCTGAAAAAGCAGGTGCCGCGCCGCAGAAAGTCGAAGCGAAAATCTGCAAACGCAACGTATTCCCGGGCGCGGAGCAACGTACCGCTTCAGCCGGGCAATGAGGTCTGCTATGCGAAATCCGAAACTTGCAACACTGACGCTTTTGAGCCTGGCGATGTTCGCCGGCGCGACTCAAGCGGCCGCGCCATTGCGTCCGCCTCAGGGCTACTTCGCGCCGATCGAGAAAGTCAAAACCGGCGACAAGAGCGAAGGCTGTGACGCCATGCCGACGCCGTACACCGGTTCGCTGCAGTTTCGCAGCAAGTACGAAGGCTCGGACAAGGCCCGTTCGACACTGAACGTGCAATCGGAAAAAGCCTTCCGCGACAGCACCGCCGACATCACCAAAATCGAGCGCGGCACCAGCAAGCAGGTGATGCAGTTCATGCGTGACGGTCGTCCGGAACAGCTGGAATGCACATTGAATTGGCTGGTTACGTGGGCTCGGGCGGATGCGTTGATGTCCAAGGACTTCAACCACACCGGCAAGTCCATGCGCAAATGGGCGTTGGGCAGCATGGCTTCGTCGTACATTCGCCTGAAGTTCTCCGACTCCCATCCGCTGGCCAACCATCAGCAGGAGTCGCAGCTGATTGAAGCCTGGTTCAGCAAAATGGCCGATCAGGTGATCAGCGACTGGGACAACCTGCCGCTGGACAAAACCAACAACCATTCGTACTGGGCTGCCTGGTCGGTGATGGCAACGTCCATCGCCACTAACCGCCGCGACCTGTTCGATTGGGCGGTGAAGGAATACAAGGTCGGCGTCAATCAGGTCGACGCCCAGGGCTTCTTGCCCAACGAACTCAAGCGCCAGCAACGCGCCCTCGCCTACCACAACTACGCCCTGCCGCCGCTGGCGATGATCGCCAGTTTCGCCCAGGTCAACGGTGTGGATCTGCGCCAGGAAAACAACAGCGCCCTCAAGCGCCTGGGTGATCGCGTGCTTGCCGGGGTGAAAGACCCGGACGAGTTCGAGAAAAAGAACGGTAAAGAGCAGGACATGACCGACTTGAAGGTCGACTCCAAATTCGCCTGGCTTGAACCGTTCTGCACGCTCTACACCTGCTCGCCGCAGGTGCTGGAGAAGAAACACGAGATGCAACCGTTCAAGACCTTCCGCCTCGGGGGTGACCTGACCAAGGTCTATGACCCGGCGAATGAGAAGGGCGACAAAGGGAGTTAGCAGTTTTCCCTGTGGAATGAAGATCCTGTGGGAGCGGGCAAGCCCGCTCCCACAGGGATCTGTGCAAGATTTGAGATTTGAGTGACATCCCCCGATTTTTCGTGGGGGGTTTGGGGGGGCCGTTGGCCCTTGACTGTTGATTCAAACAAGGAGAGATCGGGATGGTTTTTTCGTCCAACGTGTTCCTGTTTTTGTTCTTGCCGATCTTTCTCGGCTTGTACTACCTGAGCGGGCAACGCTATCGCAATTTGCTGCTGCTGATCGCCAGCTACATGTTCTACGCCTGGTGGCGTGTGGACTTCCTGGCGTTGTTCGCCGCCGTCACGCTGTGGAACTACTGGATCGGCCTGAAAGTGGGCGCCGCCGGGGTCAGGACCAAACCGGCACAGCGCTGGTTGCTGCTCGGCGTGGTCGTCGACCTGTGCATCCTCGGCTACTTCAAGTACGCCAACTTCGGCGTCGACAGCATCAACGCCATGATGACCTCGGTGGGCCTGGAGCCGTTCATCCTGACCCACGTGCTGTTGCCGATCGGGATCTCGTTCTACATCTTCGAGTCCATCAGCTACATCATCGACGTCTACCGTGGTGACACCCCGGCGACCCGCAACCTGATCGACTTCGCGGCGTTCGTGGCGATCTTCCCGCACCTGATCGCCGGCCCCGTGTTGCGTTTTCGTGACCTCGCCGATCAGTTCAACAACCGTACCCACACCCTCGACAAATTCTCCGAGGGCTGCACGCGGTTCATGCAGGGTTTCATCAAGAAGGTGTTCATCGCCGACACCCTGGCGGTGGTGGCCGACCATTGCTTCGCCCTGCAAAACCCGACCACGGGCGATGCCTGGCTTGGTGCACTGGCGTACACCGCGCAGCTGTACTTTGACTTCTCCGGCTACAGCGACATGGCCATCGGCCTGGGCTTGATGATGGGTTTCCGCTTCATGGAAAACTTCAAGCAGCCGTACATCAGCCAGTCGATCACCGAGTTCTGGCGGCGCTGGCACATCAGCCTGTCGACCTGGCTGCGCGACTATCTGTACATCACCCTGGGCGGCAACCGCAAAGGCACGCTGACGACCTATCGCAACCTGTTCCTGACCATGCTGCTCGGTGGTCTGTGGCATGGGGCGAACATCACCTACATCGTCTGGGGTGCGTGGCACGGCATGTGGCTGGCCATTGAAAAAGCCATCGGTCTGAACACTTCTCCGCGCAGCTTCAACCCGATCCGCTGGGCGCTGACCTTCCTGTTGGTGGTCATGGGCTGGGTGATTTTCCGTGCGGAAAACCTGCACGTGGCCGGTCGCATGTACGGCGCGATGTTCAGCTTCGGAGACTGGTCGCTGTCGGAACTCAACCAGGCCAGCCTCACCGGCCTGCAAGTGGCGACGCTGATCGTGGCGTACGTGACCCTGGCGTTCTTTGGCTTGCGCGACTTCTACAGCAATCAACAGCCAGCGAAGACCAAGCCTGCGGTGAATGTCGATGCGGATGGCCCGTCCGCCGCGACAGCCGGAACCATCAAGGCCGTGCCTGGGGATAACCCGTCCAGCATTCACCAGCCTGGTTACACCGTCGGCGTCGAAGCCCAGGTGCAACCGGCCTACTGGACGGATGACTGGTCGCGCTACGTGATGCGCGCCCTGGTCCTGCTGCTGTTCATCGCCTCGATTCTCAAACTCTCGGCGCAAAGCTTCTCGCCGTTCCTTTACTTCCAGTTCTGAGGGATCTGACCATGACCCGCTCATTACGCATCTTCTACATCGCCCTGTTCCTGGTGACCCTGCTGGCCCTGGGCCTGTGGTCGGTTCGCAGCTTCCTGGGCTTCAGTACCAACGCCGATGCAACGGTACTCAACGGTCGCTGGACCAAAGCCGTGGAGACGCACTACGACGACGAGTTCCCGATCAAGCGCCTGGGCACCAACCTCTGGGCGGCGCTGGATTTCAAACTGTTCAACGAAGGTCGTCCGGGTGTGGTACTCGGTCGCGACCAATGGTTGTACAGCGATGAAGAGTTCCACCCGATCGTCAACGAAGAGTTGAACCTGCAAGGCAACTACGCGCTGGTTGAAGGCGTGCGCCAGACCTTGAAAGCGCAAGGCGTGCAACTGGTGATGGCGGTGGTGCCGGCCAAGGTACGCCTGTACCCGGAACACCTCGGCGAGGTGAAACCGGCTAGCATCCACGCCAACCTCTACAAGGATTTCCACCAGCGCCTGGCCGCCGACCGGATTCCTGCTCCTGATTTGCTGGGACCATTGCAAGCAGCCAAACGCGACGGCAAGCAAGTGTTCCTGCGTACCGACACCCACTGGACCCCGGAAGGTGCCGAGATCGCCGCCAACCGACTGGCCAAGACCATTGCCGACAAGTTCCCCTTGAGCGGCGATCCGCAAGACTTCGTCACCGAGCCTGCGGAAAAAATCACCCACAAGGGCGATCTGCGTCTGTTCCTGCCGCTGGACCCGCTGTTCGAAAACCTGATGCCGGCGCAAGAACCTTTGCAGAAACGCAACACTGTAGCCGCTGGTGACCAACCGGCCGGTGACGACGCGCTGTTCGCCAACACCGAAGTGCCGGTTGCGCTGATCGGCACCAGCTACAGCGCCAACCCCAACTGGAATTTTGTGGGCGCGCTGAAACAAGCCCTGCGCAGCGACGTGGTCAGTTACGCCGAAGACGGTCACGGCCCGGTTCTGCCGATGCTCAGCTACCTCAAAAGCGACGCTTTCAAGAACAGCCCGCCACAGGTGCTGATCTGGGAGTTTCCTGAACGATATCTGCCTGTGAACAACGAAATCGGCGACGCCGACCCGCAGTGGGTCGCAGAGCTTAAACAAGCCGGCGCCCGCCAACAAAACGTAGCCGCAAACACTAAATCCGAGACGCCCGACCGGGCGCAAAACTGAAAGAGAGAGGTACTACCATGACTTTCACTACTACTCCTCGTCGTCTCGCCAAGACCTTTGCACTGGTTGCTGGTATGAGTGTGCTCTCGATGCAGGCCTTTGCCGCCGGCGACTCCGCACTGTACGGCCCGATCGCGCCGAAAGGCTCGACCTTCGTGCGTGTCTACAACGCCGCCAACGCTGAAGTCAGCGCCACCGTCGGCAGCACCAACCTGAGCGACGTCGCGCCACTGTCCAGCACTGACTTCAGCTTCATGCCGGGCGGCGACTACAGCGCCAAGGTCGGCAGCCAGACCCTGCCGGTGAAACTGGCCGGCGATCACTATTACACCCTGGTCAACAACGCCGGCGGCGCGCCGCAACTGATCGAAGAGCCGCCGTTCAAGAACAAACAGAAATCCCTGGTGCGCGTGCAGAACCTCAGTGACAAGGCACTGACCCTGAAAACCGCCGATGGCAAGACCGACGTAGTGCCTAACGTTGCCGCCAAGGGCCGTGGCGAGCGTGAAATCAACCCGGTGAAAGTCAGCCTGGCGCTATACGATGGCGACAAGAAAGTCGGCGACGTGAAGCCGGTCGCCCTGGAGCGCGGTGAAGCGGCGGTGCTGTACGTCACCGGCA
Organism: Pseudomonas sp. G(2018); assembly: GCF_005502415.1. Lineage (NCBI taxonomy): Bacteria > Pseudomonadati > Pseudomonadota > Gammaproteobacteria > Pseudomonadales > Pseudomonadaceae > Pseudomonas > Pseudomonas sp. G(2018). Next base: position 154,493 of record NZ_SCOO01000001.1, on the reverse strand, counting down.
ACGGCAGCAGCCTGTCGCCGGTCTGGGTGAAACGCCCGGTGTCGACGCGCTAAAGAATTTTCCGAACTGCCCCGGCTCTCTGTGGGAGCCGGCCTGCCGGCGATGCAGGCAACTCGGTTTTGCTGATGTACCGAGGTGATGCCATCGCCAGCAGGCTAGCTCCCACAAAAGCCTAACCAAACGATTTTCAAGGAGTAACAACATGATTCCGGTGATCTTGTCAGGTGGTAGCGGCTCACGTCTTTGGCCGCTTTCCCGTAAGCAGTTCCCTAAACAGTTTCTGGCCCTGACCGGCGAACACACGCTGTTCCAGCAAACCCTGGAGCGCCTGGTCTTCGAAGGCATGGACACCCCGATCGTGGTCTGCAACAAGGACCACCGCTTCATCGTCAACGAACAGCTGGCCGCCCGCAAACTGGAAACCCAGCGTGTCCTGATGGAACCGTTCGGCCGCAACACCGCGCCGGCCGTGGCCTTGACCGCGATGATGCTGGTCAATGAAGGTCGCGACGAGTTGATGCTGGTGCTGCCGGCCGACCACGTGCTGGAAGATCAGAAAGCCCTGCAACGCGCCCTGGCCCTGGCCACCGTTGCCGCTGAAAACGGCGAAATGGTGCTGTTTGGCGTACCGGCCACCAAACCGGAAACCGGCTACGGCTACATCAAGTCGATCAACGATTCGCTGCTGCCCGAAGGCGTCAGCCGCGTTTCGCATTTCGTGGAAAAACCCGACGTGAAACGTGCCACCGAGTTCGTCCAGTCCGGTGGCTACTTCTGGAACAGCGGCATGTTCCTGTTCCGCGCCAGCCGCTTCCTCGAAGAACTGAAAAAGCACGATCCGGACATCTACGACACCTGTCTGCTGACCCTGGAACGCAGCCAGCAAGATGCCGACAGCGTCAGCATCGACGAAGCCACCTTCGCCTGCTGCCCGGACAACTCCATCGACTATTCGGTGATGGAAAAAACCCAGCGCGCCTGCGTGGTGCCGCTGACCGCGGGCTGGAGCGATGTCGGCTGCTGGTCGTCGCTTTGGGAAGTGAACAAAAAAGACGCCAACGGCAACGTTACCAAAGGCGATGTGGTGGTCCAGGACAGCCGCAACTGCATGATCCATGGCAACGGCAAACTGGTATCGGTGATCGGCCTGGAAAACATCGTCGTCGTCGAAACCAAGGACGCCATGATGATTGCGCACAAGGACAAGGTCCAAGGCGTGAAGCAGATGGTCAACACCCTCAACGAACAGGGCCGCAGCGAAACCCAGAACCACTGCGAAGTCTATCGTCCGTGGGGCTCGTACGATTCGGTGGACATGGGCGGGCGCTTCCAGGTCAAGCACATCTCGGTCAAACCGGGCGCGTGCCTGTCGCTGCAAATGCACCACCATCGTGCCGAACACTGGATCGTCGTCAGCGGCACCGCCGAGGTGACCTGCGATGAAAATGTATTCCTGCTGACTGAAAACCAGTCGACCTACATCCCGATCGCCTCGGTTCACCGCCTGCGCAATCCTGGCAAGATTCCACTCGAGATCATCGAAGTGCAATCGGGCAGCTATCTGGGCGAGGACGATATCGAGCGGTTTGAAGATATCTACGGGCGTACTACGCCAATCGAGCGTGGGGTTTCGGTGAAGACCATCGCGCAGTAAGCCTCAAGCAAAACAAAAGCCCCCGTCCAGCCCGCTGCGTCCCCTATCCGCAGTGGGGTGGACAGGGGCTTTTTTGTCGGAATTTTGTGTTGCCTCATCCGGCCTCATCGCGGGCAAGTCGAATCGTCGCACCGCCGCTCCCACAGGGTTTTGTGGTTGGTCACAGATCTTGTGTTCAACTTCAATACTGTGGGAGCGGGCTTGCCCGCGATGAGGCCTTTACAGTCACCACAAAAATCTCCCCCATCGCCAATCCCTACCACGCTTAGGTACGATGGTCCTTCCATTCCCGAGGTTTGCGCGTCATGTTCATCGGCGTCCTGCTGGTCATCACCTGGCTGATCCTGTTGCTGCGCTATCCGGCCAAGGCCCTGCCCGTGTCCATGGCCGCCGCCGTGGGGCTGGGCATCGTCGCCACCTGGGTCATCTGGATGGATCACCGCGAACTCAAGCAACTCCAACGCCTGGAGCTGCGCATCAGCTACGCGCCGCAACACTGCCCCGCCGACCGCCCGCTGCAATTGACCATGAACAACGGCAACGACGTACCACTGACCGAATTGCGTTGGCGGGTAGCCGCTTATGCGCCCGGCGACACGGTCAACCTCGCCGACAATCAATACTCCGCCCCCCGCTACCGTGGCCCGGGCGAATTGCTGGCAGGTGGCAGCTGGGAAGACTGTTTGCCGCTGCCGCCGCTACGCCCAGGCTACCGCCCGGAAACCCTGGAGTTTCGTGCCGAGCGTTTACAGGGTAGTTTTTCTGACTGAACTTTCCCCAACCAGCTTCCCCCACTGATTGCACAAGGACCGCGCCATGCCCGTTGCGTTGATTACCGGATGTTCCAGCGGCATCGGCCGCGCCCTCGCCGATGCGTTCAAAAGCGCCGGATTCGAAGTCTGGGCCACTGCACGCAAGGCTGAAGACGTGGCGGTGCTGAGTACTGCCGGCTTCACCGCCGTGCAACTCGATGTCAACGACGGCCAGGCACTTGAACAGTTGAGTGAACGGATCAGCCAGCAGCTTGGCGGCCTCGATGTGCTGATCAATAACGCCGGTTACGGCGCCATGGGGCCGTTGCTCGATGGCGGTGTGCAGGCGATGCAGCGCCAGTTCGAAACCAATGTCTTTTCCATCGTTGGGGTGACCCGCGCGTTGTTTCCGGTGCTGCGCCGGGTCAAAGGAATCGTGGTGAACATCGGCAGCGTGTCGGGGGTACTGGTCACTCCGTTCGCAGGCGCCTACTGCGCGTCCAAGGCTGCCGTGCACGCCTTGAGCGATGCCTTGCGCATGGAACTGGCACCGTTTGGCGTGCGTGTCATGGAAGTTCAGCCCGGCGCCATTGCGTCCAGTTTCGCCAGGAACGCCGGCCATGAAGCCGAGCAATTGATCAGCGAGCAATCGCCGTGGTTTCCACTGCGTGAAGGCATTCGCGCACGGGCCAAGGCGTCCCAGGACAACCCGACCCCGGCCAGTGAATTCGCCGCCGCTCTGCTCAAGGCCGTGCAGCAGAGCAAGCCGCCACGGCTGGTGCGGTTGGGTAATGGCAGTCGGGCGTTGCCGTTGATGGCGGGGTTGTTGCCCAAAGGCTTGCTGGAATCGGCGTTGATGAAGCGGTTCGGGTTGCGAGGGCAACTTTGAGACCGAGTCGACACCACAGAATTTGAGGACCCAACATGACCGACTTCACCGACTTCACCGACTACTTCGACGAAGTAATCCAGGCCCACGTAGCCATCGAAAAATGGCTGGCCGAGGAGCAGGATGCGTCCGAACTCGAGCGCCTGCTGACCCGTTTTTCGCCGCAGTTCTCCATGGTCTCGCCCTTGGGCCGAGTGCTGGACTTCGACGCGCTTGAACAGCTATTCATGCTGGCCGGCGGCAAGAAGCTCGGGTTTCGCATCCAGCTCAGCGAGTTGCGCGGCCTTGCATTGCACAACGGTGGCGCGACCGTCAGTTATCGGGAGCAACAGACCGACGCCACGGGGTTGCATTCGGACCGCCGCTCGACCGTGGTGTTCGAGAAGCAAGTGGATGGCAAGGTGCTTTGGCGGCATTTGCAGGAGACTTTCTGCAGTTGAATGTCCCCGCCCCCAACACCGCCAACCTTTAAAATTTCCCTTGCCCTGTGAGATTAACTTTGTATGCCGCACCCTTACAGGGCAATAGAAACATATTCAAATATTCAATGACCTCCCCCCTCTCGCCAAGCAATTACCTGCCCTATAACTTGCCTGCTAGCCCATAAAGAAATGGGCTGGGACTTTCTGACAACCAAATTATAGAAAGGCAACAATATGGACGTTATCACTCACAACCAATTATCTTTTTCAGTGCCTGGTGATCGTGATCCGGCGTTTGGCGAAAACGGTGTCATCAACTTGTATAAACTTGAGCACGAACTTGACCACGATCGGCATGTAAAAGGCATTCAAGTACTCGCAGACGACAAAATGCTGGTCGGTGCATGGCTCGCCCGTGACTTGAAAGGGCTTTATGGCCTGGCACGATTCAACCCTGATGGCAGCCTGGACACCTCCTTCGCAGACAACGGTCTGGTACATGGCAACTTCCCCAATGGCTACGACTCAGCCGGCGGAAAGCTGGTCATACAGGCCGACGGATATATCCTGATGCTGGGCTGGTCGCGGAAAACAGACGTCTTCAGCCCCAAGCGCCTGGTGATCACCCGCTTCGACCCGGAGGGCGCGATTGACCAAACCTTTGGCGGGCAGGGATGCGTAATTATCGACAACAGTTCCCTGGGAGATCTGGTCAGCGACTCCAGTAACCTGCAACTACTCGAGGGCGGTAAAATTCTCGTCAGCGCTACTTACCTCAATGGAGATACTTCAACCGGCGAGGTAGTACTCGTGGACAGCAAGGGCAATCTGGATAAAAGCTTCAACGAAAGTGGCAGATTGCAAATTAAACACCCATCTTTTTCCGAGACTTCAGTCAATGCTCTGTTAGTGCAGCAGGACGCTATTCTGGTCGCTGGAAGTGCACGCTCAGCAACTTTCGAAACACTTGGCTATATCGCATGTTATTCACACACAGGAGAACTTGATAGCAACTACGGCAGCCTGGAGACGCCAGGTTTCTCGACGCTGACCATATCCAATGGCACGGTGATCGTTCATGACCTGATCGACACTGGCGAAGGCAAGGTCGTCGGTGTCGGCCAAGCCAGCACCGCACAAAGAAACTGGGGACTGCTGGTGGGTCTGGAATCCACTGGAAATCCACACCCGGCATTCAATAGCGGCCGACCGGTGCTGACGCTATTTGATCCTGAACATGGCAACGAATGGGTGTGCGGCCAACGACAGGTTGACGGAAAAATTCTCGCTGCCGGAGGCTCCAGGCGCCTCTACGCCGCACGCTATCAGGCCGACGGTTTGATCGACCGCAGTTTCGGCCAATACGGCGCCATCGTGGAAGACACCGAACTGGTCACGACTCCGACCCAGCTTCAGATACAAGCCAACGGGCGGATCCTGCTGGCAGGCAACACGCTGGGAGTGGGCGGTGCGGTCGGCCATGTTTATGGCTATCGGGGTTGATCGGTCCTGCCAACAAACACACCTCTATTCTTCAGGATAGGGGTGTTTGTAGACGTGGACAGTGAAGGGGGCGATCCCTACTCACCAGCCACAGCCTTCACCACCACCGTACACGTAATCCCCGCGGCAAGGAGTACGCCCTCCGGCACTTCATCAATGTGAATCCGCACCGGCACCCGCTGCGCCAGACGCACCCAATTGAAGGTCGGGTTCACGTCGGCAATCAACTCGCGACTTTCCGGATTGTCACGGTCGTAGATCCCGCGTGAAATGCTTTCCACATGCCCCTTGAGCACTTCGCCGCTCATCAGTTGCATGTCGGCCTTGTCGCCGACGCGCACGTGGGGCAGTTTGGTTTCTTCGAAGAAGCCGTAGACCCAGAACGAGTTCATGTCGACCACGGCCATTTTCGCTTCGCCGATGCGTGCATAGTCGCCGCGATGGACGTTGAGGTTGGTCACGTAACCGTCCACCGCCGCACGGACTTCAGTGCGTTTGAAGTTGAGCTCGGCGGCTTCGAGTTGCGCCTGGGCCTGTTGGTAATCGGCCAGGGCCGAGTCGGCGATGTTGCTGGCGTCGTCGCGGTTTTCTTTGGAGATCACCAGATTGTCCAGATCCGCGCGGCGATGGGCGTTGACCTTGCGCATCTCCCACGTGGCCTTGCGCGAGGCCACCAGTGACTGTGCCTGTTTGACCGCGAGGCGGTAGTGCTCGGGGTCGATCTGCATCAACAGGTCGCCCTTCTTCACCAACTGGTTGTCACGCACCGGCACGTTTACCACTTCGCCGGTGACGTCGGCGGCGACGTTGATGATATCGGCGCGTACCCGGCCGTCGCGGGTCCATGGCGTCTGCATGTAATGCACCCAGAGGGTGCGGCCGATCCATATCGCCAGGACCAATACCAGCAGGGTGGCGAGCAGGCTGAAAAGCTTTTTCATCAGGGCATTCTCAGTGATAGAGAGTCAACGGTAGACAGTCAGCGCCAAAGCGCCGAACAGACAGGTAAACAGACTCAGGCGCAGCAACGCCGGGTGCCAGAAAAAGCGATACAGGTCGAACCCGGCGAGAAACCGGTCGAACGCCCAGGCCAGCACGGCGGCTATCAGAAACATCAGGGTCATGGTGGGCATGTACACGCCGTGGAAGGCGATTTCACGGGGCATGTTCAAGTCCTTGGGGCTTGGCGGTGACGGGGGCATAGCTGGACAACGGCGACTGCGGGTCCAGCAGCGAGGTGCGGATGAAGTGCAAGTAGCTTTTCACCCGACGCAATGCCGAAGTATCGAAGTGCGGGGCGAAGGGTTCGTCGGTGGCCTGCACACGGCTGATCGCATGGTCGACCGCGATCAATGCGCGTTCCAGATTGCTCTGCCCCGGTTGCAGAAACAGCCGCACCAGCGCGCGGCCCATGACGCGGATCGCCTGGCGCCATGGCTGGGATTCGGCATAGGCCGGGTGCACCGGCAGGATCGCTTGCTCCTTGCGCAACTCGATGATGGCGTGGCCAACTTCCAGCACCACGAACATCCAGCGCAGCAGATCGCGCTGCACCTGCGGCTGCCCCGCCGCGAAGCCGTAGGCCTGATGCACCAGGTCGCGGGTGCGGCTTTCGAAACTCGACGCCAGGCCCTTGAGTTTGCCGCTGATGGCGTACACCACTTGCCCGCGCAGGTCCTGCTCCAGCCGTCGCCACAACCAGCGGCTGTTGGGCGGCAGGATGATCGCCCCCGCCGCCGCGCACACCAGCATGCCGAGCACCATGGCGATGTAATCGTTGATAAAGGTGTAGGGGTTGTACACCGTGAGATTGTCCGGCACCGAACCGATGCTGAAGAAGATCAGCAAGCCCACCCCGACCCCGGCGTATTGCGGCCGCGATGCGAAGAACGCGCCGAGCACGAACACCGGCGCGAGCATCACGCACAACAAGGGGAAACCGTCGATCCAGGGGAAGATGAAGAACATCTCGACGAAACCGATCACGGCCCCAAGCAAGGTGCCGCACGCCATCTGGAATGCCATGCGTTTGGGGTTCGGCGTGGCGGCAGACAGGCCCACGGTGGCGGCGGCGACCAAGGTCATGGTCGCCCCGCTCGGCCACGCCGTGGCCACCCAGTAGCTGCCCAGCACCAGCAGAATGAACGACGCCCGAATCCCCGACGCCGCAGCCGCCAGCCAGTTGGTTTGCGGGGTGAAGGGCTCGTCCCAACGCTCGCGCTCATGGCTGTGATCCGCCAGGGACGCGTGGGTCTGTGCATAACTGTGCAAATCATCGACGAAGCGATAGAGCAGTTCATACGCGGTGTGGAAATCCAGTTGCTCAGCGTCGCTCGGATTGTTCTCCTGGAAAACTGCCCGCAGACTGCGCACCCGCGCCGGCAAACCTTGCTTGTAGGCCGTCAGGGCCGTGACCAATCGTGCTGCATCGGCGCTGGTAAGGGCACGACCGCTGTAGCCGTCGAGCAACTCGGCCAGATCCTGCAAACCCGGTTTGATCGCCGCCCCCACGTGATCGGCACCATTGCTGCGCAGGCGCTCGAGCAACTGATGCAAGGCGTTGAAACGGGTGGTAATGCCCATGAACTCGCTGTTAAGGCGACTGAGCCGACCGTTGCGTCGACGCATGTGCGGGTCTTCAAACACGGTGACACTGCGCAAGCCTTCCAGACCCACCGTCTCAGCGATGAAGCGCACGTTGCTGGCTTCGAATGCCTCGCGTTTACTGCGGCCGCGCAAGCCGTCCGTTACGAACAAGGCGAACGCCCCGAAGCGCTGGTACAAAGCGTTGCGCATCGCGGCACTGGCGGTTTGCGGCAGGATCGCGGCGCTGACCAGGGTCGAGCAGAGAATCCCCAGGGAGATTTCCAGCACCCGCCAGACCGCCATCATGAACGCGCCATCGGGATGCGCCAGCGCCGGCAATCCGACCATCGCCGCGGTGTAACCGGCCAGCACAAAACCGTAGGCGCGGAAGTTGCGACTGCGCGCCGCGCCGGCCGAGCAAATGCCGACCCAGATCGCCAGCGAACCGAGAAACAGTTCGGTGTTCTGCGCGAACAAGGCAATCAGCGCCACCATCACCGCTGAGCCGGCCAGGGTGCCAAGGAAGCGATAGAAACTCTTGGCGAACACCTGGCCGCTTTGCGGCTGCATGACGATGAACACGGTGATCATCGCCGTGCGCGGTTGCGGCAACTCCAGGCGCATGGCCAGCCAGAGCGTGAGGAACGCCGCGATCAGTACCTTGAAAATGTACACCCAGGTCACGCCGTCGCTGCGCGCCCAGTCGAAGAAACCCCGGCGCCATTCAAGGGAATACAGCCAGCGCAAAGGTGCGGGCAAGGGCGTCATGAAATCCTGCTCAATGAAATCAAGTCCAGACTCAGGACCGGTGGGAGCGGGATTGTGTTCAACGCAAAAGACTCGGGGTTTTGGGTGCGGCGGTCTGGCTGTCTTCGGGCACATCGTTGCCTGCACCGAGCCCGCCACCGAGCGCCGTCACCAGCCCGGCATGGGCGCGGAGCCGCGCGGCCTGAACCTGCTGCTGAACTTGCTGCTGCTTGAACAGCAGGGTCTGGGCGTTGAGTACGTTGAGGTAATCGGTGAGCCCGCGCTGGTAGGCGATCATCGCGATGTCATAGGTTTTCTGCGCGGTAGCCACCGACTCGGCAGCGAAGGTTTGCTGCTTGTCCATGGACTCGCGACGGATCAACTGATCGGAGATGTTTTTCAGCGCATTGACCAGGGTCTGGTTGTACCGGGCCACGGCGATGTCATAACCGGCCGAGGCTTCACCCAGCTGCGCGCGTAAACGCCCGCCGTCGAAAATCGGCAAGGAAATCGCCGGCCCCACGCTGTAATTGAGTTTCCTGCCGGTCAAAAACTCCAATGCCCCGCCGCCGGTGGCCATGTAGCCGAGGCTGCCGACCAGATCGACGTTGGGGTAGAAACCGGCATGCGCCACATCGATGCCCCGGGCCTGTGCCGCCACTTGCCAGCGGCTGGCGACCACGTCCGGGCGTTGACCGAGCAACTGCGCCGGCAATGACGACGGCAGCTTCAGCGCCGCGCCCAGCGACAGCGTCGGCCGCTGCAATTGCGCGCCCTCCCCCGGTCCCTTGCCCGCAAGCGCAGCCAGCTGATTGCAGCTCAAGGCGATTTCTTCATCCAGTGCATCGATCTGCCGGTGGGTTTCCGGTAGCGGCGCTTCGGCCTGGCTGACCTCGAAATGGGTGCCGATGCCACCATCCAGGCGTTTTTGCGCCAGATCGAGGATCTGCTGTTGCTGCTTGAGGGTCGCCTCGACAATGTCCCGCTGCGCGTAATGCAGCGAGAGTTCGATATAGACACGCACGATGTTGCTCTGCAATTCGAGCTGCGCCTGACGCGCTTCGGCGACGGTCATGTGGGCCATGTCCACGGCACGTTCGCTGGCATTGCTTTCGCGCCCCCAGAGATCGAGGGCGTAACTGAAACCCAGCGCGGCGTTGTTATCCCAGGTGGTGCTGTTGGCCAGATCGCCCGGACCATAGAACTGATCGGTGGGCCAGTTGTGGCGCTTGAGCGTGGACTCGCCATTGATCTGCAACGATTCGGCCGCTTCGGCGACACCGGCCATGGATTTGGCCTGACGCACCCGCGCGGCGGCCATGGCCAGGGACGGGCTGCCTTGCACGGCGAGTTCGATCCAATGGTTCAGTTGCGGGTCGCCATAGGCCTGCCACCATTGGGCGGTGGGCCAATGAGCATCCTGCGCGGCGCTCTGGATGGCCTCGTCGGTGGCCAGGGAATTGGCCTCCAGCGTCTTGCCCTGCGGGGCAATACCTTCGGTTCCGATGCAGCCGCTGATTACCAGGGTTAAAGCCAGAATACTGAGCGGCTGAAGCGCTCTGCTGATGCGACGCGGCACTGCTGAAGATTCCTGAGGAGGGGAGGTACAACGATCGGCGCAATTCTATTGGGCGACCGGAATGGCGATAAGCTGGGATTCCTGTGAATCTTTGTTACCGTTAACGAGATAATCCTTAAGTCTGGGGTCTCAGATCCTGAAACTTCGTGTCACAATTTGCCATCGAACCCGAGAGCACCCCATGGACACTTTGCAAAACATGCGCGCCTTCAGTTACGTGGCCGAGGCCGGCAGCTTCACCGCTGCCGCCGTGCAACTGGACACCACCACCGCCAACGTCTCGCGCGCGGTCTCCAACCTGGAAGCCCACCTGCAAACCCGTCTGCTCAACCGAACAACCCGACGCATTGCCCTGACCGAAGCCGGCAAGCGCTACCTGCTGCGCTGCGAGCAAATCCTGGCTTATGTCGAAGAAGCCGAAGCCGAAGCCAGCGACGCCCATGCGCGCCCGGCCGGCCAGCTGAAAGTGCACACCATGACCGGCATCGGCCAGCACTTCGTGATCGACGCCATCGCCCGCTACCGCAAGACTCACCCGGACGTGACCTTTGACCTGACCATGGCCAACCGAGTGCCGGACCTGCTGGACGAGGGTTACGACGTGTCCATCGTGCTCGCCAGCGAACTGCCGGACTCGGGCTTCGTTTCCCAACGTCTGGGCATCACCTACAGCATCGTTTGCGCCTCCCCGGCCTACGTCAAAGCCAACGGCTGCGCGCAAAAACCCAGCGACCTGCTCAACCACGCCTGCCTGCGCCTGGTCAGCCCGGTCATCCCCCTGGAAAAATGGGCCTTCGACGGCCCTGACGGCCAGGAAATGGTCACCATCAACAGCTCCCCGTTCCTGGTGAACTCGGCCGACGCGATGAAAACCGCGATCACCAGCGGCATGGGCGTTGGCGTACTGCCGCTGTATGCGGCGATTGACGGCCTGCGCAACGGCTCGCTGGTGCGCGTCATGCCCAAATACCGCTCGCAGGAGTTGAACCTGTACGCGATCTACCCGTCGCGGCAATACCTGGATGCGAAGATCAAGACTTGGGTGGAGTATCTGCGCGGATCGCTGCCGGAGCTGTTGGCGGCGCATCAGGCGGAATTGGCGGCTTATGAACTGAGCGGGAGCCTGGCGGGGGCGCGGGCGGCGAATTGACTGTCTGAGCCCTTGTGGGAGCGAGCCGGCGCATGTCCGAGAGATCTTGGTCGGCTGTCAGGCCGCCATCTCGGGCAAGCCCACTCCCACAGGGGAACACGAACAGCAGTGAGGTCGAGTGTCAGCTCGCCTCGGCTGCTTTTGATCCACCCGCCCCATCGGAAGGCTGAGTGGAGGTGTTCATCCGGGGACTGGCGCGTAGCGCCGTTCGACGCAGTCGAACCCATTGCATGTAGGTGCAGCGAAGCCAACCGGAGGGCAATGCCCCCGGATGAATGCCGGAGCGAAGGAACCCCGAGCCTTGGCGAGGGGCCGGACGCCGGGGCGAGCGTTTTTTTGCTTACTTTTTTGAGGCGTTTGTCAAAAAAGTGAGTCGCCGTAAGGGCGAAACCGCCAGCGGCCGTAACCGCAGGAACGGATATGTACACCCCCACCCACAGCATGGTCGGCTATAAGGCCGCCAAGCCAAAGCCAAAGCCAAAGCCAAAGCCAAAGCCAAAGCCAAAGCCAAACTGACAACGCCGTCAGTTAGCAGTCACTTTCCTGACCGTCAAACAGGTTTATAAAGGAACATACCAACCTGTCGATCACCCAGCCCTGGCGCCTCACTCGCATGCGAATCCAGCAAAAACCCGCCCTGCTCGTCGCCCTTCTGATTATCCTGGCAGCGCTGGGCCTGTGGTATGCCACCAAACCCGCCAAGGCAAAGCTCGCGGCGCCCAGCGCCATTCCCGTGCGCGTGGTCAGCGTCGTCGAAAAAGACGTCCCTCGCTACGTCAGCGGCATCGGCTCGGTGCTGTCGCTGCACAGCGTCGTGGTGCGTCCGCAAATCGACGGCATTCTTACCAAAATCCTGGTCAAGGAAGGCCAACTGGTGAGCAAAGGCGACTTGCTGGCCACCATCGACGACCGCTCGATCCGCGCCAGTCTCGACCAGGCCCGGGCACAGCTGGGTGAAAGCCAGGCGCAACTGCAAGTGGCGCAGGTCAACCTCAAGCGCTACAAGCTGCTGAGCGTCGACGACGGCGTATCGAAACAGACTTACGACCAGCAACAGGCACTGGTCAATCAGCTCAAGGCTACCGCTCAGGGTAACCAGGCATCGATTGATGCGGCGCAGGTGCAACTGTCCTACACACAGATTCGCTCCCCGGTCAGCGGCCGCGTCGGTATTCGCACCGTGGACGAAGGCAACTTCCTGCGCATGACCGACGCCCAAGGCCTGTTCACCGTCACCCAGATCGACCCGATTGCCGTGGAGTTCTCCCTGCCGCAACACATGCTGCCGACCCTGCAAGGCCTGATCAGCGATCCGCAACATGCCCGGGTCAAGGCCTATATCGGCGCCGACACCGACGGCGAAACCGGCAACCTGCTGGGTGAAGGCCACCTGACCCTGATTGACAACCAGATCAACGCCAACACCGGGACCATTCGCGCCAAGGCCGAATTCAACAACGCCGGGCAGAAACTCTGGCCGGGCCTGCTGGTGACGGTAAAGATTCAGACAGCCTTGGACAAAGATGCGCTGGTGGTACCGCCCACCGTCGTACAGCGCGGTCTGGACCAGCCTTTCGTTTACCGGCTCAAGGGCGACAAGGTCGAAACCGTGCCAGTGCAAATGGTCTTCCAGGGCAGCGGCCAGAACATCATCAAAGGCGTGGCGCCGGGTGACGTGCTGGTCAGCGATGGCCACTCGCGGCTCAAGCCCGGTGCCACCGTGCAAGTGCTGACCGACCCGCCGCAGGTGGTGCAATCGGAGGCTGCGCAATGAAAGGCCACGGCTCGATATCCGCCTGGTGCATCGACCATCCGGTGGCGACGGTTCTGCTGACGTTCGCCCTGGTGCTGCTGGGCGCCATCGCCTTTCCGCGCCTGCCGGTGGCCCCCCTGCCCGAGGCGGAATTCCCGACCATCCAGGTGGCGGCACAATTGCCCGGCGCCAGCCCGGAAACCATGGCGTCTTCGGTGGCCACGCCTCTTGAAGTGCAGTTCAGCGCCATCCCCGGCGTGACACAGATGACCTCGAGCAGCGCCCTCGGCTCGACCATCCTGACCCTGCAATTCACCCTCGACAAAAGCATCGACACCGCCGCCCAGGAAGTGCAGGCCGCAATCAATACCGCCGCCGGCAAGCTGCCCAAGGACATGCCCAACCTGCCGACCTGGCGCAAGGTCAACCCGGCCGACAGTCCGGTGTTGATCCTCAGCGTCAACTCATCGCTGATGCCTGGCCCCGAACTCAGCGACCTGACGGAAACCCTGTTATCCCGTCAGATCAGCCAGATCGACGGTGTAGGCCAGGTCGCCATCACCGGTCAGCAACGTCCGGCGATCCGTGTCCAGGTGTCGGCGGACAAACTGGCGGCCATCGGCCTGACGCTGGCGGACATCCGCCTGGCCATCCAGCAGACCAGCCTCAACCTGGCCAAAGGTGCACTGTACGGGGAATCGAGCATCTCGACCCTGTCCACCAACGACCAGTTGTTCCACCCTGATGACTACAGCCAGTTGATCGTCTCCTACAAGGACGGTGCACCGGTTCATCTCAAGGATGTGGCCAAAGTCGTCAACGGTTCGGAGGATGCCTACGTCCAGGCCTGGGCCGGCACGCAACCGGGGGTCAACCTGGTGATCTTCCGCCAGCCGGGGGCCAATATCGTCGAGACCGTGGACCGCATCCAGGCAGCGCTGCCGGGCCTGGAAGCCATGCTCCCGGCGTCGGTACAGGTCAAGACACTGATCGACCGCACCCAGACCATCCGGGCCTCGCTGCATGAGGTGGAAATCACCTTGCTGATCGCGATCATGCTGGTGGTGGCGGTGATGGCGCTGTTCCTGCGCCAGTTGTCGGCGACCCTGATTGTGTCGGCGGTGCTCGGCGTGTCGCTGATCGCCAGTTTCGCCCTGATGTACCTCATGGGTTTCAGCCTGAACAACCTGACGCTGGTGGCGATTGTGGTGGCCGTGGGGTTTGTGGTCGACGATGCGATTGTGGTGGTGGAGAACATTCACCGTCATCTGGAGGCCGGCGACGGCATGCGCGAGGCCGCGATCAAAGGCGCCGGGGAAATCGGCTTCACCGTGGTGTCGATCAGCTTCTCGCTGGTGGCGGCGTTCATTCCGCTGCTGTTCATGGGCGGCGTGGTCGGGCGGCTGTTCAAGGAATTCGCCCTGACCGCCACCTCGACCATCCTGATTTCGGTGGTGGTATCCCTGACCCTGGCGCCGACCCTGGCGGCGCTGTTCATGCGCGCCCCGGTGCACGATGCCCACGGCAAGAAAGGTTTCGGCGAGCGCCTGTTGGACCTCTATGAAAAGGGCCTGCGCCGCGCCCTCGCCCATCAGAAGCTGATGATCGGTGTTTTCGGTCTGTCAGTGGCGCTGGCCGTCGGCGGTTACATCTTCATTCCGAAAGGTTTCTTCCCGGTACAGGACACCGGTTTTGTCCTCGGTACCACTGAAGCGGCTGCGGACATTTCCTACGGCGACATGGTGAAAAAACACCTGGCGATGGCCGAAATCGTCGCTGCAGATCCGGCCGTACAGACCTTTTCTCACTCGGTCGGCGTATCGGGCAGCAACCAGACCATCGCCAACGGCCGCTTCTGGATCGCCCTGAAAAAACGCGGTGACCGCGATGTTTCGGCCAGCGAGTTCATCGACCGGATTCGTCCGCAACTGATGAAAGTCCCGGGCATTGTCCTGTACCTGCGCGCCGGCCAGGATATCAACCTCAGTTCCGGCCCGAGCCGTGCCCAGTACCAGTACGTGCTCAAGAGCAACGACGGTGCGGTGCTGAGCACCTGGACCCAGCGCCTGACGGAAAAGCTGCGCAGCAACCCGGCATTCCGCGATGTTTCCAACGATCTGCAACTGG
This sequence comes from Pseudomonas sp. G(2018), assembly GCF_005502415.1. Taxonomy (NCBI): domain Bacteria; kingdom Pseudomonadati; phylum Pseudomonadota; class Gammaproteobacteria; order Pseudomonadales; family Pseudomonadaceae; genus Pseudomonas; species Pseudomonas sp. G(2018). The sequence goes on along the minus strand of NZ_SCOO01000001.1, from coordinate 139,331 downwards.
GCGGCAGCATCACCCACATCAGCATCGACCGCAGCGCGGCGGCACGCTTCGGCCTGACCGCCAGCGATGTTGACGAAGCGCTGTATGACGCCTTCGGCCAGCGTCAGATCAACGAATTCCAGACCCAGATCAACCAGTACAACGTGATCCTGGAACTGGACACCAAGCAGCGCGGCAAGGCGGAAAGCCTGAACTATTTCTACCTGCGCTCGCCCTTGAGCGGTGAGATGGTGCCGCTGTCGGCGCTGGCCCGGTTCGATGCGCCCACCATCGGCCCGTTGTCCATCGCCCATGACGGCATGTTCCCGGCCGCCAACATGTCGTTCAACCTCGCACCCGGCGTGGCGTTGGGCGATGCGGTGATCATGCTCAACCAGACCAAGGCCGAGATCGGCATGCCAGTGGCGATCAGCGGCAATTTCCAGGGCGCGGCGCAGGCGTTCCAGAGTTCGCTGGCCAGCCAGCCCTGGTTGATCCTGGCGGCGCTGGTGGCGGTGTACATCATTCTCGGCGTGCTCTACGAGAGCTTCGTCCACCCGCTGACCATCATCTCGACGCTGCCTGCTGCGGGCCTCGGTGCGGTGATCATGTTGTGGATCTGCGGGCAGGACTTTTCGATCATGGCGCTGATCGGCCTGGTGTTGCTGATCGGTATCGTGAAGAAAAACGGCATTCTGATGATCGACTTCGCCCTCGAAGCGCAGCGCAAAGGCGGCTTGTCACCGGAGGAAGCGATCTTCCAGGCCTGCCTGACGCGGTTCCGGCCGATCATCATGACCACCCTCGCCGCCCTGCTCGGCGCCCTGCCGCTGATGCTCGGCTATGGCACCGGTGCCGAGCTGCGCCAGCCCTTGGGGATCGCGGTGGTCGGCGGCTTACTGGTGAGCCAGGCGCTGACGCTGTTCACCACACCGGTCATATACTTGTGGCTGGAGCGGCTTTTCCATCGGCACTCTCTCCCACCGGCGGCTGCACCCCAGCCGGCGCTGGCGACCACAGACTGAGGCGGGGTCATGCGCGTTCTGATTATCGAAGACGAGGAAAAAACCGCGGACTATCTGCACCGCGGCCTGACGGAACAGGGTTACACCGTGGACTTGGCCCGCGATGGCGTGGAAGGCCTGCACCTGGCGCTGGAAAGCGACTACGCGGTGATCGTCCTCGACGTCATGCTGCCGGGCCTGGATGGTTTCGGCGTCCTGCGCGCCTTGCGTGCGCGCAAGCAGACACCGGTGATCATGCTCACCGCCCGCGAGCGTGTCGAAGACCGCATCAAGGGCCTGCGCGACGGTGCAGACGATTACCTGGGCAAACCGTTTTCCTTCCTCGAACTGGTGGCTCGCCTGCAAGCGTTGACCCGCCGCAGCGGTGGCCATGAACCGGTGCAAGTGAGCATCGCCGACCTGTGGATAGATTTGATCAGCCGCAAGGCCACCCGCGCCGGCACGCGCCTGGACCTGACCGCCAAGGAGTTTTCGCTGCTCAGTGTGCTGGCCCGGCGTCAGGGCGAAATTCTCTCGAAAACCGCCATCGCGGAAATGGTCTGGGACATCAATTTCGACAGCGACGCCAACGTCGTCGAAGTCGCGATCAAACGTCTGCGGGCCAAGCTCGACGGGCCGTTCGATGAAAAACTGCTGCACACGATCCGTGGCATGGGTTATGTGCTGGAGAGCCGTGGTGTCCAGTAATTCGATTGCCTTGCGTTTGAGCGGCATGTTCACGCTGGTGGCGCTATTGGTGTTCCTGGTGATCGGCTGGGCGCTGTACCAGCAGGTCGACAAAGGCCTGGGCTTGCTGCCTGAAGCCGAACTGGATGCACGTTACAGCGTGCTTGAATCCACGGTTGGCCGTTACGGCACGCCCGAGCATTGGGTGAAGATCAACAACAAGCTCAAGCTGCTGGGTGAAGAAGACAAACGCATCAGTTTCTGGATCATCAGCGGCGATCCACACTACGAATACGGCAACCTGACGCCCCCGATCCGCGATTTTGCCCAGGGGCCGCTGGGCATGCGCGATATGACCCTGCCGAATCAGCCTTACCCGCTCAAGGTGCTGGTCAGCCAGTTCCCGGCCAAGGATCAACGGCCACCACTGCGCTTCATGATCGGCATCGATACCGAAACGTTTTACCAGACTCAACACCAGTTGCTGATCGCCCTGATCAGCCTGGCGATTGTCGGCGTGCTGCTGGCCTCGGCACTGGGTTATTGGGTGGCGCGGATCGGTCTCAAGCCACTGATCAAGCTGTCACAGGAGGCCCAGCGTCTGGCCCCGCCATTGCGCTCCGGGCGTTTGCGCATGTCATCACTGCCACCGGAGTTGAACCAGTTCGTCAATTCGTTCAACTCTACGCTGGAGCGGGTCGAACAGGCGTACTCGCGGCTGGAATCATTCAATGCCGATGTCGCCCATGAACTGCGCTCGCCGCTGACCAACCTGATCGGCCAAACCCAAGTGGCGCTGACCCGTGGACGCTCGGCGGAGCATTATTTCGAAGTCCTGCAATCGAACCTTGAAGAGCTGGAGCGCTTGCGCTCGATCATCAACGACATGCTGTTCCTCGCCAGTGCGGACCAGGGCAGCAAGGCCACCAAACTGACCTCTACGTCGTTGGCCGATGAAGTGGCGACAACCCTGGAATACCTGGATTTCATCCTCGAAGATGCTCAAGTCCAGGTTCAGGTCAGCGGCGATGCACAAGTGCGGATCGAGATCGCACACCTGCGGCGGGCGCTGATCAACCTGCTGAGCAACGCGGTGCAGCACACCGAACCCGGACAGGTGATTGAGGTGCGGATCGAGGCCGAGGAGCATCAAGTCAGTATCGGCGTCGCCAACCCCGGTTCGCCGATTGCCAACGAACATCTGCCGCGCCTGTTCGAACGCTTCTACCGCGTCGACGCCTCGCGCAGCAACAGCGGCAACAACCACGGATTGGGACTGGCGATCGTCAAGGCGATCGCGCTGATGCATGGCGGGGATGTGTTCGTGCGCAGCGATCACGGCATGAACACCTTCGGTATTCACCTGCCCGTCTGATCCCCCTTCCCTTTGTGGGAGCGAACCTGCGAATCACTCACTATTGCCTTTTGCGCAATAGTCCTTTCATGAATCCGCTCTTTTTCCCATCGCCCGACATCCTTATCTTTGCCCGCACCAAACAGCACTTGCCAAGCAAGAAGGTTTTAAAGATGTCCAACAGTATGGGTATTGCCAGCGCTTTCGTTTTGTCCTCTTTGTTCGTGACGCCATTGGCCATGGCTGAAGAGTCGCAGGCTTTCGTCGCACAAAACGCCGCACGCGCCGCCGCTTACCAAGAGCACCAGATCGAGATGACGGCCAAAGCACAGGAAGGCACCCAGGCCCCGCAAGCATCGAGCATTCAGGCCCAGCCACAGGCCGAGAAAGACAGCTGATCGACGCGCATCGCTCCTGTTTCCCTCGACACTTTTCATCGGCTCTTCCCCTTGAAAAGTTGTCTTCAAAGCCGCTGCTATCAGCGGCTTTTTTTCGTTGTGGGTCCAACCCCGTTTGCTTCGCCATCCCCATGTAAACATCCCCGACTCCCCAAACAGTGACGTTCCAAGTTGACCCAAGGAGCTTTTCCGCACGTGCGTTTCCCATTCCGATCCACACTGTTGTTCATTGCAATCGCTGCAACGATGGCCACCAGCGCCCAGGCCGCCGATGATTCGTCTGCCGCAGGATTCGTCGAAGGCTCGAGCCTCAACCTCAACGCCCGCAACTACTACATGCACCGCAATCGCCTGCAGCAGGCCGACGACAACATTGAGTGGGGGCAAGGTTTTCTGGGTGTCTTCGAGTCGGGCTACACCGAGGGTACGCTCGGCTTTGGCATCGATGCCCACACCATGCTCGGGCTCAAGCTCGACGGCGGTGGCGGTACGGAAAATTCGAGCATCCTGCCGGTCGGCGATGGCAACGGCAAAGCGCCGGGGTCGTTCTCGACCGCCGGCGGCACCTTGAAAATGCGCGCTTTCGATACCGAGTTGAAGGCCGGCGACCTGTTTCTGGCCAACCCGGTGATTGCCGGGGGCGAAACCCGCATGCTGCCCCAGACCTTTCGCGGCGTCAGCCTGACCAACCACAGCATCGACGGTGTGATGATCGAGGGCGGCCAGGCCAGCTTCACCAAGCCGTACAACCAGAGCGGCCATACCCGCATCGGCACGTCCTACGGCAGCCTGCCCGATGGTGAGGACAGCCAGCACCTGAACTGGGGCGGTATGGCCTGGAGCGGCCTGCCGGGACTGACCAGCAGCCTGTATGCCGCCGAACTCAAGGACATCTGGAACCAGTACTACTTCGACCTGGACTACATCTACGCGCTCAATGACCTGATCAGCCTCAACCCAGGCCTGCACGTCTATCACACGCAGGACACCGGTGATGCGCTGCTGGGCGATATCGACAACAACACTTACAGCCTGCACTTCACCGTCGGCGTGGGCAATCACAGCGTCACCGCCGCTTATCAGCGGGTCAACGGCAACACCCCGTTCGACTACATCAGTCAGGGCGACAGCATTTTCCTCGACAACTCCCAGCAGTATTCGGACTTCAACGGCCCGAATGAACGCTCGTGGAAACTCAAATATGCCTACGACTTTGTCGGACTTGGCTTGCCGGGCCTGACATCGGCCGTGTCGTACTCCCGAGGAAAACTGGACCTGACCCAGGTCGATCCTGACAGCCCAGGCTATGCCGCGTGGTACAGCGCCGATGGCAAGAACGCCAAGCATTGGGAGCGTGACGTTGACCTGAAATACGTGGTTCAGAGCGGCAAAACCAAGGACCTGGCGCTGCGCCTGCAATGGGCGACCAACCGTGGCGGCAATGGTTACGGCGCACGGGATCAAGACACCGATGAATACCGGGTGATCATCGACTATCCCCTCGATGTGTTCTGATCACTCTGGCACCTGCCGTACAACCTGTGGGAGCGAGCCTGCTCGCGATAGCGTCAGGTCAATCAACATCGACGCTGAATGTTGCGCCGCCATCGCGAGCAGGCTCGCTCCCACGGTTTTGTTCACCCTGGCAAACCTCTGTTGGTTCATTTAACCGGCCTTTTCCCTGGCTGCTACGTTTATGGAACTACGCTTACCCAGTCATCCAAGCAGACATCAGCCCCCATGACCGTACGCCGCACTCCCAATCGTTCAGGCAGAGCCGGACGGCCCGAGATCCTGGTGATCCTCGGCAGCAGCATGACGGTCATTGCGATACTCAGCATCGTCACTTTTCTACTGATCCGCGAACATACCAACGCCCAGCAGGCAGCCACACGCGGCGCGACCACCATTGCGCAACTGATCGATGCCGACGTGTTGCGCACGGTGGAACTCTACGACCTGACCCTGCAAGGCTTGATTGCCGCGGCGCAACGGGATGACTTGAAGCAGGTTTCTGCACAAATCCGTCATCTGGTGCTGTTCGACCGCTCCACCACGGCCCGCTACAAGAGTGACATCCTGCTGCTGGATCAGCAGGGTGAAGTACTCGCCGACTCATCATTGATCGAGCCCAAACCGGGCAACTTCGCCGACCGCGATTATTTCCTCGCCCATGCCTTCAATCGCGACACCGGCATGTTCATCAGCCGCCCCTTCAAGCCTCGCTGCGACTGCGACTATAACGACGAATGGCAAATCAGCTTCAGCCGACGCATTTCTTCGACTACCGGGGCGTTTCTGGGTGTCGCGGTGGCCTCGATGCGCCTGGCGTACTTCGATCAGCTGTTCAACAGCCTCGACATCGGGAGCGACAGCACGCTGGCCATCATCAACGACGACGGCGTGCTATTGGCGCAGAAGCCGTTTCTGCAAGACAACACAGTCGGCAAAAGCTTCGCCGACCGGCCCAACGTCGTGCGCATACTGCGCGAGGGCAGCGGCAGCTTTGACGGCGTGTCGAGCGTAGACCGCCAGCAACGCCTGTACACCTTCAGCCGGGTCGGCAACCTGCCGCTGACGGTCATCGTGGCCCTTTCCAGCGACGAAGTGTTCGCCACCTGGCAACGCACGGCCATTGTGATCAGCGGCGCCACCGGGGTCCTGTGTATCGCGCTGCTATGGCTGACCTGGTTGCTCTGCCGCGAACTGCGCCTGCGCTACAGCGCCGAACAGGAACTGGCGCAACTGGCCGCCACCGATGCCTTGACCGGCGTGGCCAACCGCCGAACCCTCGACCAGACCCTGCGCCACGAGTGGTTTCGGGCGCAACGGTCCGGCAAGCCGATGTCGGTGCTGATGATCGATGCCGATCACTTCAAGGCCTTCAACGACCGCCATGGCCACCAGGCAGGCGACGAGGCTCTGCGCTCGCTGGCCGATGTCATTGGCGCCAATGTCCATCGTCCGACAGACCTGGTAGCCCGCTACGGCGGCGAGGAGTTTTCGGTGATCCTGGCTGAAACCGGCAACGAAGGTGCACGGCAGATTGCCGAGCGCATCCGTGTGCAGGTGGAGCAGTTGCCAACGGTGGCAGGGGATGAACAGCCGATGACGGTCAGCATCGGCATCAGTACCTGGACGACAGAGAGCGACATCAGCCTGGAGCAATTGCTGTTTGCGGCAGACAAGGCGCTGTATCAGGCCAAGGAACGGGGGCGCAATCGGGTGGTTTCCGCCTGAGTTTTGCATCGAACCAACCGGCCCCTTCGCGAGCTGGCTCGCCCACATTCAGTCCGCGTCCTCCTGCAGGAGCGAGGCTTGCTCGCGAAGGGGCCGGTGCAGACACCACAAAATCCAGGCATAAAAAAAGGCCACCCGAAGGTAGCCTTTAAAAAACTAGAGAGGTTTTTTACTTACACGGCCGCAACAGGGCGCATGTAAGAGATCGGTGCAGTGCTGGCATCTTCGAACGTCACGACTTCCCAGGCATCTGTCTGCTCAATCAACTTGCGCAGCAGCTGGTTGTTCAGTGCGTGGCCGGACTTGAAGCCCTTGAACTCACCAATCAGGCTATTGCCCAGCAGGTAGAGGTCACCAATTGCATCGAGGATCTTGTGCTTCACGAATTCGTCTTCGTAGCGAAGACCGTCTTCGTTCAGTACACCATCCGCGTCGACCACGATGGCGTTTTCAACGCTGCCGCCGAGTGCGAGGTTGTGCTTGCGCAGGTACTCGATGTCACTCATGAAACCAAAGGTACGGGCGCGGCTGACTTCTTTTACGAACGAAGTGCTGGAAAAATCCACGCTTGCACTTTGTGTACGGTCACGGAAAACCGGGTGATCGAAATCGATCTCGAAGCTCACCTTGAAACCTTCGAAAGGGACGAAAGTGGCGCGCTTGTCGCCGTCTTCCACTGTCACTTCCCGCAGGATACGGATGAACTTCTTGGCCGCGTCCTGTTCTTCCAGGCCAGCCGACTGAATCAGAAATACGAAGGGTCCAGCGCTGCCATCCATGATCGGGACTTCGGACGCGGAGAGCTCGACGTAGGCGTTATCGATGCCCAGGCCAGCCATGGCCGAGAGCAAGTGCTCCACCGTATCCACCTTCACGTCACCGTTGACCAGCGTCGTCGACATGGTTGTCTCGCCGACGTTGGCCGCACGAGCCGGAATCTCGACCACGGGATCGAGGTCGGCACGGCGAAAGACGATGCCGGTGTCGATCGGCGCAGGCTTGAGGGTCAGGTAAACCTTCTCCCCGGAGTGCAGACCTACACCTGTGGCACGGATAATATTTTTCAGTGTGCGTTGTTTAATCATGGCTTGGGCCGCTTCAGCGCAAATTGCGAACTGGTATCAACAAAGGCTGGCGATGATAGCAGACCACGCCTTTGCTGAACACCAATCACCTTCATAGCCCTGATACATTTCATCAATCGGCCTGACGACGCAGGAAAGCCGGGATGTCCAGGTAATCCAGATCATCCTGCGGATTCATCTTCGCGGCAGTCGCAGCACCGGCCTGAGCCTGGTTGCGCATGACGGTCGGACGGTCCAGGTCACGGTAGTTCACCGCTGGGGCTTCCTGACGAACAGGGGCTTGTTGTTGCGGCTGGGAAGCCATCGAGGTGTGAACGGTATTGTCGATGACCTTCACAGGCTTCTCGATTTTAGCGCCCAGACCGGTCGCAACCACAGTCACGTGCAGCTCGTCGCGCATGTCTGGATCGATAACGGTACCGACCTTGACCATGGCGTGTTCGGAAGCGAAGGCTTCGATGATGCTACCCACGTCGGAGTACTCACCCAGGGACAGGTCAGGACCGGCGGTGATGTTCACCAGGATGCCACGTGCGCCTTGCAGGTTCACGTCTTCGAGCAACGGGTTACGGATGGCCGCTTCAGTCGCTTCACGTGCACGGTTCGGACCGCTGGCGCAGCCAGTGCCCATCATCGCCATGCCCATTTCGCTCATCACGGTGCGTACGTCGGCAAAGTCGACGTTGATCATGCCCGGACGCTTGATGATGTCGGAGATACCGCGAACGGCGCCGGCCAATACATCGTCAGCCTTGGCGAAAGCCGACAGCAGGCTGGCGTCCTTACCGAGGATGGTCAGCAGCTTCTCGTTGGGAATGGTGATCAACGAGTCGACGCTTTCCGACAGCAGGCGGATGCCTTCGTCGGCGAGCTGCATGCGCTTGCGACCTTCGAACGGGAACGGACGGGTCACCACCGCAACGGTGAGGATCCCCATTTCCTTGGCCACTTCAGCAATGATCGGCGCAGCACCGGTACCGGTACCACCGCCCATGCCGGTGGTGATGAACACCATGTTGGTGCCCTGCAGGACTTCGGCAATGCGCTCACGGTCTTCGAGAGCGGCCTGACGACCTACTTCAGGGTTGGCACCGGCGCCCAGACCTTTGGTCACGCTGGTACCCAGTTGCAGGATGGTCCGCGCGCTGATGCTCTTGAGCGCCTGGGCATCAGTGTTGGCGCAGATGAACTCAACGCCTTCAATGTTGCTCTTGACCATGTGATTCACGGCGTTGCCGCCGCCACCGCCAACACCGATAACTTTAATAACCGGGCTTGCGGGGATGTTGTCTACGAGTTCGAACATTTTCCCTCTCCTTTACGTTCTCTAGTTTTTTCGCCTACTGCCTGTATCTACAACGGTGTAACGGTGCTGCGGTGAATCTTAGAAATTGCCCTGGACCCAGCTCTTGATGCGATCGAGCAAGGCGCCTTTCGGTTCTTCGTTGCTGTAGCTGTCGCGGCTGCCGATACCCGAGAACGAAATGCCGTCGGATTGCTTCTGCAGGCCGTACATCAACAGGCCGACACCGGTGGAATAAATCGGGTTGCGGATCACGTCATCGAGGCCTTTCACGCCGTGTGGCACGCCCAGGCGCACCGGCATGTGGAAGATTTCCTCGGCAAGTTCGGTAGCGCCTTCCATCTTCGAGGTACCGCCGGTCAGCACGATGCCGGCCGGGATCAGGTCTTCGTAGCCACTGCGGCGCAGTTCGGCCTGGATCAGCGTGAACAGCTCGTCGTAACGCGGCTCGACCACCTCGGCCAGGGCCTGACGGGACAACTCGCGCGGCGGACGGTCGCCAACGCTTGGCACCTTGATGGTTTCGCCGGCACCGGCCAGTTTGGCCAGGGCGCAGGCGTAGCGGATCTTGATTTCTTCGGCGTACTGGGTCGGGGTACGCAACGCCATGGCGATGTCGTTGGTCACCTGATCGCCCGCAATCGGGATCACCGCAGTGTGACGGATCGCGCCTTCGGTGAAGATCGCGATGTCGGTGGTGCCGCCACCGATGTCCACCAGGCACACGCCCAGCTCTTTCTCGTCATCGGTCAGCACCGAGTACGCGGACGCCAGTTGTTCGAGAATGATGTCGTCGATTTCCAGACCACAGCGACGCACGCATTTCTCAATGTTCTGAGCGGCGTTGACGGCGCAGGTCACCACATGAACCTTGGCTTCCAGACGTACGCCGGACATGCCCAGTGGCTCGCGGACACCTTCCTGGTTATCGATCACGTAATCCTGCGGCAGGGTGTGCAGCACGCGCTGGTCCGCCGGAATCGCCACGGCCTGGGCAGCGTCGAGTACGCGTTCGAGGTCGGCGGAGCTGACTTCGCGATCACGAATCGCCACGATGCCGTGGGAGTTCAGGCTGCGGATGTGATTGCCCGCCACGCCAACGAACGCCGAGTGGATACGGCAACCGGCCATCAGCTGCGCTTCTTCGATGGCGCGCTGGATCGACTGCACGGTGGACTCGATGTTCACCACCACGCCCTTCTTCAGGCCGCGGGACGGGTGCGTACCGATCCCGACGATATCGAGCGTGCCGTCGTCCGCGACCTCGCCTACCAATGCCACCACCTTGGAGGTGCCGATATCGAGACCGACGATCATTTTGCCGCTTTGCACGTTTGCCATGGGTCCTGCCTCTCTTAATTCTTCGCGACAGCGGGTACGGCTGTCGTCGGCGCTACAGGTTCCCGCCAGCCAACAGCGAGGCCGTTGGCGTAGCGCAGATCGATGCGCGCAATGTTCGTAATCTGTTCTTTGAGCGTCTTGTCATAGATGGCAATGAAACGGCGCATCTTCTCTACCAGGTTGCCGCGTCCCAGCAGCAGCTCGATTCCGGGGCCCGCACTACCGGGGCCAGTGGTCAGGAACCAGCTGCCTCGTTCACGCAATTCCAGGCGTGCAATCGAGAAGCCCAACGGCCGGAGCATCTGGCTCAGTACCTGGTATTGCTGCATCACTTGCTGTTGAGCCCGCTGTGGGCCGAACAGTTGTGGCAGGTGTTCGTAATTGGCCAGTTCACGCGGGGTGAACGCCTGCCCCTGGTTGTTCAACAGCGATTCGTCGCCCCAACGGGCCACCGGCAGTTGTTCTTCCAGGCGGATCACCACTTGATCCGGCCATACCCGACGCACTTCGGCGTGGGCAATCCATGGCATCTGTTCCAGCTCGGTACGCATGCTCGCCAGGTCGATGGTGAAGAAGCTCGACGCCACATACGGGGCGATTCGCTGTTGCACCGCTTGCTGGCTGATGTAGCTCAAGTCGCCCTGCACGTTGATTTTGGTGATCGGCCGGTCGGCGTACGGCAGCAAACGCTGCGCGCCTTCGTAAGTACCGAACCCCAGTGCAACCAACAGCACTGGCCAGAACAGGCTTTTCAGAAAACCAAAATTGGCTTTCGGCAGGCGCGCGGACATCGGCTCTTTGGCCACCATTCGGCTGGCACCCCGCGGCACCGGCTTGCGACCGGGTGCGGATGGCTGATGACGTAGCTGTGCGCCTTGCATCGTTTTATCCTCGCGCCTCAATGCTTGCTGCCAGGATCGCCAGAACCAGTTGCTGGAAATCCAGGCCGGCGGCACGGGCCGCCATCGGCACCAGACTGTGATCGGTCATGCCCGGTGCGGTGTTGACCTCCAGGAACCAGAACTGTCCATCGGCGTCCTGCATCACGTCGGCCCGGCCCCAACCGGCGATACCCAGCGCCTCACAGGCTTTCGCCGTGAGGTCCATGAGTTCCTTTTCCTTGGCGCTGTCCAGGCCGCACGGAATGCGGTACTGGGTATCGTTGGCGATGTACTTGGCGTCGTAGTCGTAGAAGCTGTGCGTCGTGCCCAGGGCAATCGGTGGCAACACCTGGTCACGCAGGGTGGCGATGGTGAACTCCGGACCTTGAATCCATTGCTCGACCAACACTTGCGAATCGTAGGTACTGGCCGCTTTCCAGGCGTCGATCAACTCGGACGCGGAAGTCACTTTGGCCATCCCGATACTTGAACCTTCATGGGCCGGTTTGACGATCAAAGGCATGCCCAGTTCCGCTGCCGCGCAAATACAGTCAGCTTCGCTGCTCAACACGGCGTGACGAGGCGTCGGAATGCCCAGGCTGTGCCAGACTTGCTTGGTGCGCAGCTTGTCCATGGCCAGCGCCGACGCAAGGATGCCGCTGCCGGTGTAAGGAATGCCCAGGCATTCGAGCAGGCCCTGCATGCTGCCGTCTTCACCGCCACGACCGTGGAGGATGATGAAGGCGCGGTCGATTTTTTCGCTCAGCAAACGCTGCAGCAGGTCATCGCCCACGTCGAGACCGAACGCATCCACACCCGCGCTTTGCAGCGCATCGAGAACGGCGTTGCCCGACTTCAGGGACACTTCGCGCTCGGCGCTCTTGCCACCGAACAGCACGGCGACCCGGCCGAAGTCTTTCGGCGCGATTGTGGATACGAGGTTGGCGTAGGCAGCAGTCATTTCAACTTCCCCTTCTCCGGCGCAGCCACGGCCCCGGCGAACAACTCACTTTTCAACAGTTTCGGTGCAAGACCGCCGATATCACCGGCGCCCTGGCACAGCAGAATGTCACCGGCGCGCAGCAGCGGCTTGACCACCGGCGCGAGGTCGACACCCCGCTCGATGTAGATCGGGTCGAGCTGGCCGCGCTGGCGGATGCTGTTGCACAGCTTGCGGCTATCGGCACCGGGGATCGGCTCTTCGCCGGCCGGATAGACTTCCATCAACAGCAGAACGTTGGCGTCGGCCAGTACATTGACGAAGTCGTCGTACAGATCTCGGGTACGGCTGTAGCGATGCGGCTGGTAGACCATCACCAACCGGCGCTCCGGCCAGCCACCGCGCACGGCCTTGATTACCGCCGCGACTTCGGTCGGGTGGTGGCCGTAATCGTCGACCAGCATCACGTTGCCGCCGTCTACCGGCAGTTCGCCGTAGACCTGGAAGCGTCGGCCGACGCCCTGGAACCCGGACAGGCCCTGGACGATGGCTTCATCGCTGACACCTTCGTCGGTGGCGATGCAAATGGTCGCCAGTGCGTTGAGTACGTTGTGGTTGCCCGGCATGTTCACCGAGACATCCAGCGGTTCGCGATCCGGACGCAGCACGGTAAAGAAAGTCTGCATGCCCTGCTGGCGGACATTGATGGCGCGCACGTCGCAGTCGTCGCCGAAACCATAGGTGACGGTCGGACGCTTGACCTGCGGCAGGATTTCACGCACCACCGGATCGTCCAGGCACACCACGGCCAGACCGTAGAACGGCAGGTTGTGGAGGAACTCGACGAAGGTTTTCTTCAGTTTGTTGAAGTCACCGTCGTAGGTCGCCATGTGATCGGCGTCGATGTTGGTCACCACGGCCACCAGCGGCTGCAGATGCAGAAAACTGGCATCGCTTTCGTCGGCCTCGGCGATCAGGTAACGGCTGGTGCCGAGCTGGGCATTGGTGCCCGCGGCATTCAGGCGACCACCGATGACGAAGGTCGGGTCCAGGCCACCGGCGGCAAACACCGAAGCGATCAGGCTGGTGGTGGTGGTTTTGCCATGGGTACCGGCGACGGCGATGCCATGGCGATAGCGCATCAGCTCGGCGAGCATTTCTGCACGCGGCACCACGGGGATACGGCGCTCTAGTGCGGTGGCAACTTCCGGGTTGGAAGTGTTCACGGCACTCGACACCACCAGCACGTCGGCCGCGGCAGCGTTTTCGGCGCGGTGACCGATGAAAATCTGCGCGCCGAAGGATTCCAGGCGCTCGGTGACCGGCGACGCCTTCAGGTCGGAACCGGACACTTCATAGCCCAGGTTCAGCAACACTTCGGCAATCCCGCACATGCCCACGCCGCCGATTCCGACGAAGTGGATGCGACGGATGCGGCGCATTTCCGGTTGTGGCATGGCTTTCTTGTTCTCAACCATGGGCCACCTCCAGGCAGGTATCGACCACGTTACGGGTGGCATCGGGTTTGGCCAGGCGGCGGGCCGCGGTGGCCATATCATTGAGTCGTTGCGGTTGCATCAGGACCTCTGTCAGGCGAGCGGCAAGATCCGCTGCGCCAGTCGTTCTTTGCGGCATCAGGAAGGCAGCGCCTTCGCGGGCCAAATAATCGGCGTTGCGGGTCTGGTGATCGTCGATCGCATGGGGCAAGGGCACCAGCATCGAGGGCAGACCGGCGGCAGCCAGTTCGCTGATGGTCAGCGCGCCTGCGCGGCACACCACCAGGTCGGCCCAGCCATAGGCTTGGGCCATGTCTTTGATGAAAGGCTGCACTTGCGCCTCGACGCCAGCCGCGCGATAGCGCTCTGCAGTCACTTCATCGTGGTTTTTGCCGGCCTGATGGAACACGTCCGGGCGCAAGTCGGCGGCGACTTGCGACAGGGCTTCAGGCAGCAACTTGTTCAACGGCTCTGCGCCCAGGCTTCCGCCCAGGATCAGCAAACGCGCCTTGCGACCGGCCAGGGCTGGTCGCGGTGTTTCGAGGAACAGCTCGGTGCGCACCGGGTTACCGGTGGTCCGACGGCTGTTCGACAGGGTAAAGGTGTCGGGGAACGCTTCACAGACCCGGGCGGCCAACGGCACCAGCAGCCGATTGGCGGTACCGGCCACGGCGTTCTGCTCATGAACGATCACCGGCACACCGGCCAGTTTGGCGGCAACACCACCAGGACCGGTCACATAACCACCAAAGCCGACCACGCAGACCGGCCGCAACCGACGAATGATCGCCCGCGCCTGCCAGACCGACTTGAGCAACATGAACGGCGCCTTGAGCAGGGACAATTTGCCCTTGCCGCGCAGACCGCTGGCGTGAATCCGGTGCAGCTCGATACCGGCCACCGGAACCAGGTCGTTCTCGATGCCGCGCGGCGTGCCGAGCCAGTGCACGGAATAACCGCGGGACTGGAACTCGCGGGCACAGGCCAGCGCCGGGAACACGTGGCCACCGGTGCCGCCGGCCATGATCAATACATTAGCGCCCATGGTTCGGCTCCTCGACGAAGTCGCTCTCATGGAATTCCATCTCCTCACTGCCCAGGTGGGTTCGACTCTCCCACTCGATGCGCAGCAGCAAGCCGAGACAGGCGCAGCAGATCACCAACGAACTGCCGCCATAACTGAGGAACGGCAAGGTCAGCCCCTTGGTCGGCAGCAGCCCGACGTTCACCCCGATGTTGATCAGGAACTGACCAATCCACAGGAATGACAAGCCGTAGGCCACATAGGCGGCAAAAAACTGCTTGGCCTTCTCGGCCCACAGTCCGATGTACATGCCTCGAATACAGACAAAGACGAACAGCGCGAGCGTGCACAGCGAACCCACGGCACCCAGTTCTTCGGCAAGGACCGAGAACACGAAGTCGGTGTGGGCTTCGGGGAGATAGAATTGTTTCTGCACGCTGTTACCCAGGCCAACGCCCAGCCATTCGCCGCGACCGAAAGCGATCAAGGCTTGAGACAACTGATAACCGGCACCGAACTGGTCGGCCCACGGATCGGCGAAGTTGGTCAGACGCGCCATTCGATACGGCTGCATTTGAATCAACAACACCACCGCACCGACCGCCAGCACCACCATCAAGGAAAAGCGGAACAGCCCGACCCCGCCCAGGAACAGCATCGCCGCGGCAGCCCCCATCATCACGACGGTGGCACCGAAGTCCGGCTCCATCAGCAGCAGGCCCGCCATCGGCAGCAGAACGATGAACGGCTTGAAGAACCCCATCCAGCTCTCACGCACTTCTTTCTGACGGCGCACCAGATAGCCGGCGAGGTAAATCACCACGAACACCTTGGCGATTTCGGAAGGCTGTACGTTGAAGAAACTGAAGCCGATCCAGCGCATCGAACCGTTCACTTCACGGCCGATCCCCGGAATGATCACCATCACCAGCAAACCGAAGGCACCCAGCAGCATCAGCCAACCCAGGCGTTGCCAGGTGGCGATCGGAATCATCATGGTGACGATGCAGGCACCCAGGCCCAGCACGGCATAAATGAGGTGGCGAATCATGTAGTACAGGGGGCTGCCCGATTGCACGGCTGCCACTTCGGTCGACGCCGAGGCAATCATGATCAGCCCCAGGCCGAGCAGCGACAGGCATCCAACGAGCATCGGAAAGTCGAGGTCGATACCGCGCCCGGTGATGAGCGGCGATGGATAGGGCTTGATGATGCCTCTGAGGCTCATGCCAGATCCTCCACGGCGCGGACGAACTGGTGACCACGGTCTTCGTAGTTCTTGAACATGTCGAAGCTGGCGCAGGCCGGCGACAGCAGAACCACGTCACCTGCTTGAGCGGCGGCGCGGCACTGTTCGACGGCTTCGACCAGCGAGCCGACGCGGATCAACGGCACGGCATCGCCGATGGCCTCACCAATCTTGTCGGAGTCACGCCCCATCAGAATGACGGCGCGGCAGTTGGCCGCCACCGGATTTCGCAAATCCTTGAACTCGGCACCCTTGCCGTCGCCAC
The DNA here is from genome assembly GCF_005502415.1 of Pseudomonas sp. G(2018). Taxonomy (NCBI): domain Bacteria; kingdom Pseudomonadati; phylum Pseudomonadota; class Gammaproteobacteria; order Pseudomonadales; family Pseudomonadaceae; genus Pseudomonas; species Pseudomonas sp. G(2018). Next base: position 123,085 of record NZ_SCOO01000001.1, on the reverse strand, counting down.
CGGCGATCAGCACGATCTTGCCGTCGATGTCCGCGCCCAGGCCTTCGATGGCCGCCAGGGCGGCACCCACGTTGGTGGCTTTGGAGTCGTTGTAATAGCCCACGCCGTCCAGGTCACGCACCCACTGGCAGCGGTGCTCGAGACCGGCGAAATTGCGCAGCGCCGACAGCATGGCGTCGAACGGCAGGCCGACAGCGTGGCCCAGCGCCAATGCCGCCAGGGCGTTGGACTGGTTATGGGCGCCGCGAACTTTCAGCTCGCGCACCGGCATCAGATTCTGGAACTCGAAGGCCAGGTATTTCTCACCGCCTTCTTCGCGCAGACCAAAGGCCTTGAAGTCAGGCTTGTTCAGGCCGAAAGTCCAGCAAGGCTGGCCCTCGCCCATCAGCGGCCGGCTCAGGGCATCCTGGCGGTTGACCACGAACTGCTTCGCGCCACGGAAAATCCGGTGCTTGGCCAGGTGATAGGCCGGCAGGCCGCTGTAGCGGTCCATGTGGTCTTCGCTGATGTTGAGTACGGTCGCCACTTCGGCGTTGAGCTGATCGGTGGTTTCGAGCTGGAAGCTCGACAGTTCCATCACGTACAGCTCGATATCGTCGCCAAGCAGGTCCAGCGCCGGTGTGCCGAGATTGCCGCCGACGGCGACACGCTTGCCGGCCGCAGCCGCCATTTCGCCAACCAGGGTGGTCACAGTGCTTTTCGCGTTGGAGCCGCTGATGGCCACGATCGGCGCCTTCGCGTTACGCGCGAACAGCTCGATGTCGCCGGACAATTTTACGCCACGGGCAGCGGCAGCCTGCAGGGCCGGGGTCGCCAGCGCCAGGCCGGGGCTCACGTAGAGCTCGTCGGCACGGCACAGGAACTCGACGTCCAGCTCGCCACAACGCACTTCCACGTGCGGATAGTCACGCTTGAGCGTGGCCAGTTCCGGTGGGTTTTCCCGCGTATCGGCCACGGCAAACGCCACGCCCCGGTTCGCCAGGAAGCGAACCAGGGACATGCCGCTCTTGCCGAGGCCGACAACGATGCGGAAGTGGTCAGAAGCGATCAGAGACACGTGTTTCTACCTCAGCTTCAGGGTGGCAAGGCCAATCAGCACGAGAATTACGGTGATGATCCAGAAACGGACGATCACGCGCGGCTCGGGCCAGCCCTTGAGTTCAAAGTGGTGGTGAATCGGCGCCATGCGGAATACGCGGCGACCGGTCAGCTTGAAGGACGCCACCTGAATGACGACCGACAGGGTTTCCATCACGAACACACCGCCCATGATGAACAGGACGATTTCCTGACGGACGATCACGGCAATGGTGCCCAGGGCCGCGCCCAGCGCCAGTGCGCCGACGTCACCCATGAAGACTTGCGCCGGGTAGGTGTTGAACCACAGGAAGCCCAGACCCGCACCGATCAGCGCGCCGCAGAACACGATCAACTCACCGGCGCCCGGTACGTATGGAATGAGCAGGTATTCGGCGAATTTCACGTTACCCGACAGGTAGCAGAAAATCCCCAGGCCACCGCCGACCATCACGGTCGGCATGATCGCCAGGCCGTCGAGGCCATCGGTCAGGTTGACCGCGTTGCTTGAGCCAACGATCACGAAATAGGTCAGGACGATGAAGCCTGCACCCAACGGAATGCTGTAGTCCTTGAGCATCGGCAGGATCAGGGTGGTTTCAACCGGCGTCGCGGCGGTCATATAAAGGAAGATCGCCGCGCCCAGGCCGAACACCGACTGCCAGAAGTATTTCCAGCGGCTCGGCAAGCCACGAGAGTTCTTCTCGATCACCTTGCGGTAGTCATCGACCCAGCCAATGGCGCCGAACAACAGGGTCACCAGCAGCACGACCCAGACATAACGGTTGGTCAGGTCAGCCCACAACAGGGTACTGACGCCAATGGAAGACAGAATCAACGCGCCGCCCATGGTCGGGGTGCCCGACTTGGACAGGTGCGATTGCGGGCCATCGTTGCGAACGGACTGGCCGATCTGACGGTTCTGCAGGGTGCGGATCATCCACGGGCCATAGCACAGCGACAAAACCAGCGCGGTCAGTACACCGAGAATCCCGCGCAGGGTCAGGTACTGGAAGACCGCGAAGCCTTTGTAGAACTGTTGCAGATACTCCGCTAGCAGCAGCAGCATTAATGTTTCTCCAGGCTGGTCCCGCACAAAGCGGCGACGATGTTTTCCATCGCAGCGCTGCGCGAGCCCTTGATCAAAATAGTGGTGTTTGTGTCTTGCTCGGCGCCCAAGGCCTTGATCAGCTCAGCCTGTGTGCTGAAGTGAAAAGCCTGTGGGCCGAAGGCGTTGACGGCGTGAACCATCATTGGCCCGACCGCGAACAGCGCAGAAACCTTGCCCCGGGCGTACTCGCCCACGTCGCGATGCCCCTGCTCCGCCCAATCGCCCAACTCGCCGATATCTCCGAGCACCAGAACGGTGCGACCGGAAAAGCCGGCCAGTATATCAACGGCGGCGCACATGGAGGTGGGGTTCGCGTTGTAAGTGTCATCGATCACGCGCATGCCATTGCTGGCCAGTTGCGCGACGGTGCGCCCCTTGACCGGTTGCACCGCGCCCAGGCCCGTGGCGATGCCGAACAGCGACACGCCCAGCGCATGGGCGGCAGCCGCAGCCGCCATGGCATTGGCAACGTTATGGGTGCCGAGCAAGTTCAACTGAACGCGCTCCACACCTTCGGGTGTATGCAGGTTGAACGCCGGGCAGCCACGAGCGTCGGTGGTCAGATCGCTGGCATGGAAATCTGCGCGGTTGTTGCTCAGGGCAAACGTCAGTACCTTGCGGCCGGCTGCGCGTTTCTTCCAGATCTCGAACGCCTTGTCATCCAGATTGAGTACGGCGACGCCATCGGCATCCAGCCCTTCGATGATCTCGCCCTTGGCTTCGACGATTTTTTCCGGCCCGCCGAACTCGCCAACGTGGGCAGTCCCGGCATTGTTGAGAATGGCCACGTGGGGCTTGGTCATGGCGACGGTGTAGGCAATTTCACCCAGGCGCGATGCACCCAGTTCGATCACGGCAGCGGTGTGTTCCGGCGCCAGCTCCAGCAGGGTCAGCGGAACGCCGAGGTCGTTGTTCAAATTGCCACGGGTGGCCAGTACCGGACCGCGGGTACGCAGGATGCTCGCGAGCATTTCCTTGACCGTGGTCTTGCCGCTGGACCCGGTGACGGCTGCAACCGGCTGAATGAATGCCGAACGATTCAGTGCGCCCAGTTGCCCCAACGCCTGACGGGTGTCGCCCACCAGCAACTGCGGCAAGCGGCTGTCGGCGATTTCGCGTTCGACCAGTGCCGCCACGGCGCCTTTGGCCGCCACGTCATTGAGATAGTCATGACCATCGAAACGCGGACCGGCCAAAGCGATAAACAGCTGGCCCGGCTTGATGGCGCGACTGTCGATGCTGACGCCGTCGAAGCTGGCATCGGCACCGATCAAACGGCCGCTCAATGCGCCAATCAGTTCGCTGAGTTTCAACGCTTTAAGCATGGGCAACCTCCCACACGGTCAAGGCACGATCGGCCTCGACCAGATCAGAGAAGGCATGGCGCTCGCCGTTGATTTCCTGATAGTCCTCGTGACCTTTTCCAGCCAGCACGATCACGTCGTCGGCCGACGCTCCAGCAATCAGCTGGGCAATCGCCTGGCCACGTCCGGCAACGAAAGTGACTTTGTCCACAGCCGTGAAACCGGCGCGGATGTCGTCGAAAATGATCGCTGGATCTTCGGTACGCGGGTTGTCGTCGGTGACCAGCACGCCGTCGGCCAATCGCTCGACCACTTCGGCCATCAACGGACGCTTGCCGCGATCGCGGTCGCCGCCGCAGCCGAACAGGCACAGCAAGCGACCTTTGACGTGTGGGCGCAAGGCCGTCAGGACTTTTTCCAGGGCATCCGGGGTGTGGGCGTAATCGACCACCACCAGCGGTTGCGTACCGCCGCCGAGGCGCTGCATGCGACCGGCCGGGCCTTCGAGTTTCGGCAATACCTTGAGAATTTCGTCCAGTGCGTACTCCAGGCCGAGCAAGGCGCCAACGGCGGCCAGCACGTTGCTCAGATTGAATCGACCGAGCAAGGTGCTGCGCAGATGGTGCTCGCCCTGCGGCGTGACCAGCGTAGCGCGCACCCCTTCGTCGTCGAACTGTGCTTCGCGGCAATACAGATAGGCACTTTTGTCGAGCAGGCTGTAAGTGATCAAGCGCGACTCACGCTTATCGGCGGCCAATTGCCGGCCGAAATCGTCGTCGAGGTTAACCACCCGGCATTTTAAATCGTTCCAAGCGAACAGCTTGGCCTTGGCTTCGCCATAAGCGTGCATGGTGCCGTGATAATCCAGGTGATCGCGGGACAGGTTGGTCATCACCGCCACATCGAACGCCAGCGCGGTGACCCGGCCCTGGTCCAGGCCATGGGACGAAACTTCCATGGCCACCGCTTTGGCGCCGGCCTTTTTCAAGTCGCCAAGGGTCGCTTGCACGGCAATCGGATTCGGCGTGGTGTGCAGGCCGCTTTCCAGCGCGCCGTAAAAACCGGAACCCAGGGTGCCGACGATGCCGCAGTGCTGGCCGAGCAGGTCCAGCGCCTGGGCCACCAGTTGGGTCACGCTGGTCTTGCCGTTGGTGCCGGTCACACCGATCAGGTTCAGGTGATGACTGGGTTCGCCATAAAAGCGTCCGGCGATATCCGACAGCTGCACCGCCAGGCCTTTGACCGGAATCAATGGCACGTCGGTAATCGGCAGCACGGTGGCGCCTTCCACTTCATACGCTACGGCAGCGGCACCGCGCTGCAATGCATCGCCGATATGCGAGCGACCGTCGAACCTGCCGCCCGGCACCGCGAGAAACAGGTCACCGGCGCGCACGTTGCGGCTGTCGAGTGCCAATTCACGGATCAACAGATCGTGCCCGGCGTGGGGAAATATCTTGTTCAGACTTAATGACATCAGCCGCGCCCTCCATTGGCTTTCAGCGGAACGACCGGGGTGGCGTTGGCTTGTTGAACAGGTGGCAAATTGTCCGGGGTGACATTCATCAGGCGCAGGGTGCCGGACATCACGCGGCTGAACACCGGCGCCGAAACCAGACCACCGTAGTAACCAGCCTTGGTCGGCTCATCGATGACGACCACGATGGCGTATCGCGGATCGCTCATCGGACCGAAACCGGCAAACAGCGAGCGGTAGGAATTCTCGGCATAACCTTTGGTGCCGACCGAGGTTTTACGCGCCGTACCGGACTTGCCGCCCACGTGATAGGCCGGCACCTGCGCCCGGAACACGCCGCGTGGAGCCTCGATCACTTGTTGCAGCATGGTCTGCATGGTTTTCGCGACCGTTTCCGGCAACACCTGAGTGGTTTGTGGTGTTTTGTCGGTTTTGATCAGTGTCAGCGGTGCGAGGCGGCCGTTGTTGGCCAAGGCCGAGAAGGCATGCACCAGTTGGATCGCCGTCACGGAAATACCGTAGCCGTAGGACAGCGTGGCGGTCTCAGCCTTACGCCACTCACGGTAGTTCGGCAGGTTGCCGACGCGTTCGCCCGGGAAGCCGAGGCCAGTGTCCTGGCCGAGGCCAAGTTTTTGCGCCAGGCGGAAAATGGTTTCACCGCCGATATCGAACGCGACCTTACTCATGCCGACGTTACTGGAATTGATCAGGATGCCGGTCATATCCAACACCGGACCTTCGGTCTTGGAGACGTCCTTGATGGTGTATTTCCCGATCTGCAAAGTGCCCGGATACACCTCGACACTGTCGGTCGGCTTCCAGCGCCCGGTTTCGATAGCGGCGCTCATGGAGATCGCCTTCATGGTCGAACCCGGCTCGAATACGTCAATCATCGCGCGGTTACGCATCATCGCCGGTTGCAGGTTACGGCGGTTGTTCGGGTTGTAGGTCGGCTGGTTGACCATGGCAAGGATTTCGCCGGTCTTCACATCCATGATCACCAGGCTGCCGGCCTTGGCGCCGTTCTCGATGATTGCGTTGCGCAGTTCGCGGTTCGCCAGATATTGCAGACGCAGGTCAATGGACAACGCCAAGGGCTTTCCGGCCTTGGCGTTTTTGGTGACCTGGACATCCTTGATCAGCCGGCCGCGCCGGTCCTTGATGACCTGTCGTTTGCCGGGAACTCCGGCAAGCCATTCCTCATAGGCCAGTTCAACACCTTCTCGACCATGGTCATCGATGTCGGTAAAACCAACCATGTGGGCGGTGACTTCACCGGCCGGATAGAAACGGCGAAACTCTTCGATGCCGTAAACCCCCGGCACTTTCAAGTCGAGCACAGCCTGACCCTGCTCAGGCGTCAGCCCGCGCACCAGGTAAATGAATTCTTTATTGGCCTGGGCTTCGAGACGCTCGGCCAGGGCTTTCGGGTCTTGCCCCAGCGCAGCAGCCAGTGCCGGCCACTTTTCCTTGGCCAGCTGCATTTCCTTGGCGTTGGCCCACAGGGTAGTCACCGGCGTACTGACGGCCAGAGGCTCGCCGTTACGGTCGGTGATCAGACCACGGTGAGCCGGAATCGGAATGTGACGAACGCTGCGCGCGTCACCCTGACCTTTGAGGAAGTCACGGTCGACCACTTGCAGATCGATGATGCGCCAGGCGATCGCCGCGACCATGACACCGAGCAGACCCAGCACCAGGCGAAACCGCCAGGGAAAGAGTGCACCTTCGAGTTTCATCATGGCGCCACCATCTGAACTTCGGCGGCACCGGGAATGCGCATTTTCAGTTGTTCGGTGGCCAGCACTTCGATGCGGCTATGGGCCGTCCAGGTGCTCTGCTCAAGAATCAACCGACCCCACTCAGCCTGGGCCTTGTCGCGCACGCTCAACTCGTTGTACAGCGAGTTCAGCAGCTGACGATTCCAGTGCGCGCTGTAGGACACGCCGACGGCAGACACGAGTACGCCAATGAACAGCAGCAGCATGAAAAAGCTTCCGCCGGGCAGTGGCTTGGCGAAAAGCTTGCTCACCGCAGCTTCTCCGCCACACGCATGACAGCGCTACGGGAACGTGGATTGGCCTTGAGTTCGGCGTCGGAGGCCGTCTGCGCTTTGCCATGGACTTTGATTTTCGGTTCGAAGGCGACATGCCGAACCGGCAGATTGCGCGGCAGGTTGTCGGCTTCGCCTTTCACCAGCTTGCGCATGAACAGTTTGACGATACGGTCTTCGAGCGAGTGGAAGCTGATCACCACCAGGCGGCCACCCACTTCCAGGCACTCCAGAGCGGCTTCGAGGCCGGCTTCCAGATCGCCCAGTTCGTTGTTTACGTGAATACGCAGGCCCTGGAACGCACGGGTAGCAGGGTTCTTGCCCTTTTCCCAGGCCGGGTTGGCGACTTTCAACACTTCAGCCAGATCGGCGGTGCGCTCGAACGGCTTGATGTCGCGACGCTCGGCCACGGCACGGGCCATGCGCCCGGAAAAACGCTCTTCGCCGTATTCCTTGAACACACGGGCGATTTCTTCCACCGGCGCGCTGTTGACGAACTCCGCCGCACTGATCCCGCGGGACGGGTCCATACGCATGTCCAGAGGACCGTCGTTGAGGAAACTGAAGCCGCGCTCAGGATCGTCGAGTTGTGGCGAAGACACGCCGAGGTCAAGCAAAACGCCGCTGACCTTACCGTGCAAACCACGCTCCGCGACTTCGGATCCAAGCTCGGCAAAGCTGCGCTGCACAACGACAAAGCGGCCGTCTTCGGCCGCTAGCGTCTGCCCGGTGGCAATCGCTTGAGGATCTTTGTCGAATCCGAGCAACCGACCATCAGGACCGAGTCGGCTGAGGATCATCCGGCTATGTCCGCCGCGCCCGAACGTGCCATCCAGATAGCAGCCATCAGGACGTACGGCGAGAGCCTCAACGGCTTCGTCAAGCAGTACGGTGATGTGGTTAAAGCCGCTATCAATAGTCACAGGATCAAATCACGCAGTTCATCAGGCATGGCGCCCGGTTGTTGAATAGCAGCCAGGTCGGCGGCAGAAACCGCGTTCCAGGCATCCTCGTCCCACAATTGGAACTTGTTCAGTTGGCCTACCAACATCGCTCGCTTATCCAACTTGGCATATTCACGAAGACGCGGCGGAACCAGAAAACGACCACTGCCATCGAGCTCGAGGTCGACGGCATTACCAATCAGTAAACGTTGCAGACGGCGGTTCTCTTCGCGAAGCGAAGGCAGTGCGCGCAGTTTGGTTTCAATAATTTCCCACTCATCGAGGGGGTAAACACACAAACACGGATCAACGGCATCAATTGTGACGATCAACTGACCGGAACTACGCGAAACGAGCTCGTCACGGTACCGGCTCGGCATGGCGAGACGGCCCTTTGCATCGAGACTGATAGCGTTGGCTCCGCGAAACACGTCAGCGTTTCTCCAAATATTAGCGTTTTACGCTCAAAAAACCCACTTCATGCCACTTTCCGCCACTTGCGCACACTATAGGAATGCGCCCACCACACCGTCAAGGCGCGGATTAAAGGAAAACCCTTACAGAACTGAGATTTAGGAGCATAAAAGGAGGGACAACGAAAATCCGGCAGATGCACCAGCCCGATAACTTGAATCAGCACAGAAGGCTGCGTTCGAAAGTTAAAGTAATTTATTAAGAGTAAGATTTTTTCGGTATTACGAAAGTGCTTATGCCGACGTTTTGAAAGGGGGAGAAATCGGGTGCTGCATCGAGTTTATGCGTTCGTTACCAGAGCAGGCTAATCGATATCACAAAACGCCTTCTATCGTGATCTGCACGAAGGGAAATGGCAATCACCGCCCCCCGCTCAAATGATTTAAGCAGAGGGTAGAAAAAAGGTGGAGAGTCGATCTGTAAGCCGGGTTCTGTCTTGAACAGTCATTCGTCTACGATGGCCATCACTGGACATCTTTAGCAACCTACCCGGTCCCAGCGCGGGCCACGCCTTGGGACCCTATTTGGTCTTGCTCCAAGTGGGGTTTACCTAGCCACGAACTGTTGCCAGACGTGCGGTGCGCTCTTACCGCACCTTTTCACCCTTACCGGCGCCGAAGCGCTTAGGCGGTTATTTTCTGTGGCACTTTCCGTAGGCTCACGCCTCCCAGGCATTACCTGGCACTTCGCCCTATGGAGCCCGGACTTTCCTCCCCCCCCTAATTTTCATAGAGGGCAGCGACTGTCCGATCGACTCTCCGCCGCGAAGGTTAACGGCAGAGCGCCCGAAGAACAAGCGCTAAACGCCTTCAGCCACGCCTGCGCGTCGGGTTTTACTCGCCCTTCTGCTTATCCAGCGCAACTTGATAGAGTACATTCTTGCGCTCACCGGTAATTTGCGCCGCCAATGCCGCGGCACGCTTGAGCGGCATTTCCTCAAGCAACAGGTTGAGGATGCGCATCGCTTCGCTGCTGACAGCGTCCTCGCTCTCGGGAGCCGACCATCCCGCTACCAGCACCACGCATTCGCCGCGCTGCTGATTACTGTCCGACTCGACGAACTGGCGTAACTCGGCCAGCGGCAAGCCCTTGAGGGTTTCGAACGTCTTTGTCAGCTCGCGCGCCAGCAATCCGGGGCGGTCGGCACCGAACACCAGTTCCATGTCTTGCAAACATTCAAGGATGCGGTGCGGGGCTTCATAAAAAATCAGTGTGCGCGGCTCTTCCTTTATCGCCTCAAGACGAGCGCGTCGCCCCACAGCCTTGGCCGGCAGGAAGCCTTCAAAGATGAAACGATCCGACGGCAGCCCCGCAGCCGACAATGCCGCAATCAATGCACAGGCGCCCGGAACCGGCACCACATTGATCCCGGCCGCGCGGGCCTGGCGCACCAGGTGATAACCCGGATCGGAAATCAGCGGCGTTCCGGCATCGGAGATCAGCGCCACATCATCACCCGCGAGCAAGCGGGTAATGAAACGGCTGCCTTCATCACGCTCGTTGTGCTCATGGCACGCTGCCAGTGGCGTAGGGATGCCGAAATGCTGCATCAAGCGCTGAGAGTGCCGGGTATCTTCGGCGGCGATCAATGCAACCTCGCGAAGAATCTTCAGCGCACGCGCACTGATGTCATCCAGGTTGCCGATGGGCGTCGCCACCACATAAAGCGAGCCAGCAGCGGAATTCAAAGCACCTGGAGCAGTCAAAGCGCACACCTCATGATCGATAAAGCCGCCATTGTAACGCGTAGCGACGCTGGCGATATGTGCAAGCACCATCAGCTTTTGCGACTGTTTGTGCAGCATCGCAACATTTACACCAGCTAAATTGATCGATTCACGCCAGCAACATCGCGCCCCGGCCAGCGCTTGGGTACAATTCCACGCTAATTTGATCGAGTATCAGGAACACTTACATGATCGCTTGCCTGCGGCTGTTCACTGCCCTCTGCCTCGCTGCCTTGCTGGCGGCTTGCGCCAGCTCGCCCTCCTCCAGCCTTGGCGAACTCCCACGAACCCCGGATGCCAGTATCGAGCAACTGCTTGAAAAGGCCGCCCAAAGCAAATCGCCGGAAGACGCCGCCTTGCTGCGCCTGAGCGCAGCAGACCTGGCCTACCGCCAGGGCAACGCCGCCCAATCAGCGCAGATCCTGCAGCAAGTGCCGGTGGAGCAACTCAAGCCCGGCCAGCAGGTATTCGCCAACACACTGGCCGCCGAATTGGCCATGACCCGCAACCAGCCGAAAGCTGCACTGACCGCCCTGAGCCATCCGAGCCTGCAGCGCCTGGGGGAATTGCCGGAAGAGCAACAAGTCCGTACCGGCACCGTTCGCGCTCGCGCTCTTGAAGCCGATGGCCAGACCCTCGCTGCCGCCCGGGAACGCATCTTCATCGCACCGATGCTCAGCGGCGAAGCCGCCGGCAAAAACCACGAAGCCATCTGGGTACTGATCGCCTCGCTACCGACCGACCAACTGCAACCAGGCACCACCGATGACCTCGGCGGCTGGATGACCCTGGCACTGGCGGTAAAAACTGCCGGCACCCTGGAACAGCAGCAGGCCGCCATCGACAACTGGCGCAAGCAGAACCCGAAACACCCAGCTGCCATTCAATTGCCACTGCCACTGACCAAACTCAAGGAACTGGCCAGCCAGCCCCTGAGCAAGATCGCCCTGCTGCTGCCGCAAGACGGCCAGTTGGCCTCGGTCGGCAAAGCATTGCGCGAAGGTTTCATGGCCGCTCACTACCAGGCACAACAAGCCGGACAGCAACCACCCGCCATCGAATTCTATGACAGCTCGCGCCTGACCTCCCTCGACGAGTTCTATCGCAAGGCTCAGGCCGATGGCGTGCAACTGGTCGTCGGCCCACTGGAGAAGCCGCTGGTCAAACAGCTGAGTACTCGCCCGCAATTGCCGATCACGACCCTGGCGCTGAACTACAGCGAAGGTGAACAAGGTCCGGCGCAACTGTTCCAGTTTGGTCTTGCAGCCGAAGACGAAGCCCGTGAAGTGTCCCGCCGCGCCCGCGCTGACGGCCTGCATCGCGCAGCCATCATGGTGCCGAAAGGCGAATGGGGCGACCGCGTACTTCGGGCGTTCAGCCAGGATTGGCAGGCCAATGGCGGCAGCATCGTTGCCACCGAACGTGTCGACCAGCCGGTTCAGTTGGCCCAGCAAATTGCCGACATGTTCCAGCTGCGCCAGAGCGAAGGTCGCGCCAAGAGCCTGCAAAGCACGGTAGGTTCGCAAGTCGCCGCCCAGCCATCCCGTCGCCAGGACATCGAGTTCATCTTCCTGGCCGCCACGCCGCAACAGGCCCAGCAAATCAAACCGACCCTTAACTTTCAGTACGCGGGCGATGTTCCGGTTTACGCTACATCCCACGTGTTCAGCGCCAGCGGTGACGTGAACCAGTACAACGACATGAACGGTATCCGCTTCTGCGAAACCCCATGGCTTCTGGATGCCAATGATCCGCTGCGCAAACAGGTCACGGCACAATGGCCTCAAGCGGCCGGCAGCCTGGGTCGCCTGTACGCAATGGGTGTCGACGCCTATCGCCTGGCACCACGCCTGGGGCAACTCAAGACCCTGCCGGACAGCCGCATCGAAGGCCAATCCGGCAGCCTGGGCATGACGCAGAACCAGCGCGTCGTGCGGCAGTTGCCATGGGCCGAGTTCGTCAACGGTCAGGTTCAACGCCTGCCGGACACTTCGCGCTGATGCCTGACAGGTCACGCCAGCAAAGTGGTAAGGATGCCGAGCACCAGGCGCTCGGCCATCTTCAACAACAAGGTCTGCGCCTGTTGGCGCAGAACTGGTTGTGTAAACGCGGCGAGCTTGATCTGGTCATGCTAGATGGCGATACAGTAGTATTCGTTGAAGTTCGCTACAGAAAAAACACTCAATGGGGTGGCGCGCTCGATAGCATCGATGAGCGCAAACGGCAGAAACTGATTTTTGCCGCGCAGTATTTTCTTCAGCGCGAGTCGCGCTGGGCCAATTCCCCTTGCCGTTTCGACGTGGTTGCCATTGATAGCGACCTCGATCAGTTGAACTGGTTACAAAATGCCTTCGACAGCTGATCGCTTGCACCCCGAACCGGATAACACCCAACACTTTTGCTCTTTGTTTTGCGGGCTGCACATTCACGTGCCGGACAGCCGCGCTCATTAAGGTCACACAGATGGACATGCAATCGCGAATTCGCCAGCTTTTTCAGGCCAGTATCGACACCAAGCAACAGGCGATGGAAGTACTTGCACCGCACATCGAGCAAGCCAGCCAGGTCATGGTCAACGCCCTGCTCAATGAAGGCAAAATGCTTTCCTGTGGCAACGGTGGCTCCGCCGGCGACGCCCAGCACTTCTCCTCCGAACTGCTCAACCGCTTCGAGCGCGAGCGCCCGAGCCTGCCTGCCATTGCGTTGACTACCGACAGCTCGACGATCACCTCGATCGCCAACGACTACAGCTACAACGAAGTGTTCTCCAAGCAGATCCGTGCCCTCGGCCAGCCGGGGGATGTCCTGCTGGCAATTTCCACCAGCGGTAACTCGGCGAACATTATTCAAGCGATTCAGGCCGCACATGATCGCGAAATGATTGTCGTAGCATTGACCGGTCGCGATGGCGGCGGCATGGCGTCGCTGCTATTGCCCGAGGACGTGGAGATTCGCGTACCGGCCAACGTCACCGCACGTATTCAGGAAGTCCACCTGCTGGCGATCCATTGCCTTTGCGATTTGATCGACAGCCAACTGTTCGGGAGTGAAGAATGACCCCTAATCGCCTCGGCCTACTGGCCCTGACCCTGTGCCTCGGCATCAGCGGCTGCACCTCGGTGGTTAAAGCCAGCCGCGAAGCACCGATTGAAGATGACCGTGGCACCCGCACCTTCGGCAGCAAGATCGACGATTCCCTGATCGACACCAAGGTTGGCGTAAACGTCGCCAAGGCCGACCCGGCACTGGATAACGACTCGCACATCGTCGTCACCAGCTTCAACGGCGTCGTGCTGCTCGCCGGGCAAACGCCGCGCGCAGACCTCAAGGCCAAGGCCGAACAGGCCGCTGCCGCTGTCCAGCGCGTGAAGACGGTGCACAACGAACTGCAGGTTCTGCCGCCCTCCTCATTGCTGGCACGCCAGAACGACACCTGGCTGACCACCAAGATCAAAACCCAGATGCTCGCCGACCCGAACATCCCCGGCTCGCGCATCAAGGTTGTCACCGAGAATGGCATCGTCTACCTGCTGGGTTTGCTGACCAAACAGGAAGCGGCACAAGCAACCAATCTGGTGCAGGGTGTTTCCGGCGTTCAGAAGATCGTGAAGCTGTTTGAGTACATCGACTGAGCCTCCTCGGCGGTGGCGATTCTGAAATCGCCATCACCGGCAAGCTGTGCTCCTACAAGCAATAAAAAAGGCGATCCTTGCGGATCGCCTTTTTTATTACTTCACCACTTTCAGGCTCGGCCGACCGCTGGGACGCGGCGGCTCGCTGTCAGGTGGCGGAATATCATCATCCGGCTCGATCTCATCCTCATCTTCCAGAGGCGATTCCAGATCGAACACCATACCCTGACCGTTCTCCCGAGCGTAGATACCCAGGATCGATGCGATAGGCACATACAGCGTATGCGGCACACCACCGAAGCGACCTTCAAAGCTCACCGCTTCGTTATCCATGTGCAAATGGCGCACGGCTTGTGGTGATACGTTCAAGACAATCTGCCCGTCACTGGCAAACCCTTGCGGCACCTGGACCGACGGATACTCGGAATTGACCAGCATGTGCGGGGTGCAATCGTTGTCCACAATCCACTCGTAGAGCGCGCGGACCAGATAAGGTCGACTGGAGTTCATAGCGGCTCCTTAAGCCTTAGCGCATGTCGCGTTCGACACCAGACAGACTCGCCTGGAAAGCCTCACGCGCAAACTGGCGCTCCATGTAATCAAGCAACGGCTTGGCTGGCCGTGGCAGTTCTATACCCAGAATCGGCAATCGCCAGAGTATTGGCAATAGGCAGCAATCCACCAGGCTTTGTTCCTCACTGAGGAAAAACGGCTTGTCGGCGAACAACGGCGACACGCCGGTCAGACTTTCGCGCAATTCCTTGCGCGCCACGGCACGAGCGGCTTCCTTGGTCCGCGAATCCAGAATCAGATCCACCAGACCACACCAGTCTCGCTGTATGCGATGCATCAACAGACGGCTGTTGGCACGCGCCACTGGATAAACCGGCAGCAACGGTGGGTGCGGGTAACGCTCATCCAGATATTCCATTACCACCGTAGATTCCCACAACGCCAGGTCACGATCGACCAGGGTGGGCAAACTGCCGTAAGGGTTCACTTCGATCAGTTTAGGCGGCTGGCGGCCAGCTTCCACGTAAATGATCTCGGCGCTGACACCCTTCTCTGCCAGTACGATTCGCACCCGGTGGGAATAGTGGTCGGCGGGGTCGGAGTAACAGGCCAACCGATTGGTCACGCCCATGGCGATCCTCCTCGCTTGTAAAAATAATCGAAAGCGGAAAAACGAGCGCGCCCAGAGGGCGTCTCCCGTAACGCCTGGCCAGCCAGACTCGTTACACCTTCAGAGACGCCCTTGGGCGCGCGCGATTAACAGCAATTGCTTGAAGCGTTATCAGTGCACGTCTTTCCAGTACTCACGCTTGAGCAAGTAAGCGAATACGAAGAAGAACGCCAGGTACAGCAATACATAGGTACCAATGCGCTGATGTTGCAGCTTAACCGGGTTAGCCGAGTAAGCCAGGAAGGTTACCAGATTCTTGACCTTCTCATCGAACTGCTCTTCGGTCAAAGATCCACTCTTCGGCACGATGGTCAACTGATCGCACGCTTCATGAGTCAGCGCCGTACCGGTCAACGGATCATATTGCTTCTTGCCGTCTTCGACGATCTGAACCTGTTTGCAACCGATGACCTGACGACCTTGCAGGCCGACCAGGACGTTAGGCATGCCGACGTTCGGGAAGACCTTGTTGTTCACACCCCAAGGGCGCGACGGATCTTCATAGAACGACTTCAGGTAACCGTAGAGCCAGTCGGTACCGCGAACGCGAGCCACCAGGGTCAGGTCCGGCGGCGCCGCTCCGAACCAGGTCTTGGCGTCAGCCGGTTGCATGCCGATGTTCATGTGGTCGCCGATCTTGGCGCCGGTGAATACCAGCTTCTCAAGCATCAGTTCGTGAGGAATGCCCAGGTCATCGGCAACACGCTCGTAGCGCTGAAACTTGGCGCTATGGCAGCCCATGCAATAGTTGGCGAATGTACGCGCACCATCCTGCATGGCAGCTTTGTCGGACACGTCGATGTCGATTTTTTCCAGTTCCGGGCCACCTTGTCCAGCAGCGAACGCGAACACTGGCAGCGCAGCAAGCATCAATACCGCAAATAGCTTTTTCATCAGCCAGTCACCCTTTCCGGAACCGGTTTGGTCTTCTCGAGCCTGGTGTAGAACGGCATCAGAATGAAGTAGGCGAAGTACAGGAAGGTACATACCTGCGACAGCAACGTTCGGCCTGGCGTCGGGGCCAGAACACCCAGAATGCCGAGGATCACGAACGAGATGCAGAACACCACCAGCCAGATTTTGCTCATCCAGCCTTTGTAGCGCATCGACTTGACCGGACTGCGGTCCAGCCACGGCAGGACGAACAGCACCGCAATGGCCGCCCCCATGGCGATAACACCAAGGAGCTTGTCCGGGACCGCCCGCAGAATCGCGTAGTAAGGCGTGAAGTACCAGACCGGAGCGATGTGTTCAGGTGTCTTGAACGGGTTGGCCGGCTCGAAGTTCGGCTTCTCGAGGAAGTAACCACCCATTTCCGGGAAGAAGAACACGATAAAGCAGAAGATGAACAGGAACACCACCACACCGACGATATCTTTCACGGTGTAGTACGGGTGGAAGGCAATGCCGTCCAGCGGGATGCCGTTTTCGTCTTTGTGCTTCTTGATGTCCACGCCGTCCGGGTTGTTCGAACCTACTTCGTGCAACGCCAGAATGTGCAGCACCACCAGCCCCAGAATCACGATCGGCAAGGCCACCACATGCAGGGCAAAGAAGCGGTTCAGGGTGATACCGGAAATCAGGTAGTCACCACGGATCCACTGGGTCAGGTCGTTACCGATGACCGGGATCGCACCGAACAGCGAGATGATCACCTGGGCACCCCAGTAGGACATCTGGCCCCACGGCAGCAGATAACCCATGAAGGCTTCAGCCATCAGCGCCAGGTAGATCAGCATGCCGAAGACCCACACCAGCTCGCGTGGCTTCTGGTAGGAACCGTAGAGCAAGCCACGGAACATGTGCAGATAGACCACGATGAAGAACGCCGAAGCGCCGGTGGAGTGCAGCAGACGCAGGATCGAGCCGTACTCGACGTCGCGCATGATGTATTCGACGGAAGCAAACGCTTCTTCCGCCGACGGGGTGTAGCTCATGGTCAGCCAGACACCGGTGACGATCTGGTTGACCAGAACGAGCAGCGCCAGGGAGCCAAAGAAATAGAAGAAGTTGAAGTTCTTCGGGGCGTAGTACTTGCTGAGATGGTCTTCCCACATTTTGGTCGCGGGAAAGCGCGCATCAACCCAATCCATGAACTTGCTCATCACGCTTTCTCCGTATCGACGCCAATGACAATGACGTCATCGGTCTCATAGGAATGCGGGGGAACTGGCAGGTTCAAAGGCGCAGGTTGCGACTTGTAGACGCGGCCAGCCAGGTCGTAATGGGAGCCGTGGCAAGGGCAGAAATAACCACCCACCCAGTCCTTGCCCAGGTCAGCAGGAGCCACTTCGGGACGGAATGTCGGCGAGCAACCCAAGTGCGTGCAGATACCGATCAGCAGCAGAACCTCAGGTTTGATCGAACGGGTTTCCGGATCGACATAGGTCGGTTGTGTCGAGTTCTTGGAGGTCGGGTCAGACAGCTGGCCCTCGATCTTTTTCAGATTCCCCAGGATTTCCTCAGTACGGCGGACGATGAATACCGGCTGGCCGCGCCACTCAGCAATCATCTGCTGGCCTGGCTCGATTTTGCTGACATTCACTTTCACCGGTGCACCTGCGGCTTTCGCCTTGGCACTGGGAAACCATGACCCCACGAACGGGACCGCAGCCCCCACCGCTCCTGCAGCACCCACCACGGATGTGGCTGCTACCAAGAAGCGACGCCGGCCTGCATTCACGCCGTCATTGCTCATTCAGTCCTCTCCCATCAGCTTTGTGGCCTGTTAAATCAGGCATCTACTAAGTAAAACTCTGTACTTATAAAAATTTTGCCGAATGGTAATGAAAAGCCCCAATTCTGACAAGGTAATTACCCTGGGGCACCACTGCCAAGCCTTGTAGTATAGGGCCTCTACGGATGTGGCAAGTTGTCACAGCGCAATTCTTTGATAAATCGCAGACACAAAAAAACGCCCAGCTCCGTGAGGAAACTGGGCGTTCTTTTTTGAACGTGGAAACGAATTAACGCTTCGAGTACTGCGGACGCTTACGCGCTTTACGCAGACCAACTTTCTTACGTTCAACTTCACGTGCATCGCGGGTTACGAAGCCGGCTTTACGCAGAGCGCTGCGCAGAGTTTCGTCGTAGTCCATCAGAGCGCGGGTGATGCCGTGGCGGATTGCGCCAGCTTGACCACTTACACCACCGCCGATCACGGTGACGTAGATGTCGAACTTCTCGACAGTCTCAGTCAATTCCAGCGGCTGGCGAACTACCATGCGGGCAGTTTCGCGGCCGAAGAAATTATCCAGCGAACGGTTGTTGATGGAGATGTTACCAGTACCCGGACGCAGGAAAACGCGTGCGGTTGCGGTCTTGCGACGGCCAGTGCCGTAATTTTGAGTCGCCGACATAATGAACTATTCCGTTAAATCTTCAGTTCTTGGGGCTGCTGAGCAGTATGAGGGTGTGCAGCGCCCGCATAGACTTTCAGCTTACGGTACATGTCGCGACCCAGCGGGTTCTTAGGCAGCATGCCTTTGACCGCGGTCTCGATCACGCGCTCAGGGGCCTTGGCGATCAGCTTTTCAAAGTTGATCGACTTGATGCCGCCCGGGAAACCGGAGTGGGAGTAGTACATTTTGTCAGTGGTTTTAGCACCGGTAACACGGATCTGCTCGGCGTTGATAACGACGATGTAGTCGCCGGTGTCAACGTGAGGAGTGTACTCAGGCTTGTGCTTGCCACGCAGACGGCTCGCGATTTCGGTGGCCAGACGACCCAGGGTCTGACCAGCAGCGTCGACGACAAACCAGTCGCGCTTTACTGTTTCCGGTTTAGCAGTAAAAGTTTTCATTCTTTATAGCCTCAGGGGCCGCCCTGTAAATTAGACGGCGGATCTTACTGAATAGTGCGTACTTTGACAAGTCAAAGGCAGCCGGATACAGACGCTTTCGGGGGCTCGGGTCGGCGCGTCCGTTCAACGGCAAGATTCTTCGGCGGCGGCGCATCACTTCCACTGCAGAAAGAGGTGCGCAATTATGCAGATTGCGAAAAATAATTCAACCTGCTTTTATGATTGTTTTGCCCAAGGAGCACCCGATGGACTATCGCCAGCTAGGCCGGACCAATCTGAACGTGAGTGCAATCTGCCTCGGCACCATGACCTGGGGTGAGCAAAACAGCGAAGCTGAAGCCTTCGCCCAGATTGAGCGAGCCAAGGGCGCCGGGATCAATTTCATCGACACCGCCGAGATGTACCCGGTGCCGCCCAAGGCCGAAACCTACGCCAGCACCGAACGCTACATCGGCAATTACTTCAAAAGCCGCGGCGATCGCGCCGACTGGATCCTCGCCAGCAAGATCGCCGGCCCCGGCAACACCATCGACTACATCCGCGACAAAAACCTGCGGCACAATCGACAGCACATCACCGAGGCCGTGGATGCCAGCCTCAAGCGCTTGCAGACCGATTACATCGACCTGTATCAATTGCACTGGCCGGAGCGCAGTACCAATTTCTTCGGGCAACTGGGCTATAAGCACAAGATCGAAGCCAATCTGACGCCGCTGGAGGATACCCTCGAAGCGCTCGACGAACAGGTCAAGGCCGGCAAGATCCGCCACATCGGCCTGTCCAATGAAACCCCGTGGGGCACCATGCGCTTCCTCGCCCTGGCCGAAGCCCGTGGCTGGCCACGCGCGGTGTCGATCCAGAATCCCTACAACCTGCTCAACCGCAGTTTCGAGGTCGGTCTTGCGGAAGTGGCTATTCGCGAACAGTGCGGCTTGCTGGCCTATTCGCCGCTGGCGTTCGGTTTCCTGTCAGGCAAGTACGAAGGTGGCGCCCGCCCGCCAAAAGGCCGCCTGAGCCTCTACAGCCGCTTCAGCCGCTATTTCAACCCGCAGTCGGAAGCAGCTTGCAGCCGTTATGTTGCACTGGCGCGTGAACATGGCCTGGACCCGGCACAAATGGCGCTGGCATTCGTGACGCAACAACCCTTCGTGAGCAGCAACATCATCGGGGCGACGACGCTTGAGCAGCTGGACAGCAACATTGCCAGTTTTGATCTGAAACTGTCGGATGAAGTACTGGAAGGGATCGAGGCGATTCACAAGGATCAGCCGAATCCTGCTCCTTGATTGATTCATGGATCCATTCGCGAGCAGGCTCGCTCCCACAGGAACTCATCTGACTTGCTCGCGAACACGATCTAACAGTTACTGCAGATCACAGCGACCGCGCAATAATCTCCTTCATGATTTCATTGGTCCCGGCATAAATCCGCTGCACCCGCGCATCCGCCCACGCCCGGGCGATCGGGTATTCCCACATGAACCCGTAGCCGCCGTGCAACTGCACACATTCATCGAGTACCTTGCATTGCAGGTCAGTACCCCAGTACTTGGCCATCGCCGCCGTGGGCACGTCGAGCTTGCCTTGCAGGTGCAGTTCCAGGCAGCGATCGACAAAGACCCGACCGATCTGAATTTCGGTCGCCATCTCCGCCAATTTGAAACGGGTGTTCTGGAAATCGGCAATGGCCTTGCCGAATGCCTTGCGTTCGCGGGTGTAGTCCAGCGTCCATTGCAACGCCGCTTCGGCTGAAGCCAGGCCACCGATGGCCACGGTGAGGCGCTCCTGAGGCAATTCCTGCATCAGGTAGGCGAACCCCATCCCGGCCTGGCCCAGCAAGTTCTCCTTGGGCACCCGCACGTCCTGAAAGAACAGCTCCGACGTGTCCTGGGCCTTCATGCCGACCTTTTCCAGGCGCTTGCCCTTGTCGAAGCCCGGCGTATCGGCTTCCACCAGAAACAGACTGGTACCCTTCGCGCCCGCCTTCGGATCGGTCTTGGCCACGACAATCACCAGGTCAGCGAGGTAGCCGTTGGTGATGAAGGTTTTCGAGCCGTTGATCACATATTCGTCGCCATCCAGCACCGCTGTGGTCTTCACGCCTTGCAGATCGGAACCGGCACCCGGTTCGGTCATCGCGATGGCAGTGACCATCTCCCCGGAAACCAGTTTCGGCAGGTATTTGTGTTTCAGCGTTTCACTGCCGTAATGCAGGATGTACGGCGCAACGATGTCCGAATGCAGGGAGAAACCGATGCCGGTGAGCCCCAGGCGTCCCACTTCTTCGATCACCACAGCGCTGTAGAGAAAGTCCGCCCCCAGTCCGCCGTATTCTTCCGGCAGATGCGAGCACAACATCCCCGCCTCTCCTGCCTTGTTCCAGAGTTTGCGGTCGATATAGCCTTGTTTTTCCCATTGCCCATGGAACGGCACGGCCTCCTTTTCGAGGAACGTTCGCACGCTGTCGCGAAAAAGTTCGTGCTCGGAGCTGAACAAGGTTCTGGGGATCATGCGGCACCTGTCGTTATTTTTAGAAGAGATTGACCTTCAGAGACTAAGCCCCGCGTCCGATACAGGACACTGGACACATCCGACAAAAAATAAGACGATCCAGCCGTCTGGTGACCACTTTCCCCTATAAGAATAAAGTTGAATTATGTCTAACCAAGCCTCCACGCCCCTGCGGCGCGTCAGCATCCTGGCCATCGACCGGGTTTTCGCTTCCACCCTCATGCAAGCCAAGGATTTCTTCCACCTCGCCAGCCTGCGCTATGGCAAACAACTGGGCCACGGCCTGGTCCCGGCCTTCGAAACCCGACTGGTCAGCCCCGACGGCAAACCGGTGAACAGTTTCAGCGATGTGATCATGCCGGTGGACGGCGGGCTGGAAAATGCTGACATCATCGTCATTCCCGCGTTCTGGGACGACTTCGAAACCCTGTGCCAACGCTACCCGCAAGTACTGCCCTGGCTGCGCCAGCAACATGCCCGCGGCGCGGTACTGTGTGGCGAGGCCACCGGGGTGTTCTGGCTGGCCGAGGCCGGCCTGCTCGACGGCAAGGAAGCGACCACCTACTGGCGCTTCTTCAATGCCTTCGCCGAACGCTTTCCACGGGTTTACCTCAATCAGGACAAACACCTGACCGACGCCGATAACCTGTACTGCGCGGGCGGCACCACCTCGGCATGCGATCTGTACATCTACCTGATCGAGCGTTTCTGCGGCGCCAATGTGTCCCAGGCCGTGGCCCGGGATATTCTCTATGAAGTGCAGCGCAGCTACTCACCAGGACGTATCGGCTTCGGCGGCCAGAAACTGCACCAGGACGTGATCATCCTGCAGATCCAGCACTGGCTCGAAGAACACTTCGCCGACAAGTTCCGCTTCGAAGACGTCGCCCGGGAACACGGCATGAGCATCCGCAACTTCATGCGCCGCTTCCAGACCGCCACCGGCGACAAACCGCTGCACTACCTGCAACGCCTGCGCATCGAAACCGCCAAGGGCCTGCTGTCCGGCAGCCGCAAAAGCATCAAGACCATCAGCTATGAAGTAGGTTATGACGATGCGAGTTTCTTTGCCCGGCTGTTCCGCCAACATACTGAACTGTCGCCCAACCAGTATCGGCAGCAGTTTCAGCAAGCGGCGTAGCACTTTAAGTAAACACAACTCCCACTGAGGTTGTGGTGAGCCAAACAGAGCGTACAAAAAAGGCCTGCAATGCAGGCCTTCTTATTTCAGGTTTCTTTTTCCTACGTAATAAATCGAATTCAGTGTGCTGTAGAACCGAAATTTGCTCATATTCGCACATCGCCCAAAACTCCAAGCTGTTTCCCTGCAAATACCATCAGTTAATCAGGGAAGATCAACAGTGACTATCGGATCAAGCTACAACTACCCTTCATATGTATCCCGCGATGGCGCTCGAACGAAGCGCTCGACTGCAAACAAATGGGCAGCACGTTTCCCGAATCCACCAGACTTGTGCTTTGACTATCGAATGCTGGTCGAACAGGAAAATGGCATTGCAAGGGCAACTGACCCACAGCACAGTATCTGCATCATCGGCGCCGGGGTGACAGGACTGACTGCCGCTAGAGAACTTTATCGTTGCGGCTTCACCAATATCACCCTAATCGAACAATCCAGACGTATAGGCGGCAGGCACCTGACCGTTCCTGGCAGTCGAAACTCCACAGCGGCTCATACACCGTTTGAAATGGGCGCCATGCGGATGCCCTTCTTCAACCGGGCTGACGAGGCACCGACAGAAGGCCGTTCGCTGATGGCGTACTACGCCAAAACGTTTGACTTGGTGTTATCCGACTTTGCCAACCCAGGAAGCCAATGGGTCAGCTCGACAGGCATCTATCTTCGCGAAGGCAGTGTGGGCGGTGGATCGGCACCGCAAATGTTGATCTGGAAAAACCAGGATGGCTTGACCCCTCCTCCCGGCGAAGAACTTCAAAAGGTCTACGCCAAGTGGAAAGCCTTTGCCGATCGTATGACCCGGCACGTCGCCGAGGTTTACGCCAGCCCCGAATGGGAGGCGATGTGGGCCGCAATCGTCGACAAGTATCAGAGTGTTTCATTTCGAGATCTGGTCAGTATGCCGGCCTTGCAAGCTTGGGACAGAGGGTCGCCCGGTGATTTTGGCGGTATGGGCATGTCCGCCGAGGAGTCGGCTATTTTCTACGCGATAGGCATTGGTGATGGCAGTTGGGGAGCCTTTTATGATGTCTGTTCCCTTTATCCCTTGCGTACGGCCATTTTTGGATTCAGCAGCCAACTGCAACTGATACATGGTCGGGTGGACCCGAAGGGCGACCCGCTGGACTCTCCCCACTTGAACAGCGAAGCCGTTTTTGACTCGATGGGGCTGAGTTTCGACAGACCTCGCTACGTTGGGCTCGCTGCTTTGGATGAATGCCTGATGTTCATGGACATCGACCAAACCGGCAAGTCCGTCTATGAAAACAGCCGCGAAAGGAACAACGGGCTACTCACCGACTCATCAGTTACCAAACTTAAGAAACTGAGTAACCAAAAAATACGGGTGTACTTCAATTGGAAACACAGCCAACCCGAACAAACCCAAGAGCGCTTCGATGACTTTGATTCGGTCATCGTAACGCTCCCTTCCTGGCTGATCGAAACTCGGATCAAGCTCGAAAACTTCAATCAGGAGATGCTGCCTTTCGAGACAATCAATGCTTACAAAACGGCGCACTGGGAAACCAGCTGCAAGGTCTTCGCGCCGTTAAAAAAATCATTTCTTTCGAAAAACACCAAAATCCCGCAAGTCATTGTCACCGACAGCTTTATCCATGACGTTTACACCTACCGTTACAATGATAACTACAGCTATGACTGCATCCTTCTAAGTTACACATGGGAAGACGATGCCACCAAACTCGCCACTTTCACCGATAAAGAACTGGTAAGCAGATGCGCTAAAGAGCTGGATCGCATCCTCATGAACGCAACCAATATCCAGGAAAGAATTTCCCCCTATATAGGTATTGATCAAGCTGTAGTCCAACGATGGATAACCGATAAAAATGCCTTGGGTTGTGCAAAATTATACCGACCTGGCACCTACTACGATGCCGTCGGCCTGATGAAGTACAACCGGGACTATGCGCATATATCAGGTCTGTATTTGTCCGGTGAATCATTTTCCGTCGATGCCGGCTGGACGGAGCCGTGTTTTCGCGGAGCCATTGATGCGGTCATTCATATCTGTAACAAAACCGCTGCGACCTTCAATGGCGGGTTTTCCATGAGTGATTACCCGCACTACCAACTCAAAACCTGACTGCCCACCCATTTCAGAGCCATGGACATTATCCATGGCTCCTCCTTCCGTGCCTGCTACACAGTGCAGCCGATCATCTCGCTCATCCATCTTGGGAAATGGACTACGAGCTAAAAGGAAGTAGCTGACTTTCGCCAGATTCCTGATTCCCCTCTTATGACGACGTCATTAAACAGCGTGCAACACAATAAGAAGAGGTCGTTAGAATGAGCGAGCCAACAAGCCCAGTTCGTGTAGCAGTTGTGCAATTCGATCCACAAGTCGGCATCGAAAAATGTCAAGGTAACCTGCGTCGCAGCCTGGAATTGGCACTTGAAGCGGTAAACGGCGGTGCGAATCTCATCGTTCTGCCCGAGCTCTCCAATACCGGCTATTTCTTCAGCAATCGGCAGGACGCTTTCGCCCATGCAGAGCCTGTTCCCGACGGGCCAAGCGTGCAGGCCTGGAGCGAATTCGCCCGCAAGCACAACGTCTACCTCGTAGCCGGCCTGGTGGAGCGCGACGGCATGCGGCTCTTCAACACCGGCGTTCTGCTGGGTCCCGACGGTTTCATCGGCAAATACCGTAAAGCCCACCTGTGGAACCTGGAAAAGCTCTGTTTCACACCGGGCGATTTGGGCTTCCCGGTTTTTGAAACCCCCATTGGCCGCATCGGGCTGTTGATCTGCTGGGACATCTGGTTCCCGGAGGTCCCGCGAATCCTCAGCCAGCAAGGCGCGGACATCATTTGCAGCCTGAACAACTGGGTCTGGACACCGCCGCCGTTATTCGATGATGCCGGTAAGTGCATGGCTTCGTATTTGACGATGACTGCCGCTCATGTCAACAACGTGTTTATCGCCGCCGCCAGCCGGATCGGCGAGGAGCGCGGCGCGCGCTACCTGGGTTGCTCGTTGATAGCCGGGACCAATGGCTGGCCCATGGGTGCCGTGGCTTCGGCAGACAAGCAGGAAATCCTGTTTGCCGATATCGACCTGACCAGCTCCCGCAGCGCGCCCATCTGGAACAATCTGAACGACCTGCATCGCGATCGCCGAGCCGATCTTTACGATCAGATGCTTGGCTATACCCAGCATTCCTGCCTCCCGCGCTGATTGAGGGAGCAGAACTTATGGAAATCACATCCGACAAAGCACAGCCAGTCCGCAGAACACCATTTGATACAGCAGTCGTCTTGCTGATGGTCGGCGCGACGTTGTTGATTATTTGGCTTTCATTCACTAACCGTTCCTTATGGTCCGCTCATTGGCCGAGTTACAGCGACATGGTGTCGGGGCTACCCGAGCCAAGTGCATGGTTGCGCTGGGTTCTGGGCGACATCAGTGAAGTGGCTTTCTACAAACACGAGTTCGCCTCGATCGGTCTTTTGGCAGGGGCCTATTTGGCTTATTGGGCAAACAGAACAGCAAAATCCTGGCAAGGGTTTGCCATTTCCTATGGGACTGGATTGTGGCCGTGGCTGATCACCAGTTCGTTGCTCGGGCTGCTGCTGAGTAACTTGATGTGGGGCTGGACGGTGACGGCTGATAGCTGGCAACCCACGTTTGCCGCGTTCGTCTCCCTGCCTGCGGCGATGGTGCTGATGTTTGGCGGTGG
Source organism: Pseudomonas sp. G(2018) (assembly GCF_005502415.1). Classification (NCBI taxonomy): domain Bacteria; kingdom Pseudomonadati; phylum Pseudomonadota; class Gammaproteobacteria; order Pseudomonadales; family Pseudomonadaceae; genus Pseudomonas; species Pseudomonas sp. G(2018). The sequence goes on along the minus strand of NZ_SCOO01000001.1, from coordinate 96,886 downwards.
CTGGAAGGTCACCATCAACGGCGCAATCATGGGGGCTGTATTCGTCACTCCGATGTGTTTGCTGATCGTCAACTACGTGTGTAACCCATTGGCCTTGCCAGCAGTGATCGGCAATGTGCTGGGCATGGCGGTTGCCAGCGTCGTGGCGTTTCTGCTCTGCCGCTACTGTCCGAGCCTGGTGAGGTCCGGGCAATCCGAGACGCCCCCCGCCCCCACGCCCGCCCCTGTTATCAAGGTCCCCGACTATGGCGTCGTCTGGGCCATGCGTCGGGTTTTGGCGGACTTCTCCGAAGCACCGTTCTTTGGCAACGAGCTGGCCAGTTTGGGCTTGTTAGTGGGTGCATTGCTGGCGTACAGCTTGAATCCCCTGAGCCCGGCGTACGGGTCGGACCTGCTGCTGCATATCATCGGTGCACAGGCATTGACATCAGCCATCGGTGTGCTGATCTGGCGTCGACAATGGATGATCTGCGGCTGGTACCCCACCTACATCCCCTTGGTATCAGTGGTGCCCGCTGCGATCCTGGCCTATGGGGGCAGTTGGCAGATCATCATTTCCAGCGCGCTGCTGGGAGCATTGCTCGCACCACCTCTGGCGAGTGCGATTGCCAAAAGATTACCGGTCGACATGCACGCCTACATCGCCAATGTCCTGTCGATGGCAATCAGCACGTTACTCATCGTCCCTCTGATCGGGTACCTGATAGCGAACTGACGCACTCCGCCATTTGGCTGCATCGCGACCTGAAACCTGATGCAGCCTCTTTTCATCCAAACAAGTGAGGTATGACATGGACCTGCCCAAACTGGCCATCGCAGCGCTCGGCGGCACGGTCAGCATGCAAGCAAGGCATGCCGGTGAAGGTGTAATCCCGACCGTCAGCGGTGAAGCCCTGCTGGCCTCCATACCGGAACTGACGACGCTGGCCCAAGTGACCGTAGAAACCCTCGGCATGCTGCCCAGTGCTTCTCTGGATTTCGAATTCTTGCTGAGAGTGCTGTCCTGGGCGAAGTTTCAGGTCGAGCACGGCGCTGGCGGTATCGTGGTCATTCAAGGGACCGACACACTCGAAGAAGCCGCAGTGTTCTTTGATTACTTGTGGCCCCATGACATCCCCTTGATACTGACGGGTGCCATGCGTTCGGCAGCACAGCCGGGGGCCGACGGCCCGGCGAATCTGCTGGATGCCTGCCGCGTCGCCCTGGCGGAGAGCAGCAGACAACGTGGTGTTCAGGTGGTGATGAACGGACAGATTCATCAAGCCTGTAGCGTACGTAAAGTGGACTCACTGGCGTTGCAGGCGTTTTCCTCTCCGATCGTCGGACCCGCAGGCCTGCTGCTGGAAAACCACGTTCGCTACCTGCACCCACCGCGACCACGCACGGTTTTACCCTGGCCGCAACAGACCACACAGAAGGTTGCGATGCTTGAGACATCACTTTCAGCCGACACCCTGCTACTGGAGAATGTCCTGACACTTGGTTACGACGGGCTGGTGATTGGTGGTTTCGGCGCCGGCCATGTCTCGCAGAGTTGGGCGACGGTGATTGAGCATCTCTGCGAAAGCATCCCTGTGATCATTGCGACCCGAACCGGTTCCGGCTCCACCGCACTCGCCTCTTACGGCTTTAGCGGTGGTGAGATGGATTTAATCCGCAAGGGCGCGTGGATGGCGGGCTTTCTTTGTCCGCGCAAGGCAAGGATTCTGCTGTGGTTGCTTCTTGGCTGCCAACGACTAGATGAGTTGGCGCGGTATCTTGGCAGTGGCATCGATCCTCAACACTGACACAAAGCCCTCTGGGAGCGGTGATGTCATAAAAAAGGCCTGCTATGCAGGCCTTTTCATTTACCGAACTTTGTTACGGCTTGTGCGCCCGAGACAGGAATTCGTGGGACTGCATTTCCAGCAGACGACTGAGCGTGCGCTGGAACTCGAAGTTCAGGCGTCCACCGGTGTAGAGATCCTTGAGTTCGACTTCAGCAGAAATGATCAGTTTCACGTTACGGTCGTAGAACTCGTCGACCATGTTGATGAAGCGTCGGGCGATGTCGTCGGTGGTGACGCTCATCTGCTCGACACCGCTGAGCAGCACGGCGTGGAAGATCTTACCCAGTTCGATGTAGTCGTTCTGGCTGCGCGGGCCGTCGCAGAGCTCGCGGAACTCGAACCAGGCCACGTCATCGCAAGTGCGCAAGGCACGGATTTCGCGGTTCTCGATCATCAGCACATCGTTTTCGATCGCTGCCGTGCATTCCGGGGTCAGCGCGCGGAAGCTTTTGCGCAGGCTTTCGTGGGATGCTTCGTCGAGCGGGAAATGGAACAGCTCGGCTTGTTCGAGGTGACGCAGGCGATAATCGACGCCGCTGTCGACGTTGACGATCTCGGTGTTCTGCTTGATCAGCGCAATGGCGGGCAGGAAGCGCGCGCGTTGCAGGCCGTCCTTGTACAGGCCGTCCGGCACGATGTTCGAAGTGGCGACCAGGGTTACACCGTTCTTGAACAACTCTTCCATCAGCGTGCCGAGGATCATGGCGTCGGTGATATCGGAGACGAAGAACTCATCGAAGCAGATCACCCGTGCTTCGGTGGCGAAGCGCTTGGCGATGATGGTCAGCGGGTTTTTCTCGCCGCCCAGGGTCTTCATTTCTTCGTGCACGCGCTTCATGAAGCGGTGGAAGTGAGTACGGGACTTGTCCTTGAACGGCAGCGCTTCGAAGAAGGTGTCGACCAGGTATGTCTTGCCGCGACCTACGCCGCCCCAGAAGTACAGGCCCTTGACCGGCGCCTGATCCTTCTTGCCAAACAGTTTGCCCAGCAGGCCCGGTTTGTTCTGCTCGGCCGCGACCAGGTCGTCGTACAGGCGCTGCAAATGACGCACAGCCGTTTCCTGCGCGGCGTCATGGAAGAATTCCGGGCGTTTCAGATCAGCTTGATATCGTTCTAGGGGCGTCATAATTCGTTAGCAAGGCAACAAAAACGGGCCGACACTGTAGCGATGGCCCGTGGGAATGGCAATCGGCCCTTGGTAGGACCGAGCCGTGGATTATTCCTGAACCGGCGTCAGAGCGATTCGCAGCGCCTCTACCGCAGCGTCCCGAGCGGCGCTGTCAGCGAACGCGGGGCTATCGGCAACGCACTCGCCTTCCAGCCAGACGCTGAAGCTCAGGGCTTCACTGCGCACGTCCAGAGCTTGACCCGATTGCAGCTGCTTGGTCACTTGTCCGGCGGTTTTGCCATCGGCGAAGTTGCGCGACAGCAGCAGTTGCTCGCCATCGGCGGCCAGCAGGCGGAAGCGGAAACTGCCATCGTCTTCGCGGAAGCTGACAAAGCGCGCGGCCTTCGCGGCTTTCTTCTTGGTGGTGGTCGCCACCTGCGCCTGGGCAACGAAAGAACGCAGGCCAACAGCCTCGCGCAGTTCGTTGAGGAACGGCGTCGCCACCGCACGGGCCTTTTTCGCACCGTGCTGCAGGATGTCTTCCAGATCCGCCGGGCGCTCGATCAACTGGTGATAACGTTCGCGAGACTCACCCAATTCATTGTCCAGCAATTGGAACAGGCGATTCTTCGCCTCACCCCAACCCAGGCCCTGCAACAATTCGCTGCGGAACTCGTCGGACTGTGCCGGAGTGGCAAATGCCTGGAACAGGGTGAACAGGTGCGAATTGTCCGGATCTTTCGCTTCGCCCGGCGCGCGGGAGTCGGTGACGATCCGCGAAATCGCGTCCTTCATCTCTTTGGCGCTGCTGAACAGCGGAATGGTGTTGTCGTAGCTCTTCGACATCTTGCGACCGTCGAGGCCCGGCAGCGTTGCCACGCTTTCTTCGATCAATGCCTCGGGCATGGTGAAGAACTCTTTGCCCCGGCCAAACAGATGGTTGAAGCGCTGGCCGATGTCCCGCGCCATTTCCACGTGCTGGATCTGGTCACGACCGACCGGCACCTTGTGCGCATTGAACATCAGGATGTCCGCAGCCATCAGCACCGGGTAGCTGTACAACCCCATGGTTATGCCGGCGTCCGGGTCTTCGCCGGTCTCGACGTTCTTGTCCACCGAAGCCTTGTAGGCGTGCGCGCGATTGAGCAGGCCCTTGGCCGCAACGCAAGTCAGCAGCCAGGTCAGCTCGGGAATTTCCGGGATGTCGGACTGGCGGTAGAAGGTCACGCGGTCCACATCCAGGCCACCGGCCAGCCAGGTCGCGGCGATCTCCAGGCGCGAGCGCTGGATGCGCAGCGGGTCATCGCATTTGATCAGGGCGTGGTAGTCGGCCAGGAAATAGAACGAATCGGCATTGCTGTCACGGCTGGCGACGATCGCCGGGCGGATGGCACCGGCGTAGTTGCCCAGGTGCGGCGTGCCGGTGGTGGTGATGCCGGTGAGGATACGGGTACGAGTCGTCATGGGTAATCGCTTGTCAGACTGCAATTAATTCGAGAGGCGCGGCAGGATCAGATCCTTGAGATCGGTCAGCTTGCCATGAAAAAAGTGTCCGCATTCTGCCACTTTCAGCAGCTCATGGGGACGTTCGAGCTTGTCGGACCACTGGTAAACGACTTGCGGATCGATGACTTCGTCGGTTTCCGGCTGGATCAGGGTCAGTTCGCCGTGTTGCGGCAGTTGATCCTGATCCCCCAGGCGCATGACGGCCGGCGCGACCATGAACAGATGTTTGAGCTGCTCGCCTTGCGCTTCCAGGCGTCCGCCGAGACTTGCCGCAACAAAACCGCCGAAGGAGAAACCGAACAGGGTCAGGGGCAAGTCCGGGTGTCTGGCCCGAAACCACTCGGCCACGGCCTGGGCATCATCGACTTCGCCGGTGCCCATGTCGTGGGTACCTTCGCTGGCACCGACGCCGCGGTAGTTGAAACGCAGCGTGATCAAACCGGCATCGCGAGCGGTGCGCTGCAGGGTCGAGACTACTTTATTGAGCATGGTGCCGCCCTGCACCGGGTTCGGATGGCAGATCAGCGCCAGGCCGCGCGGCTGCTCATTTTCAAGGTAAAGCGCTTCCAATTGCCCGACCGGGCCGTCAATCACTACAGGGGTTTCACGCATAAGCAAGGAAGGAACTCCGTGACCTCGAATCGGGTCGACTCGTCTAGCAAATTGTCTGTAGCTGTCTATTGCGAGTGAATCGCGGTATACAGCGCAGGTTCGAGCCGTTAACGTAAAGCAAAGCCGTTTATAGAGGAAGGACTCGTGGAACACTCGCTCTTAGTTTGGTTGTTGCCGACTCTTGCCCTGGTTGTGGGTGTCGCCATTGGATTCCTGATCGCTCGCCTTGCGCCGAATGCCGCGCCTAGCAGCACGCAACGTCAGCTGGACGATATTCAGGAACGTTTCGACAGTTATCAGAACGAGGTGGTGACCCACTTCAACAGCACTGCGACACTGGTCAAGAAACTGACTCAGAGCTATCAGGAAGTGCAGGATCATCTCGCCGAGGGTGCCAACCGCCTGGCCCTGGACGAGCAGACCCGTCAACGCTTGCTGGCCTCCCTGCACGCCGACGCGGCGCAGGCTCCACGGGAACGCCTGACGCCACCGCGCAATCAGGAACCACCGCGCGACTACGCCCCCAAAGCCCCGAACGCCCCGGGCATGCTCGATGAGCATTACGGCCTGAAGAAGTAATTAGACTTCGCGCGACACAAAAAACCTCGGACAAGTGATTGTCCGAGGTTTTTTTGTTTCTGATCCAACATCTCTGATGCCCGCGAAGAGGCCAGAACTGACGATAAAAAAGCCCGATCGGTTGAGAATCGGGCTTTTTTACGCCTGGGGCTCAGTCAGACGATCAAGGGAATTGCTGAACGTCGCCTTGTTGCTGGCCGCCATACTGCTGGCCAGGAATCGCCTTGAGGTTGACCTCGACACGGCGGTTCTGCGCGCGGCCATTGACGTCTGCGTTGCTGGCAACCGGGTTATCCGGGCCGGCTCCACGGGCGCTCAGGTTGGCACCGCTGACACCTTGCGAGGTCAGGTATGTCGCAACACTCTGGGCCCGACGCTGGGACAGGTCCATGTTGTGTTGACGGCTGCCGGTGCTGTCGGTGTAGCCGACGATTTCGATCTGGTTCTGGTTGAATTCTTTCAGCGAGCCGGCCAGGTTATTCAGCGGCTGGTAAAAACTGGAAGCGATGTTCGAGGAATCGGTGGCGAACGTGATGTTGCCCGGCATGATCAGCTTGATCTGATCGCCCTGGCGCTGAACTTCAACGCCGGTGTTGGCCATGCTGGCACGCAGTTTTTTCTCCTGCTGGTCGGCATAGTAGCCGTAACCGGCGGCAGAAGCCCCCACTACCGCAGCGCCGATCAGCGCGCCTTTGCCACGGTTGTTGTGGTCGATGGCGGCACCCGCCAGGGCGCCGGCCAATGCGCCGAGGCCGCCGTATTTGGCGGTTTTGCTCATGCCCGTGGAGCCGCTATCGGCCTGGCCCTGATTGTCGTAAGCGTTGGGCGATGCGCAACCGGACAATAGTGCTACGGCAGTAGCCACAATAATCAAACGACGTTTGGTGAACATGAAGTGCTCCTACTTTTTACATTTTGTGGTGCAACGGACGTAAGCATCGAACCTTTGCGGGCGTTGGATCGTTTCGGCGGATGAAAATTCCGCGCGTTACAAATCAGGCCCGCACAAAAGGATTTTCGCGCATCTCATCTCCCAGACGGGTGTCGGGACCATGTCCCGCCACCACCGTCGCCTCTTCGTCGAGTGTGTACAGCCGCTGCTTGATCGAACGCACGATGGTCGCCTGATCGCCACCCCACAAATCCGTGCGCCCCACCCCGCGACGAAACAGGGTGTCACCGGCAATCAGCAGCTTGGCATCCGAAAACCAGAAGCTCATGGAACCCGGCGTATGACCCGGTGTGTGCAACGCCACGCCACAACCGCACGCCAGCTCCTCATCATCGGCCAACCAGCGATCCGGCGATGGCACCGGCGTATAGGGAACACCGAACATCTGGCACTGCATTTCCAGATTGTCCCAGAGGAACTGATCTTCCTTGTGCAAGTGCAATGTGGCGCCGGTTTTTTCCTTCAACTGGCCGGACGCCAGGAAATGATCGAGGTGTGCATGGGTATGAATGATGCTGACCACTTTCAGGCCCAAGGCATCCAGTCGCGCGAGTATCAGCTCGTGATTGCCACCCGGATCGACGACGATGGCCTTTTTCGTGATCGGATCGCCGATGATCGTGCAGTTGCACTGCAAAGGGCCAACGGGGAAGGTTTCTCGTATTAGCGCAGGCTTTGCGGCTTCCATGGGTGTTCCTGTAAAGTTAATGGCACATTTTTGGCACAGTGCGAAAAGCGATGGCGACGTTTAGGAAGAAAGGCCCCCACCAATGGCACGCTCAAATCAGACGTAAAGGGTGGCCCCAACAGACACGCACATTCAATACCCAAGCCGAAGCAAAAACCTGGGCGACGATGATTGAGCGTGAAATGGACGCTGGAGTATTCGTCAGTCGTAGCGAGGCGGAGGCAACCTCCTTCGCCAACGCCCTAGAGCTGTACGCCAAAGAAGTGACCAGCCAAAAGCGAAGTAGCGCTTCAGAGCTATCGCGCATTCAAGCCATGCAACGTCACCCATTGGCTCTGAGATCGCTTGCCAGCATCCGCGGCTCCGATATGGCGAGATACCGCGATACGCGCCTCGAAGAAGGTCTAGCTCCTGCCACCGTACGCCGCGAGCTGGCTCTGATCTCTCACATATTCACCATCGCCCGTAAAGAGTGGCGCATGGAATCTCTTAGCAACCCGGTCGAACTCATCCGCCAACCAAGCGTTGACGACGCCCGTGCCCGACGAATTCTGAGTGCAGATGTGTGGATGCTGAAGGGTGGGACGCTCATATACGAACACTTAGATGAGCTCGAAATTATTTGCCGCTACTCCCGCTCAACCGAGCTACCAAAAATTATGACCTTCGCAGTGGAAACGGCGATGCGTCGAAGTGAAATAACTGGCTTAAAAAGCACCAACGTCAATTTAGACAAGCGAGTTGCTTTGCTGCCAATGACCAAGAACGGCTCTTCCCGTGGAGTGCCCCTGTCTAGCAAGGCAGTAGAAATTTTGAATAGTCTTGCCGAGCGAGACGATGGTCGCTGTTTTAAAAGCCGGCCCGACTCAATCACCAAAGCATTCGCGGATGCAATCGGCGACGCGCGCAACGCCTACGCAGAAGGTCTATCCCTTCATCTCAAACAGAAAAAAATCCCCCAGGATAAGATCGACATGTGCATTAGCGCTGATCCGTTCCTAATGGACTTGCGATTCCACGACCTGCGCCACGAGGCCACCTCCCGTTTAGCCGAAATCTTTCCTCTGCATGAGTTGACTAAGATCACCGGCCATCAGGACACGCGCATGCTCATGCGTTACTACCACCCTAAAACTGAAGATTTAGCTAAGAAATTGACTTAGCACTAGATGAGAAAGAACCTTCATTTAAGGGGGACAGTTGGTGATTTCCCATCAACCCCGACAGGTAGAAAACGCTCAAAAGTGGACATCCCATCCGAAGCCGCAATTCTGCCAACTTAAGCCTCCCCTGATGGTCCCAAAGGTCCAATCGCTCAACGAGTACTCATGGCAGGGATTTGATGGCTTTCCTTAATTTTTGCTTTAGGTCGTGGCTTTGACCCATCGATACAGCACACTGCTACCCTTTCCTTTCTCCACAGAGGAAACAAAATGGCACACTCAGATCTACTACCTAGCCTGCTGTTCAAGATCAATGAAAACCAACTTGCACTGGAGGCTGCCATTATGGAGCTTTCAAACTGGGTAGAAAAACGCGGATCGGCTGAAGTAGCTGAGAATGTTCGCGGCGCCCTCACTGCGATAGACCGAAATGAAGAGTTTATAAAAATGACCCTCGCGGTAATGATGACACCGGAGTGATTGAAACCTGCAAAAAGCAGTTATTAGTAGACGCGCATGAGTTCGCAGGCGGTAATGGCTCAGCTAGCCCCATGCTCACGCTCTGCCTCATTTAAAAGAGCAAGCCACCATCACAATAGCCTCAATCTATTGGAGACACCCATATAATAGTCAGATTGCACAGCTAGGTTTGCACGCAATGCGTATATAATTAAGACAGAAAAGTATTTTGTTAGCAGCGATAAATTGCCCTCACTGCGAACTTTAATTTATGTAATTACAATAATGGATTATTTGTATGAGTGGTCAATTTGAAAGCAACTTGAGAAAAGAACTGCGCGGAATAGCTAGTTCAAAGGGCTACAGAAGCACTGTGATTAAACTTGGGGAGATGAGAAAAAGAACCCCAATCCAGAAATACACATCGTTTGTAGATGTTTTTAAAAGCACTGCACCACTGAAAGCAAGATACTTTATGAGTGGGGGGCGCCGTAACTTTACTGAGCTCTTGTATCAGTCCAACGTAGAAACTCTAACGTTGTCCCGCGAAATCATGTTTTCAACGGCATGGCTTTCACAGCATGCAAAATTGTTAAATAATTTTTTATCTTTCGCCAAATTAATCGAAGGGCATATATTACGCTCTGAATTTGAAGAAGCACTCAGTGAAATTACAAATTTCATCGAGTCAAACGGCTGGAGCGTCTGGGCAACGGAGCTATATTTTTTTCTTGTAAAGGCTTCGGGCGGTTTCGATAAGCTCAAAGAAGTTACGGAAGCCCTGACGAAAAAAGCCACGCCGAGAATAGCGGCACTTTTTTTTGCATGTCTCCTGGATCGGAATGATGACAACTACTCTGTAGATGCATTTTTCTCAAAGTGGAAAGAAATTTTTTCCAATGTAAAACCAACGTCACTACGGCACTACCTTTCATTTAGGGCCGTCACACAGCTAGACGACGGTTTGGAAGAAGGACTTGCGTCATGCTTGAGCGTTGACGTCTTAAACTCAGTTTACGATTGTTACGAGACATTAGTTGATGCATGTGCAACGTCCATCATAGAAAACTTATCGCATGAATCTGTCGAGAGCTCTAAGCATGCTGCACGAGCACTTTTAGATTGCGGCGTTAAAGATGTTCGCTTAGAAAAAATACTTCTCCTCTCAGGGGAAAGCTCCACCTACAATATCGTCAAAGCCACAGAACCATCCCAGCAAATATATAACCTTCTGTCTCAGATCCCGACGAATGTAGATATAGATCTACCCTACAGTATAGTGGAGCTTCTATCAGACATTTCCGAAAACGGTTCAGATGCCGAAGAAAGCCTTAGTCGTATATTGCATATTGGAGTAAATTTAAAAGCACTGCCTTTCGGTAGCTCTTTGATAAATTTAGTATTCAAGATTTCAGAAAATGACATACTCAGCCCAAAAATTGATAGATGGATAAACTTCCAGAATGGTTATTTTCGCCTGGAAGATTGTTCAGCACTAGAATCGAAAAATGCGCTTGTATACCTAAAAGAGTTTAGTGCCCAATGCTTGAGAGAGAAGACCAATTCAGCTGAAGCCGAATATTTGCTGGATGTATTAAATGGAGTTAAATACAGTCCGCCTCCAAAAAGTCTCAATGGTGCGATGCTATTTTGGCTGGGTGTGAACCTGGTAAAGCAGGAGCGTTGTGATGAAGCAGAGCAAATAGTTCCCCTATTAAATAAGCTTGGCAAGCACTGGGAGCGTCAAGCCAATAAGTTATATGTAGTATTGTTAGTTACCTCTGGCCAACTCGAGCTCGCTGTAAATACCGCAACATCCGCAATAGTTCAAACGAAGAAATTCTCTAGCGAACTGACCTTGCCATTAATTTTCAAGGGGAGGAAATGGAATGATTTTCGCGGCTTAGACCCTCTTGCTGTCGGCATTGTAGCTTTTTGCTCAAATATGGTTCAGAGCAACGCATCAACTTTATATATTTGTCGGATGGCTTGTCGCGCCGTTTATAAGAAGAATGAGCAATTAGAAACTGCTTGGTCTGGAGCAGGATTGTTATACCAACAAATGTTGCGTTTCTTTTTCAAAAACGTATGGATTGAAGAAAACTTATCACTGACAGATATTTCGACTTCCCAGCAGGCTCGCCTCGAGCGCTTAGGGACGCTTCAAAAATTATTCACATTAGACTCCGTAAACGAAAAAGAATACGCCGAAGAGATCAAATCTCTGACTCTACATCAAACTCTATGGTTAGGCCTTAAACATATTAATGAGTCCAGAGTATTCGTGAACGAACCCGCGATTCTCCGGTGGGCAGAGAAAGAACTCGCTCTTGATTATGATCGTTGGAGAAGAACGGAGGTCACTCCGCCGGATGACAATATTCTAAAAGAAGTCATCACCAAATTCTTTTCTGATCAAGGGGGTGAAACCATCAAGAAAACCCCATCCGCTGAAGTAACTTCAGAACAAGACGTTTTAATTATCAGCATCGTGGAGCGATTACTTAAAAGATTCTTACTTGATCCAGCTGACGGACTAAACTCATATTTAAGCTCAAGAATTCGCCATGGTTCTTTGAAGGGCACTATCCTTGGTCCTTTAGAAGAAGCTGGGCTACTGCTTACTACGAAAGCATTAGATGAGATAGACCTACATTCCAACGCTAACATTTCTCCGCTGCACCTACAAAAGGCAGCTACTTCGGTAATCGAATTTTCTTCAAAAATGTCGGAACTGTTGGATTATTGCAACAAAGAAATTATTCGCATCCAAACTCCAGAGACACCTAATGGTAAGATTTCGATTTATTTCGACAAACCAATAGCGGCCAAGGTTTATTCAGAAGCGGCTAAAGTTTCCAGCCTACCCATATTTGTTGGGTTTTGTTTCGAGACGTTTTGGAGCGCCGCTAGAGTTTCACTAGAAACCATAAGCAATTATTTTCTTTATGAATTCAAACAAAAAGTCCAAGCAGAATTCGATGCATTAATTGACAAAGTAATAGTTCTCGGCGATGAGTTTGAACCTCTGTTTACTGCAATTCGCTCAGCGTCTACTGCAACTCAACTTCAATGCGATGCGGTGGCCAGCTGGTTTTTACCAGAAAAAGAACTGGAACAACGGATATTCACGCTTGACGAAACTATTGAGATTGCCAACAAAGCCACGCGAAATGTGTACAGGCTATTTAATGCAAGGATCACAAAGGATAAGAATGAATCCTTGAATGTTCCTCTTACAGCCTACGGTTTAACGACTGTCTCAGACTGTCTGTATATTATTCTCGAAAACGCATGGAAACACTCAGGCTTTGACTCTGATAGCTACAACATTGACATGTCATTTTCTTTTGATCCTGTGAGTAGCTTGTTACGTATTCAGATAAAAAACCCACTATCTGATCAGAAACTTCATGAACTAAAAACCGATCGCCTCGCACAAATACAAAAGAAATACGAGAACGGTCCTACGTTAGAAATGGTGCCTGTTGAAGGTGGATCTGGAATCCCGAAGTTAGCAAAAATCTCTAGATATGCAGACGATGGTTTGTGTGAGCCTCTTAAAATTGATATTGATGAGCAGAATCTTTTTTCGGTGACAATCCATATTCCGCTATATAAGCGAGGAGATGCATATGACGCCTATTACCAGTAATCTAAAATTGCTACTTGTGGAAGATGATTCTCCAAAGCGAAAAGCTATCGAGCAACTAGTTGCAGAATATTTGCCTAGTTCCAAAATGGTTTCTGTTCACTCACTGAGCACGGCTATTAATGCAATCGAAAACAACATATTCGATATTGCTATTGTAGACATGTCCCTCCCCACGTATGACTTTGCTGTAGACAAAGAAGGCGGCGGGCAGCCAGAGGGTTTTGGAGGCTCAGAAATTCTACGTTTCATAGAAAGTGAGTCCCCTACAACAGGATGTATAATTGTTACCCAATACCAAGAATTTTCTGACAAGTCCGCCGGAACGTCAAAAAGGATTGAAGAGTTAATTGAGGAGTTAACTGCGGAGTTTCAAGAAATTTTGTTTGGAGTCTTCCACTACTCAGGGCAACGCGGTACCTGGAGAGACGAACTTAAACGCGCACTGAAAAATATAATTGAGACAAAGCATGTCGATTAAAGTGTTGATTGTGGATGACAACAAAGACAAGATTACTTCTTTAAAGGCTGAGTTAATTTTGCTTGGTGTTCCCGAACAAAATATTGATAGTGCGGAGCATTCAGTTGATGCTCGCAAGGCGCTCAATTCTCACGCTTATGATTTATTGCTTTTGGATTTGATTCTCCCTTCTAGATTTGGTGCAAAAGAGACCGCTGAGACTGGCTTGGATCTTTTACGCCAAATAATGGAGGATGGGGATTTGCCGCCTCCACGAAACATCGTAGGAGTAACTGCGGACGAACAAGCACTGTCGCAGTATGATCAGGAATTTAGAAAACTAACGATACAGATACTACTTTATGATGCGGCAAAAGACGCATGGCGAATTTCGCTTGGTCATCTGGTCGCGTCAATTAAAGCATCGATTGCAAATGAAAAGAATTTCAACAGCGATATATGTTTCATTACCGCACTACGAGATCCAGAACTACTTGGCGTACTAGCTTTACCTATCGAATGGGGTGTCGAAGAGTCTTTAGGTAATGGCATCCTTTTTCAGCGTGGGGTTTATCATAGTGGAGGCCAACGACTTAATCTGATATGCGCGCATTCAACACAAATGGGACTAGTCGCAGCTGCATTTGTATCCAGATTAATTATTGAAAAATTCAAACCACGTTTAATCGTTATGACTGGCATTTGTGGAGGCATTGGGAGTTCCGTTAAATTGGGAGATCTTATAATTGCTGAAAAAAGCTGGGATTGGCAGTCAGGAAAATGGCTTCACGATGGAAGCTTTGAGGCTGCACCAGATCAAAAAGATGCATCGCCAGAGCTTATTGCTTTGGCAAGAGGCATGAATGGCGCTGCAAATGACTTTTATAATTCATATGTTGGAAATCGTCCCGAAGCAACCCCACAGATTTTGGTGGGGCCAATGGTATCTGGTAGTGCTGTAGTTGAAAGTTCAGAACTCCATGCCCGTTTCAAAATGCAGCACAGGAAAGCTATTGCAGTCGACATGGAGTGTTACGGAGTCTATTTCTCTGCATTTATGTCGCCACCACCCACACCAAAGTTCATCTGTATTAAGGCGGTCTCTGATCTTTCTGACAAAAACAAGGCAGATAACATTCAGTCCTATTGTAGTCATTTTAGTGCATCAGTTTCGCTTAAAATTGCAGAAAAATTACTAACAAACAAGTAATAGCTTTAAGCGATTTGACATACTCCTCGATACTAACTCAACCAACAGACTGATTAATATTTAATTTGCCTTACGTAACCGGGCCGGGAGGCCTGGTTGCGCTAACCAGGCGTTCAGTAGTTAAAAACTGCTCGGCGGACATAGCGAAAAAAAATACGCCACTCCCCAAGTTCGCCTCCATCAAAGAGCAGGGCTTTGAACATAGCCACCGCTTCTGACGGCCGTTCACGGTAATTTCTTCCCATTATTTCATCGTGAGACTTGTCGCGCATAAGCCACCTTAAAATAATTCAACTATAAATATTATACTAAAAACCTGAAACTCATACTAGATTGCCTCGCCACGCTTGATCTCAGCCTGTTTATTTCAAAAAACATCTTACGAATCAACGCATTATCATAGAGTTAATCTCTGCTTGAAATGTGAACTTAAGGTCGAAAAAAGTAGCTGCGCCTCTGATATGGATGCAAAGTAATCTCTATAAACCCTTCAAGCTTAGAATTTAGAACGCTCGTAAACAACCTTGCTCATTATCGACCGAACTTCTCCTTGTAACTCACGAAACTCCACCATCAAGGCACCCACATCCACCGCTTGTGCTCCCTGCCCGTGTTTCTCGGCAAGCCACAACTTCAATAAGCCTGCAACCCGCCCAAGGTCCCCATTGACCTTGGCCAAATCGGCGACTGCGGTCAGGTCTACGACGGATCGAATGGGGTAGTTCAAACCTACAGCCCGCAAGTATCCAGACCGGGACAAGCCTGACTGATCAGCACGTGCAGTGATCTGCGCTTTTTCCTCGTCGTTCACCCAAACCTCAATCGGCTTGCCGCGCCGGCGGGCTTTCGTTTTTGGTGGATCGGTGTCGATCATGGGTCCGTTCCTTTCTATTTGGCAATTGCTTTCGACGCGGCTGCGATGGCGCGCTTAGCAGAGCAAGTTTCCGTCGAGCCGCAGGCGAGTAAGACAAGGTGTTGGGAGGGGAAGGGAGAAGCCCGCACCCGTACAACACATATCTTGCCGTCATATGGTTTGCGAATCTACGCGATTTAATTCGGCAAGTTAAATTTAAGACATCAATCGCATTAAGTTTCTTTGCGTCGCATTAAATCGCGTTAAATCGCGTTAAATCGCACTAAATCGCATATACAAAAAAATCTTTAACTAACTTCTTCCAAATTTTCTTTTCTCCTGTTAAACATAGAAAAAATTGTCACGCAGGAAACGATATGGACACTTTCAGCAGCCCTATTTCTAAGGCTAGACGCGGCCAAGGGAAGGTTGACTTCCTTACGCTGCAGGATACTTTTCAAAAACAAATCAATGCAGGCCATACGCTGATTAACATATACGCCAGCAGCGCATCCAAACTAAGTATCGGATATACCCAATTTACAAAGTATGTATCCCGATACTGCATGACGCCTGACTACAAAAAAATCACAGCTAGCCAACATCAAAATCTCACTACGTCACCGGAGCATTTTTGATAAACACCAAAAGGGAGCTGCGTGTAATCGACGGTGTAACAAACATTTCTCAAGCCTCAGCCCCCCTCTAAGGTACCGCAACAAATCACACACAGGTCACCGTCTACTACATGCCGATCCCTTTTGGTGCCTGACTTCGTCTGTTGCTACGCTTCATTAGCCGAGAAATTTTTTAAGAGACGATAAATTTATGAATTCTAAAAATAGCGGTGATTTGAGTCGCATAAAACTACGGACTATCGCACTTATGAATCACCTGCGCATGGGTGCTGGAGCATCAAGCCCATATCAACTCAGTTGTATTATCAGCCAGGAAACCAAGAGCCTTGGCTGGCCAGATATGGTGGAATCGAACAGACTCTATAAATACTTTCGAGGGGATGTAAAAAGACATCCGACACAGATATTGAACCTTCTTTCTCAGCTTTTTCAGAATGCAGAAGATATTTATTGGAGCGGACCAGAGGATCTCTGGTCTGCGTTGTGGGGTGAGGCTTACCAGACCTCAACCATAGTAAAAACCATCTCAAAAACCTTGGAACAATCGACAACCGAGGAGGCATTAAATAAAGTTTTTATGGATTACTTGGTTCATGGCTCTTTTTCTCTTACATCAACCATCGCTGCATATAGATATCTAGCTACAACAGATCCATACGGGAGATTTGGCGATGGTTATGGTTTCGGTCGCGCATTCTCAATATACCGACAACTAACGAAAATACTCAAATTGGATGAGATAAAAAAGCATCTATCAGAATTGGGGATTTACGAAGGAATTCAGTTAGAAATCAGCAAGATTGAAAAGGAGCGCGTCAGTAGCAGGCCGTCTTGGGTTAGTCCCATTGAGTGCGGGCTGGTCTAGCGCTTTGGCAGTCGTGTCTGACCAGATCCGATCCTCAAGCTCGTGAGGTCTGATGACATCGAATGATGCCTAGGAGTAAGGTTATCCACAGCATTGTGGTGGTAGTTAAACAGTAGAAAAAAGGTAGAAAACATTTTGCTCCTTTGGACGCCACGGATTACACGGCCTCCAGCATCTCGGGGGGAACGCAACCCCGATAAAGCGGAACGCAACCCCGACTGACCGGAATGCAACCCCGAAGCAGGCGGAACGCAACCCCGAAGGGTAATCGCATCGTCTTGACCAGTCATTTGCATCCACACTGATCAGACGGTTCCGGGCAAATATCTTCAGCGAGTGCGGTGTTGAAGCTTTGGGTGAATCCTACAACTGAAGGGCTACATTCGACCCAAGCGGGTCGCTTACGATAGGCAACAAATGGTCAAAAGCCGCCCTCTACCCAACCCCTATGGGGTCCGATCAGTGGCATCCGATTTACTCATCACCCAAAATATCGGGAGTGTGCCCAAAAATAGGCCTGCACTGCCGTCGTACAGGCAGAGTACCAAGGAAATGCTTTAGCACCCGGTTATTGAACTCAGCGACTGCAACAGCGTCCGATTTATTGGAGACTTTCTTCCGATCAGCCAAGCCTTTATCAACCTGCACCAACAAAGTCTTTAGACCGAGTTTCGATAAGCCTTGGCGAAAGCGTTGAGTATGCATAGTAACCCCTCGGATCACATCATGCGGAAACGCGATACTATACTCACCAGCTTCGATCAATCGAATTTTATGCGCGAACATTTCTGAGAAAACGTCACGATGTCCTACCTCCAAGATAGCATCTAATACACCCAGTTCCTGTCGTGAAAGCTGTTCGAACAGTTGCTCATCTGCGTCAAGAGCTACAAGCCTACTTAATCGGGTTTTGTCAACGTAAGGTACTGGCAATTCCAGGGCTATAAGCCCAGCAAACTCATAGTGCGCCTGAATCAGGTCTACAGCTCTCGCGAAAGCCTTTCCCGACAGTTCGAATTCTTGCATAAAGTCTTGCTTGACTCGATGAAAATCAGAACTTTTATCCCATGTTGACCGTGGAGGTAGCTCCATCGCCAATCGTTTTAACTCACTCCGTGATAGCTTTTCAGTTATCGTGCCTTGGCTATATTCATAGGTTAGCAAATCCAACTGTATCTCAAACTCTTCGGTTCCACTAAAGAGCTTTTTTAGAGCGTGCTCAAGCAGAGCCAGGTTAATGTGTTCCAGCTCCTTGAGATGCACTTCATTATTGAGGGACCGGTGATATCGGAAAATCTGCCCCGTTGGGTCAATTCCAGCGAATGCATCAATGGCAGATCGAAGCGGCTGAAGGTACTGAGGCAGCCTTCGATCCGCTACAACACAAAGGCTGGCAAGCTCATTTAACAAATCGCCAAGCCCATGCTCACCAAGAAGCTTCTCGTTGAACAGAGACATGCGCAGTTTGGCTACCCGCTGTATTTGGCGCTTTAAAAACAGCTCAATGTGATGTCGAGCATTGAAGCAGATGGGATAGATGAGTGCGTCTTGAGCTACAAACGTCTGCTCATCAATATCTGAATCATGGCCATATTGCACCTTGGCCGCAGCAATCAAGACAAGCGAGGCTTGGGCAAACCCCAAAACATATCCATAGTCGCCATCGCCGCCCGTATTCTCTCCAACGCAAGCGTTCAGTGAGAAGTCGGGGCCGGAACCGAATACAAGCTCCTCAGAGGTCATTTTGCACGTCTCCTTGGGTCACCCATAATCACAGGCGCCTCAGCCTTTGTCATGAATCGAACATGTCTTTTCACGCATGATCGATGTACCGCCTCGATGGTAGGCCTGGCGATTTAACGAAGATCGCTGGGCATTCCTTATTATTTCAGATGGATAACGACTCGCCCAGCTCCACCTCAAGCATTCGATAGAGTTCAGGAATCGCAATTCGAACGTATTCCGAGAGAGAAATGCTGCACGCGCCATTAGGCGACACGCCAATTACAGTTTTAACAGACCTCGAAGACGATCCTTCTGTGGTACGTGCGTCCCGTTTTTTTAAGCGTAAAAACTGTTTGAGATAGTTATTAAACTCATCCGTCTTCACGCCATGCATAAGTAGATTTAGCGGTTCAGGAACATCACGCCTGGAAAAATATGTCGTCACATGCAGTTTTAAAGTCGGTATTTCATCTTCAACTGAGCCATAAATAAAAAAATGATGGCCATCTTGTTCGCAAAGTTGATCGACAGCGGTCTTTTGGGTGAATTTTTTAGATTCTGATTTGAGATCGGCAATTGAACGTTTGAATTCTACAAGCACGACTTTATCGTCGTGAGCAAAGACGCTATCGCCTGCTCTCTCTTCAACACCACTCAGGGGAGCAGCAAAACTTAACTCCCTGTCACGCGTCATATCGAGTACAAATTTGTACTCAACTGTTTTTTCCCACCACATAAATTTTGAACTCAACGGATTCTCCAATCTGAACCAAGATGCGAATTTTTGTACCGAGCCGCTTTTTCCCATATTTAAACGCGATGATAGCCTAGAGGCGCACGCAGCGGTCGAACTGTTCCTTGTCGGCAACCCTCATTTCACAACCCGCCACGGGACCACGACGGAGCCATTGCGCAACGCTTGAGCATTTCGTTGATGGCAACCGCAAGGCCGATACTCCCGAGTGACGCGCCAGCGTGCCCTCGTAAACGGCCATTATCGATGGTTGTGAAAATTGCACTAAACGACCGTTATGGGGTCGTTTTCTGCCAGTCGCGACAGGCAACAAAGGCCAGAAGCGGACAGTCCAGAGTGGACAATATTTCTGCCCCCTTTATCGTACTGCGAGGTAGCAGGCGGATACGAGTTAGATAATACCTCTGAGTAGCTTTCAGAAGGCATTCGTAATTGGGGGAGCGACACCCCCAAGACTAGTAGCCCAAGTACTCAAATGGATTGGCGAGGATTAGCTACCATCTTGGGCGTTCTTTTTCTCGACAGCTGCAGCGATAAGAGGGGCCTTTTTTCTCAGTCCTTCGAGGGTAAGTTCCTTCTCCTCATACATCCTGTACCACTCTCGGCGGACTCGGAGTGTTCGCTCATCGTCACGGATTGGAAGGTTATCCAAGGTGCTTTTTGCCAGTTCTTTAAACCCATCGGGAATTAGATCAGTAGCCACAAGCTGCATCGATGGAAGTAGAATTTCGAACCATCCTTCACCCACTACGAAGGGGTCTAAAAATAGAGAGGCTTCCTTTTTGTTTTTAGAGGAATTTACCCACCCTTCGACATATCGAAAGTTTGCCCACTCATACGCTAGAGATTTGTCTTCTTTCCAACTGACGAAATGATCAACGGTGCCGCTAGGAATGTACATTGCTCCAAAGGCACAACGGTTCGAAAAACCGTCGGCTAATGCATGGCGAAAAGGTGTCCACTTATCCGTCGGGCGCTCGCAGTTAGGATTCTCCTTTAGCCAAGCCGCTCCAGCTTTTCGGCATCGATCATCAAAATTTTTTGGCTCCTCGATAGGGTTAGGGACAGGGATCATTTTACCGATCCTTTGGTTTTATGTTTCTCTGTCCAAACAATCCAGCGCGGCCAGAAATGGTCCCCGCCAGGTAGAACACGAATAAGTTCGTTGTGAATTTTACGTCCTGTATTTAATTTATCAGGTAGATCTGTGAGTTCTCCGCGCATCCATGCCTCAGCAGCTTCAATCGCACGCTCAGCCTCGACGGATCGTGCTTGTTGCATCCCAAAAGTATCAGATACTAGCCAGTTGACAACGTCACCTTGCTTTGCCCAAATTTCTGGCTCTATCAGTGCCTGTCCATCGCTCAAACGAATGTGGAATACAGAGTCTTTTGATTCGTCAAATTCTGGTTCTACCGACGCGAGCACCAAGGGGGAGTGTGTTGCAACGATTAATTGAACCGAAACTTTTTCTCGGGTCATTACTTTCATGACGTTTAAAAGCGCCGGGACAATTCGCCTTTGCCATTGCGGATGAAGGTGACATTCAATTTCGTCAATAAGAAAGATTATTTCTTTTGCAGGTTTTATTCCTCTGATTTTGCACGCTCGCTGATGTCCGCTCCAGGTCCATACAATTAAATAGGCTAGAGCGGCAATGCGGCGCATACCTGCTGAAGCATGCGTTAAAGGAACATCTTCGCCGTACGGCATTCTAAGGGTTGGGTATAAGGTCTCATCAATCGCCCCAAGGTATCTAGGAGGTCCTGGCTCAAGCTTCTCTAATCCTGAAGGTGATAGGGCATCAAGCGCTTTAGTCAACTCTTTAAATGTACTATCTGGCGCTATTTGTTGCCAGCGCACCCAATCAGCAATTAGCCCATTGCAGATGTTTGTACCTTTCTCAGACGTTGCGCCGTGCCAAACTTCATTTGGTGTAAAGTTGAATGCCCGGATCTTCTCTTCTTGTTCTTCCTCAGCGCTGCTCCAGTAGTTCCTGGCAGGGTCCCATGCGGAAAAGCTCCCATCGACACCAGCATAAATAACTACGCCAGGGATTGCAGGTCTCGCTTTTGGTTGTGGCCAGAGACCGTTCTTAAAAAATATCTCGCCATGTTTATTTCCAGCCGTGACTTTGCTGTATTCGAAGCTAATGCTTGGTGTTTTGAATGACTCGCGAGGGGTTGCAACAGAGTCTCTCGCCCAGGTTCGAGTTAACACCCACCAAGCGGTATCCAAGATGAAGCTTTTTCCTAGGCCGTTATCGCCAGTAATAAAATTGAGTCGTTCAGAAAATTGTATGGGACCTAGCTCGTTGGCCGGACCAACTCCCTTCAGGTGCAAGGACTTCAGCATTCGTCTGGTCTCGGAGTGATAGATAGGGAGGGAGTCTAATGCGAAAAAATCTACTCATCTACGATAGATCCCGAAACGGTCACAATCTTTGGAGAAAACAAACTCAACCGAAGCTGCTCAGCGTGGTCGACTACTGTTGTCGATACGCGGCGAGCAAGCTGATAGTGCCCACAGCCGTAGCGTATGTGGGGTATGGATCACTAGCCTGCATCGAAAATGGCCGACGTCCGCTTAGGGTCCTTCTCTGCGGGTCGTCACTACTGAGTGTGCCGGTCAGCTGAATGCAAACGGTTGGTCAGCACGAATGTAATTGACTGGTCGGTAGCTATGCAAATCAGGAGGGTAAGCACGATGTAATTACCCACCCGATAGGTCAACCAGGTTGTTAAAGGCGCGTCCATACTGCCTGCTCCACCCCTTTTGTGCTGAGCTCGATTCTTCCGGCCGCGATAACCTCGACGCGTTCCAACTCCTGCATCGCAGCAGCTAGTGAAATCCTGAATTTGCGCAATGGACTGAAATACTGGAAGTGGTCCTTCAACCAAGCAAGCTGGAAGCGCTGTACAGTCTCATTCGAAGTCGCGACGAGACGTTGCATTGCTTTGGCCATATCTTGACCTTTGCGAATACGCAGACGCTTCTTCCAATCGATTAACGCGTACTCGCGATTGCGGTAAAGAAAACGCCATATGGGATCGATACGGACGATGTAACTCTCTCGCTCCGGGTCGTAAATAAACTTGTCAATCAGACGGAATGGCTCAGTTCTGCCGATTTCAAGCTTCGGCCTACCCTCCTTGGTCACCTCTACGATCAGCATGGCAAAGTTCAACGCCTTCATCGTACGGTGCAACCACTTGTACTCATAATTCCCAGTGTCCCTGTCTATGGCTTGCAGCAGGCGTGAACGATTGATTGGCACAGCATCACCTAGAGGAGCTTTGATTGCTTCGTGCATCACCTGCATCCAAACATCGGCCTGTGTCTCATCTAGCTGTTCGCCCCAAAAAGTCAGAACAGCGTCCTTTCGGCTGGCCAATACCATTTCCTTGTGCATCTTCTTGCGTCCACGAGCCACCGGCGCAAACAAACTGGAGCGGGCAATATGATTCGGCATTGCGCGACTAATCTCACTTAAGCCGGGCAGAAACAAGGTGGTAGGTGAAAGTGCTACAGCAGGCCTTGGTGGGGCGGACTTTCGTAATTGTTCCAACCGGTCAAGAGGAGAAACCCGGGAACTCATTTTGCAGAGCGGCGCTGCTGAGCAATTTGCGCAGCTTTAGTAGGCCGCCCTGGCCGAGCACGCTGGTGCTCCATCCCAGACGTTGCAAGCTCACCGTCGATAACATGCACAGCCAGCCACGCCTCCACGTCCTGTACACGCCATAGCAAACGCTTGGTGCCTGGGAGACGGCAGATCGGCGGCAGGGCTTGAGGATTACGGGTAACGTCGCTACGGATGCTTGCGACGGATTTTTGTATAAAAGCGGACAGCTGATCGACGGTGAGCAAGGCTTGCATGGGCTGGCACTCTAATCAGCCTGAGCACACTCGTGCTCAAGACTGCAATGGTTTGTGAATGCCAACAGGTTCTTGCAATGCTGCACAGAGCTCACGGTTAGGTTTTCAGAGATTTCTTACCGGTCACGCCGATCATTTTGTCGCTGCGCTTACTGGAAAGTTATCGTCACAAACATACGATCAACGTCTAGACCGGTTACGACGTTCTGGTGTCACAGGCTGGTGTGGAGCACAAGCGACCTCTGCAACCAAGTCTCATACACCCGCACCTCAACGCCTCATTCGGTCACTTGGCTTCGGATATCACAACGTATTGCTAGGCTATTAGGAGTCCACTTTACGGCACAAATTTGGCACACCTGTAATGCATCACAGTGCAAAATCTCGCTCAATCATGCATCAATCTGCAATGATGTAACCAGTTGATCTAAAAGAAAAAACAAGATAATTCCTTAAGAATCAAAGACTCACGAAGCTAGCAATGATTGCAGTTGCACTGCAAAGGGCCGACGGGGAAGGTTTCGCGGATCAGGGAAGGTTGCTGAGACATCGGGGCCTGCTCGATAAACGGGGGACGAGCGATTTTCGCACAAATGAGTATCCAGCGATTTGTTGTGCCGTGTAACGTGAAAATTCCTTAACCCAACACCCCCAACTCTTTGGCCCGCGCCACCGCCTGCGTGCGTCGTTCAACGCCCAGTTTGCTGTTGATATGGCTGGCATGGGTCTTGACCGTGTGCAATGAGATAAACAGCTGATCACTGATTTCCTGGTTCGAGCAGCCTTGGGCAATCAGGCGCAGGACAGCCAATTCACGAGTACTGAGTTGCTCGGTGGCGGGAGCGGACTCCAAGGTAGGTCTGGTAGCCAATGCAGGCAGTTTTTCTGCAAGGTCCTGAGACAAGGTCGTCTGCGCACAGCTTTGCAGTTGTCCGCGAAGCCAGTCCGAATGCTCGGCCAATAGTTTGTCAAACGGTTGCAGAACGCCGCCTGCAGCGGCGTCCAGCGCTTGGTTCAGTGCCTTGCGCGCCTCGGGTTCGCGCCCGCTACCCAGCAACAACGAGACTTTCTGCGTCAGCGCCATCGCACTGAGCAGCTGTCGGCCGGATTGCTGACCCTGTTCGAGCAACGCGTTCAAACGCCCCTCGGCGAGCATCGGCTGCCCCTGAATGAGTTCCAGCAATGCCTGTTGCAGCTCGATGTGCAGGGGGAGTTGCGGGTGGAATTCCGGCGGTGCTGCCGGGTGTCCACCGTTATAGGTTTGCCCCAGTCGCGCCAGCCAGGCTTGCGCAAGATCGATGCGCCCCTGGGCCAGCCAGAGTTCACATTTGACCAAGGTGATCATCGCCAGATAGTAAATCGGCGGCACGTCCCAGATATGCATCAGTCGTTCGGCTTCACCCAGCTCGGCAAAGGCCTTGGCGAATTCGCCACAACTGCCTTCAAGCCGGGCGATGACGCAATGACCGATCAATACGCTGATGTCACGACAGGCTCGCGCCTCGCTCAAGCCCGTCTGCAAGCGCACCCGCGCCGCTTGCGGTTGCATGCGCAGCGCCAGCAGAAAACCTTCGTACAACGTCAGCCGTGCGCGTACGGCGTAGAGTCGTTGCGGTGACAGACCCTGCAGGCGTTGCAGTCCCTGTCGGACTTCATCCAGCGAGCGCAGGATTTCCCCCCGTGCTTGCAGCACGCGTGCGCGGTCGTAGTGGGCCAGCGCTTCGAACAATGGGTTGCCGACCCGTTGCGCCAGCTCCAGCGAATCACGGTTCAACCCGCGCGCGCGCCACAAGTCACCGTCGGCAATGGCCAGGTTGGACAGGGTCGAAAGGCACATCAGCCGCTGGCCGTAACGCTTGCACGGCAGGCTCTCCAGCGCTTCGGTGCAATAACGCAGCGTGAGTTCACGGTTACCGCGGCCACGAGCAATGATCCCGCTCAAGGCCAGCCATTGCGCCAGCATCGACTTCTGCGCGGTGGCGGACGGGGCCGGCAGGAAGCGGCTCAAATGGCTGGCCAGTTCCTCGGCGGCGTCCAGCTGACAAGCCAGCCCCAACGCCCAGCTGTAGAGCACGATCAGTCGTGGTGTACTGATCAGCAGGCTGTCGGGCAAGTCCATTTTCCAGCGCAGCAACATGCCGACATTTTGCTCGGCCAGCAGTTGTTCTTCCGAGAGGTTTTGCACCAGGTTCGCCGCAACGTCCAGATGCCCGGCGCGCAACGCCTGCTCTACCGCTTCATCGAGCAGCCCCTGGGCATTGAACCAGCGACAGGCGCGCAGGTGCAGACTGGCAGCCGGCACCATCGACTGGGCGACAGGCCGCGAGCGCAGCAGATCCGAAAACAGATGGTGGTAGCGATACCAGTGGCCATGCTCGTCCAGCGGCACCAGAAACACTTGATGGGCCGCCAGAAAGCGCAGGATTTCGGCACTGTCATGGGCGTCACGTACGGCATCGCACAATTCGCTGCAGAAGCGCTCCTGAGGCGCCGTATCGTAGAGAAACGCCTGCACCTCGGCCGGCAGGCAATCGATCACCTCTTCAAGCAGGTAGTCGCGGATCAGGCCTTCACCACCGTGAAGCGCCTGGGGCAATGCGCCTTGCGTGCCTGCTTCCGATGCCGCCAGCAGCCAGAAGCGCAATCCCGCCACCCAGCCCTCGCTACGTTGAATCAGGTTCTCCAACGCCTCACCGCGCAAGGAGCTGCTGTGTCGATCGAGCAGGCTCAAGGCTTCATCGTGGGTCAGGCGCAGGTCTTGTTCATGCAGCTCCAGCAGTTGCCGCGACAGGCGCAGCCGTGCCAGATGCCAGTCGGGACGCTGACGGCTGGTGACCATCACCAGCAGGCCATCGGGAAGGTGGTTGAGGAAGAACTGCAGGCAGCGATCAAGAACCGGGCCCTGGGCCAGATGATAGTCATCGAGCACCAGCAACAGCGGCGTCGCCGTCGACAGATGCACGGCCAGCTCGTCGAGCAAGCCGTCCAGCCATTCTTCGAAGGCAAACGGCTGATGGCGCTGACGCATTTTCAACAGTCCGAGGGACTGCCTGCCCAGTTGCGGATAATAATCTTGAAGGCCTTCGAGCAATCGCTCAAGGAATCGACCCGGGTCGCTGTCCCGCGGGCTCAACCCCAGCCAGAGGCTTTGCCAATGCGCCGGTAGCGCCTGGCAGAACTCCACCGCCAATGAACTCTTGCCGAACCCCGCCGGTGCGCTGACCAGCAGCAGCCTGCCGCCGAGCCCCGCACTCAGACGCTCGCACAGTCGCGGCCGCAGCACATGGCCGTCGGGCAATGGCGGTCGGAAAAAGCGCCCGTCCAGCGCGGCGACAGCGACGCTTGCAGGACCTGGTGGGGGGGACAGATCAGTCATGGCCGGCTCTTGTTTGAAATGCGGGTGGCGGCGTTGCAGATGTCCGCAGACTAGCGGTAAACGAGAAGGGAATGAAGGTAATTGCTACAAATGGCTACAAAAAGTCTACGAACCTCAACTGCAGGAGCGAGCTTGCTCTCGATGGGCGTCAACGATTACGCGTGGACTCTGGCAGCCCACGGCGCTTTCGAGCTTTTCGCGAGCAAGCTCGCTTCTACAAAAAGAATCCAAAAAAAACGCCCCGAACCAGTCGGGGCGTTTCAGGAGGATGCGGCCTCGGGTTGCTATGGCTTAGCGAATACCATCCTGGCGCAGGGCGTTCGGCGTGAAGTCCGCAGTGGCGGCGGTGAAGCCGAAGTCATATGCCGACTTCTCTTCGTTCTTCATGCCCAGTGCCAGGTAACGGCCCGATTGCAGGTCGTACAGAGCCTCCAGGGTGTACCACGGTACCTGGACGTTGTAATAGTTCTGGGCATGAGCTTCCGCCACACGCCAGAGTTGATTACGACCGTCGTAGTGGTCGATCACCGCTGCCTGCCAGGTATCTTCATCGATGTAGAAGTCACGCTTGGCGTAAATGTGGCGCTGACCTTCCTTCAAGGTTGCCACCACATGCCAGACCCGGCGCAGCTCGTAGCGAGCCAGATCCTGGTTGATGTGGCCGGCCTTGATGATGTCGCCGTACTTGAGCTTCGGATCATCGAGCTTGTAGGCATCGGAAGCGATGTACATCTCTTTCTTGCCTTCGAGCTTCCAGTCGTAACGATCCGGTGCACCGTTGTACATGTCGAGGTTGTCGGAGGTACGCAGGCCATCGGCAGCGGTACCCGGGCCGTCATAGGACACTTGTGGCGCACGACGCACGCGACGTTGGCCCGCGTTGTAGACCCACGCCGAACGCGGTTCCGCCACTTGGTCGAGGGTCTCGTGCACCAGCAGCACACCACCGGCCAGACGTGCCGGGGCGGTCACTTTCTGCTTGAAGTAGAACAGGATGTTGCCCGGGTTCGCCGGATCGTAATCCTTCATCTTGTCACGGAACACGAACTGGTCCTGGAAATACACCAGGCTGAACGAGCCGTTCGCCTGCGGCGTGGCCTGGGTCACCAGACGAGTCACGCTACCGCCGCGATAGCGGGTGATGTGGTTCCAGATCACTTCGACGCCGCTTTTCGGAATCGGGAACGGTACCGCGGTTTCAAAGTTTTTCAGCCCGTTACCGCCGGAGACCAGCTCCGTGTTGGTGGCGTTCTTCTTGATGGAGGCGAACACGTCATCCGGCACGGTAGCACCGCGATGGGACGGGTAGACCGGCATCTTGTAGGTTTCCGGGTAACGCTTGAACATCGCGTACTGCCCCGGAGCGAGCTTGGTCTTGTACTGGTCAACGTTCTGCGCGGTGATGGTGAACAACGGTTTTTCGCTGGCGTACGGATCGGACAGGAAGCCCTTGCTGTCGACGGTGCCGGCATTTTTCGGCATCGGTTTCCAGGCCGGGATCGAACCGTCGGCGTTACCCGCCGCCTCAGCCCCCATCGGGGTCAGGCTCTTGCCCAATTTGTCCGCTTCGGCCGCCGGAACCGCTGCCATTACGCTGGTCGCCAGCAGGGAAAGCCCCAGGACACCGGCGTGGAACAGACTCTTTGTTATTTTCATGTGTGTACTCGTCCTGAAAATACGGTGCTTAGAAGTTCACGCCGAAGCTGAGCGCAACGAAGTCGCGGTCATCCACGGTGGTGTACTTGCCGTCGAAGAAGTTGGTGTATGCCAGGCTTGCGGTGTAGGTGTTCTGGTACTCGGCGTCGACACCCAGGCTGACCGCTTTGCGACCTTCCTCGAAGTTGCCGCCAGGACCAGGCGAGTAACCTTCCACGTCGTGGGACCAGGCCACGTTCGGCTTGAGGTTCACACCGGCGAAGACGTCGTTGTATTCCCAGATCGCACGACCGCGATAGCCCCACGAAGTCGCCGTGGTGAAGCCTTCGTTGTTGCAATTGCGGCTGAGGTTGTTGGTCGGAGTACCCGGACCGGCACCGTTGATGGTGCTCTGGTTGAGCGCCACGCAAGTGTTGGCGCCGCCGGTGGTCGGCAACTCACCAGGACCGTAGACCGGATCACGGCCATAACGGACGTCGGAGGTGCTTTCCAGGCCGCCGACGTGGGTTACGCCCACTTCGCCCACCAGGGTCAGACGGCTGGCGCCCATGACCTGATCGAAGAAGTGCGTCAGGGTGGTCTGGAACTGGGTGACTTCCTTGCGGCGATAGCCGTGCAGGTCCGAGCCTGGTGGGGCTGAAAGCAGCGAAGCGTTGGCCAGTGCGCCGCCCAATGGACGTACGCCGGCGAACAGAATGTCGGTGGAGTTGAGCTGCACCGGCGCGTTCGGACGGTAGCTGATCTCACCGCTCCACGCCGTACCGGTAGGCAGGGTGGTGGAGAAGCTCAAGCCGTAGAGGCGGATGTCTTCCGGATACTCGACGAAGTAGCTCGAGTTACCCGCGACGATCAGTGGCGCCAGAGCGCGTAATTGCGCCGGCAAGGCTGCTACACCGGCAAAGGTCGACGCCGGAGCACCGGTGGCGCTGAAGATCGGCGCGCGGCTGTGATAGTTCATGAAATAGGCACCGAATTCGGTGTCCAGCGGGTCGAACATGTACTTGAGGGATGCACCCCACTGGCCGCTGTCCCGTGCATCGCGGTCCGGACCACGGCGTACCAGCACACCTTCGTTGTCGACATCGACGCCCAGCCGGGTCAGTGTCGGCAGGGCGGCGGCCGGAATGGTCGAGCGCTTGTTCAGCACGCGCAGGTTGTTATCGCAACCGTCGGCAATGATGTCGGGCTGCGAGAAGAATGTGCCGCAGTTGTCGACGACGGTCTGGTCCCACTCGATCTGGTAGAAAGCGTCGGCCGAAAGATTGTCGGTGAGGCTCTGGGACACATAGAACATGTTGACCGGGATCAGGCCTTCCTTGATCTCGGCACCTGGACGACGGAACGCGGAAACGTCGATCGGGTTGATCGAGTTGATGCCGCTGCCGATGAAAGTACTTTCACCCCAGCTCACCACCTGCTTGCCCAGACGCACGGAACCCGGCTGATCGGCGATGGAGTAGTTGTGGTAGACGAAGGCGTCGAGGATCTGGCCGCCGGCGGATTTGGCGCCTTCCTTGCGGTTGCTGTCGCTGATGTCCTTGAACGGACGGCTTTCATCCTTGAGTTCGAAGTCGTACCAGTATTTGCCACGGACGAAAACGCCGGTGTCACCGTATTTCAACTCAAGGTCATGGATGCCCTTGAAGATTTTCGAGAAGGTTTTACCACTCTCGAAGTTCAAGTGACCGTCGTCGGAAGTCTGGGACAGGCCGCGGCCGCCGTTGTTGACGCCGATAAGGTTCTTGTTGGCGCTCTCAGTAGACCAACTGGCACCGATCGACAGGGATGAGTCGAACTGACCTTCGATTTCACCAACGTTGAAGCTGACGCCGAATGCAGGCCCGGCGAGCGTAGAGGCAAGGCTGACGGCCAGAGGCAGTTTAGCCCGGCGCCAGAACTGGTTTACTGATGTCATCGACGCTACTCCATGTGCATTTTATTGTTATGGCAGTGAGCACTTTTAAAAACGCTTGGATGACAGGGAGCCATGGCATCCCAAAGTCATTCCAAAGTTGCATCGCCCCGGTTTGTGCGTTTGCTCCGTTCTTAAAAATCCTTGAGCGGACTATAGCCAGCAGGTAGTAGTGCTTGATCCCTCTAAAGTGTGATTTGCACCCGCCAGCCACTCTGGAACAGTCCTTTCGCCAGACCGACACCCGTCGGCACGGCAAGGATGGCTGAAAATTCGGATTTGACAAGCCAAGCGCTTGCTTGGTGGGGCTGGCGTGCCTTTTCGGGCACGCCAGAGGAGGCTCAAAGTGTCGAAAGGAAGGTGCTGTTGGTGGCCTGCCATTCGATGATGTCGACACGAATTTTTTTCTTGTCGAGCTTGCCGACACTGGTCTTGGGAATTTCAGTAACAAGGGCGATCTGGCTGGGGATAGCCCACTTGCTCAAGTGCCCCAGTTCCACGAACGGCTTGAGGTGTTCCTTGAGTTCCCGGGCCCCGACTTGATGGCCTTCACGCAACACCAGCAAAGCAAACGGTCGCTCGCCCCACTGTGGATCGGCGATCCCCACCACTGCTACTTCGCGTACCGCCGGGTGACGACTGATCAGGTCTTCGAGGTCGAGAGAGGAGATCCACTCGCCCCCCGTCTTGATCACGTCCTTGATCCGGTCGCGAATGTCGATTACGCCCATGCTGTCCAGCGTCGCCACGTCACCGGTGTGCAACCAGCCCCCGGCCCAGAGTTCGGCGCCTTTCTGCGGTTCGTTGAAATACCCTTCGGTGAGCCACGGCGCACGCAGCACCAGTTCGCCCTGGGTCTCGCCGTCGGCAGGGAGGAAGTTACCCTCGGAGTCGACAATCGCCGCCTCGACCAATGGCCCCGGCACGCCGGCCTTGATCCGGTAAGTTGTGCGCTCGTCTTCGGTACCGGCCATCAACTCGTCGTTGAGATGCGCGCACGATACCAGCGGCCCGGTTTCCGACATGCCGTACGCCGCGGTC
The DNA here is from genome assembly GCF_005502415.1 of Pseudomonas sp. G(2018). Taxonomy (NCBI): domain Bacteria; kingdom Pseudomonadati; phylum Pseudomonadota; class Gammaproteobacteria; order Pseudomonadales; family Pseudomonadaceae; genus Pseudomonas; species Pseudomonas sp. G(2018). Next base: position 65,972 of record NZ_SCOO01000001.1, on the reverse strand, counting down.
AATTGAATGCCTTTGGCCTTGGCCGCGTCATACAACGCGCGATTGAGCGCACTGCCGCCGATGACGATTTTCCAGCCACCGAAGTCGGTGCTTTGCGAAGCCTTGGCGTTGAGGACCATTTGCAGGATGGTCGGCACACAGTGGGAGAAGGTGACCTTTTCCTTGCGCCACAACTCCACCAGAAACTCCGGGTCGTAACGGCCGGGATAAACCTGCTTGAGCCCCAGCATGGTCGCTACATACGGCAGCCCCCAGGCGTGTACGTGGAACATCGGGGTGATAGGCATGTACACATCGTTGGTGCCCAGCAAGCGCACGCTGTCGATCGCGCCCATGATGGTCGACACGCCCATGGTGTGCAGCACCAGTTGCCGATGGGTGAAATACACGCCCTTGGGATTACCCGTGGTGCCGGTGGTATAGAACGTGGTCGCGACCGAGTTTTCGTCGAAGTCCTGGAAGTCATATTGCGGGCTCGCGGCGGCCAGCAGTTGCTCATACTCGCCGACGAGATTCGGCAGGTCAGCTGTTTTTTCCGGCAGGTCGGTCAGCAGCAGGGTTTTCTCGACGGTGGTCAGGTTCCCGGCAATCGCCTTGTACAGGCCTACGAACTCGCTGTTGACCAGCACGTAGCGGTCCTCGGCGTGATTCATGGTGTAGAGGATCTGCTCCGGCGACAGGCGCACGTTGATGGTGTGGATCACGGCGCCGATCATCGGAATGGCGAACATGCATTCCAGATAACGATGACTGTCCCAATCCATGACCGCCACGGTGTCTCCGGGCTTGACCCCGGCCGCCGTCAACACGTTGGCCAGCCGCGCGACCCGTTCGATCAGGGTCGGATAGCTGTAGCGCAACTGGTCGCGGTAAACGATCTCACGGGTTTTCTCATAACGCGTACCGGACATCAGGAGCCGTTTGATCAGCAGCGGATACTGGTAAGCGCCTTCGGCTGGGGGGATAACGCGTGTCTGCAACATAAGAATCCCTTTTCTGACTGCACGGTCGTGGCTGAAAGTAAGCACTTTAGTGCCCCTGATCGCCAGCCAAATCAGCCAAAGGAATGATTTGCAGAGCCGCCCAAATGCTAGCGTTGCGCCAGCATTTGTGGACAGTCGTCGAACGTTACAGTCAGTGCATCTCGGTAAACGCCAGCTTCACGCCGATCGCAATCAACACCGCGCCCATGGTCCGGTCGAACCAGTGGCCCATGCGGGCGAAGCCGGCGCGCACGCGCTGCTGGCTGAACAACATCGCCACCAGGCAGAACCAGACCGCCGTCGCCGCGGCAAGATAAATACCGTAACCGGCCTGCACCGTCAGCGGTGTGTGCGGATTGATCACCACGGTGAACAACGACAGGAAAAACAGCGTGGCTTTCGGATTCAGGCCGTTGGTCACGAAACCCGACGTGTAGGCGCCGCGGGCCGTGCGTTCGCCTATTTCCTTGTGCAGGTCGTCCGTCACGGCCTTGGCCGGTTGCGCCCGCAGCGCCTTGAAGCCGATGTACAGCAGGTACGCGGCGGCGGCCCATTTCAAGGCGTTGAACAGCACGATCGACTGGGACACGATCAGGCCGATCCCCAACAGCGAATAGCCGACATGCAGGAAAATCGCCGAGCCCACGCCCAGCGCCGTCCAGGTACCGGCGCGACGTCCGTGGGTCACGCTCTCACGCACCACAACGGCAAAGTCCGGGCCGGGGCTGGCCACGGCCAGCAGGTGAATCAGGGCAACGGTCAAGAACTCGGTCCAGTACATGGGGGCTCCTTTAGGCCAAGCGTAACTATTTATTTCATCTGGTAGGCTGGGCAGATTACGCCTTCAGTTCACTGCACAAAAGGTACAGTTGATGACGAACATTCGCCGCGCCGTTTTCCTCGACCACCCATCCCTGGATCTGGGCGATCTCGACCTCAGTCCGTTGCGTGGGTGCTTCAGCGAGTTGCAATTGTTCGCCCAGACTTTGCCCGATCAAGTGATCGAACATCTCAAGGGCGCCACTGTCGCCATCACCAACAAGATCCTGATCGACGCTGCCGCCATCGCCGCCAGCCCCGAACTGAAGCTGATCCTGATCACCGCCACCGGCACCAACAACGTCGACCTCGCGGCTGCCCGCGCCCACGGGATTACCGTGTGTAACTGCCAGGGCTACGGCACGCCATCTGTGGCGCAACATACGATCATGCTGCTGCTCAACCTGGCGACGCGCCTGGCCGATTATCAGAAAGCCGTCGGTGAAGGTCGCTGGCAACAGGCGAAGCAGTTCTGCCTGCTGGACTACCCGATCGTCGAGCTGGAAGGCAAAACCCTCGGATTGCTCGGTCACGGTGAACTCGGTGGCGCAGTCGCGAGGCTGGCCGAAGCTTTCGGCATGCGTGTGCTGCTGGGCCAGATCCCGGGGCGCCCTGCCCGTTCCGACCGTTTGCCGCTGGACGAGCTGCTGCCGCAGATCGACGCGCTGACCCTGCACTGCCCACTCAACGAACACACCCGACACTTCATCGGCGCCCGTGAACTGGCCTCGATGAAGCCCGGCGCGTTCGTGGTCAACACCGCCCGTGGTGGCCTGATCGATGAACAAGCGCTGGCCGACGCCTTGCTCAACGGTCATCTGGGTGGCGCCGCCACCGACGTACTGAGCGTCGAGCCACCGGTCAATGGCAACCCCTTGCTGGCCCACGACATCCCACGACTGATCGTTACCCCGCACAACGCCTGGGGCAGTCGCGAAGCGCGGCAGCGAATCGTTGGCCAAGTGACCGAAAACGCCTTGGGATACTTCAGCGGTAAGGCGCTACGGGTCGTCAGTTGATAAACTGCGACACTTTTTTACCACAGGAGCAGTTATGGATCCGCGCAGTGAAGTACTGCTTCGTCAGGCTGAATTATTCCAGGGTCCGGTGTTGCTGGCCGGTTTGCCCGCCGATGATTTGCTCGGCCGCCTGCCCGCCGCTCGCGGCTGGTGCTGGCATGCCGGCGATCAAGCCGCGCTGGACGCACGCTTTGCCGGGCGCAGCGATTTTGGTGTGAACGCGCCTGAATTCGAATTCGAATCCGCCGTAGTGTTTCTGCCCAAATCCAAGGATCTGACCGACTACATCCTCAATGCCGTGGCTTCACGCCTGGAAGGTCGTGAAGTGTTCCTGGTTGGCGAGAAAAAAAGCGGCATCGAAGGTGCGGCCAAGCAACTGAACCCCTTCGGCAAGCCACGCAAGCTCGACAGCGCGCGGCATTGCCAGCTCTGGCAAGTCACCGTGACCAACGCCCCGCAAGCCAAACCGCTGGAAAGCCTGGCCCAGGAATACGAACTGCCGCTGGCCGAAGGCCCGCTCAAAGTCATCAGCCTGCCGGGGGTTTTCAGCCATGGTCGGCTGGATCGCGGCAGCGCGCTGTTGCTGGAGCACCTGGACAAACTGCCGAGCGGCCATTTACTGGACTTCGGTTGCGGTGCCGGGGTGTTGGGGGCTGCGGTAAAACGTCGCTATCCACATAACCAGGTGACGTTGCTGGATGTCGACGCGTTTGCCGCCGCCAGCAGCCGTCTGACCCTGGCTGCCAACGGTCTGGAAGCCGAAGTCATCACTGGCGATGGCATTGACGCGGCACCGATGGGATTGAATGCGATTTTGAGCAATCCACCGTTCCATGTCGGGGTCCACACGGACTATTACGCAACCGAGAATTTGCTGCGAAAAGCGGCCAAACATCTGAAAAACGGTGGCGAACTGCGCTTGGTGGCCAACAGTTTCCTGAAGTATCAACCTTTGATCGAAGAGCATTTGGGCGTGTGCGCGATCAAGGCTGAAGGACAGGGCTTTCGAATCTATCGGGCCAAACGCGGGTAAAATTTTGTACTTGCCCAATCGGATTTGCCTAGGCAGAATCCGCTCCGTCCTAGGGGAGTAGTCTCCCACGAGCAGCATGCTCGTCCGGCATGCGTCAACATACTTGGTCAAAAGACCATGGCGCATGCGACCCAAGCGTCCGCATCAGACGGATCGCAGGGTTTGACAAGACCTATGACACGAACACCTTACCCGGGGCGGGAAGGCTGTACGTGTCATAGCCGTGTCGACCCGCCCCTTAGGAAAACCCCTGATGCTGGATTCACTACTCGTACCCACCGCAATCGTTGCCTTGGCCGAAATCGGCGACAAGACGCAACTGCTCGCGCTCATTCTCGCTGCCCGCTTCCGCAAGCCATGGCCGATCATCGCCGGCATCGTGGCCGCAACCCTGGCCAACCACGCGGCAGCCGGTGCGGTGGGCGCCTGGGTCGGCAGTTTCTTTTCGGACACTTTGTTGCACTGGATCCTCGCGGCGAGCTTCGCAGCGACCGCCCTGTGGACCCTGGTGCCGGACAAGATGGATGACGACGAAGCCAGCACCGCCCGCAAGTTCGGACCGTTCCTGACCACGCTGATTGCGTTTTTCCTGGCGGAAATCGGCGACAAGACCCAGATCGCAACCGTTATGCTCGCCGCGCAGTATCCGGAATTGTGGCTGGTGATCATCGGCACCACCGTCGGCATGCTGATTGCCAACGTACCGGTGGTTCTGGCGGGTAACTTTGCGGCGGATAAATTGCCATTGACGCTGATTCGTCGCCTGGCGGCGTCGGCGTTCTTTATTCTGGCGATTGTTGCGGTGTACAAGGCAATGCAGAGCAGCGGGTGGGTTTGACGCGGTAAATCAGTAACACCGCGTCATTGTTCTTCGTCGGAACGCCGCCCGGCGCTGGCTCGCTCCCACAGGTTTACGCGATCCAACTGTGGGAGCGAGCCTGCTCGCGAAGGCGGCATCAGCCGCACTACATAACTATTTCTTGGCTTGCTCGTAAAGCGGCATCACCTTCGGAATCGCCGCCTGCAACGAAGCAGTCCGGCTGCTGGACGACGGGTGCGTGCTGAGGAATTCCGGCGGGGCACCCTCGCTGGCCTTACTCATTTTGTTCCACAGGGTGATCGCGGCGTTCGGATTGTAGCCGGCGCGCGCAGCCAATTCGAGACCGATCAGATCGGCTTCGTTTTCATTGGAACGACTGTTGGGCAACGTCATGCCGTAGTTGGCCACAGCGTCCGCCAGCGCCAGGCTATCCTGGCCCAGACCGAGCAAGGCACCAGCGCCCTGCTTGGCCATTTCGATACCGTAAGCCTTGGACATCGCTTCTCGACCGTGTTCACGCAAGGCGTGGGCGATTTCATGGCCCATGACCGCGGCCAGTTCATCATCGGTGAGTTTCAGGCTGTCGATCAGCCCGGTGTACACAAAGATCTTGCCGCCAGGCCCACAGTTGGCATTGAGTTCGTCGCTCTTGATCAGATTGACTTCCCATTTCCACTGGGCCGCATCCGGACGGAAGTTCGGCGCCTGGGCAATGAGGCGGTCGGCAATGACCTGAACGCGCTTGGCATCGCTGCTGGTCTTGTCCAACACGCCTTTGTTGGTCGCTTCACCCACTGTCTTCGTATAAGACTGGGAGTACATCTGATTGACCTCTTCCGAGGACAACATACTGAACATGTACTGTTTGCGCTCGACACCCACAGCGCCACCGCTGGTGGTATTCACCGATTGGCAGCCAGCGAGCAGCAGGCTTGCACTCAGCCCACACAAAACCAATAACTTGTTCATCAAAAACTCCTTGAAAACATGTTCATATCCTAGGCGTGGATAGGTATCGGCGCCAGAGACAACGAACGTAAGACGTACATTTCAGACAAAGCTCTCATCGCCGTAGGAAAAAATTCACAAACCCGGGTAAACCACGGCCGATAACGGCCCGGGATGATTCATTTGCGACATCCAACACGCAAAAACAGCCATTTCTCCTGCAGCCGCTCATGTCTGTCGACCCCCCTGCCGATACACCTCCGCAGACGATCTTTTGCGTGCGGAGCACCCATGAAATTCAAGTCAATCCAGTTTTCCGTGGCGGCCCTGGCCGGCGCCATCGTTCTCAGTGTCGTGGCAGCGCTGGTGGTCTACGCGCTGTTTTCCGGCGCCCGGACGCAAGACATGGTCCAGGAACGGACTCAGGCGCAATTCGAGCAAGTCATCGAACAACGTCTGACGTCCCTGGCGCAGACCCAGGTCAGCCAGATACAGCGTGAACTCGAAGCACCGTTGCTGATAGCCGGCGGGCTGGTGCGCGTCAACACGCTGATCGGTACACCGGGGGCCGATGGCCAGCCTGCGCTGAGCCTCAGCCGCGAGCAGTTGATTGGTCTGATCAAGGAAAACGTGGCCAAAAATCCGAAAATCCTCGGCACCTACATTGGCTGGGAAAAAGACGCGCTGGATCACAACGATGCGGCCTACATCGGCACCCATGTAGTGGGCATCGACGCCAGCAACGGGCGCTTCCTGCCCTGGTGGTTCCGCAACGAGGACGGCAGCCTCGGCCTGGACAAACTGGTGGACGTGGACGACCAGAAAACCTTGTCCACCGGCGTGCGCGCCAGCGAGTACTACCTGTGTTCGAAAGAAACCAAAAAATCCTGCGTGATCGATCCGGCGCCCTACAAGGTCGGCGACAAAATCGTCATGCTCGCCTCCTTCATCGAACCGATCATGCTCAACGGCGCCTTCCAGGGCATCGTCGGCGCTGATCTGTCGGTGAACTTCATCCAGGAAATGCTTCTGGGCGCCAATCAGAAACTCTACAGCGGCGCCGGGGAAATGGCCCTGATCGGCGGTAACGGGCGGATCGTTGCCTACACCAAAGACCCGAGTAAATTCGGCGAGAAGGTCAGTGATATCCTCGACAGCCAGCAGATCGCCAACATGGCCAATCTCAAGCGCGGCGAAGTCACCTACACCGTCGACAAGGCTCAGGGCCGGATCGAGTTGTACCTGCCTTTCGGCATCGGTCAGACCGACGCCCGCTGGACCCTGATGCTGCAACTGCCGCTGAATGCGGTGATGGCGGACCTGCAAAAGCTTCAGGCCGACCTGAACACCCAGCGCAAATCCGACACCTTCGGCATGGCCATGGTCGGCCTGCTGATTGCCGGTATCGGTCTGCTCGTGATCTGGCTGGTGGGCCACGGCATTGCCCGCCCACTCAAGCAAATGGTCGCCATGCTCGACGACATCGCGCAAGGCGAAGGCGACCTGACCCGTCGCCTGACCAGCGACCGTTCCGACGAACTGGGTTCGATTGCCAAAGGCTTCAACACCTTCCTGGCCAAATTGCAGGCAATGATCACTCAGGTGGTGACCTCGGTGCAGAGTGTCAGCGATTCATCGGAACACACCGCCGACATCGCCATTCGCACCAACACCGGCGTGCACAAGCAAATGGCCGAGATCGATCAAGTGGCCACCGCCGTGCAGGAAATGACCGCCACCGCCCAGGACGTGGCGCGCAACGCGACCCAGGCCGCGCAAGCCGCCAGCCATGCCGACCTCGCAGCCAGCCAGGGCAAGCAGATTGTCCATGACACTTCGAACTCCATTGGCGCCCTCGCCGTGGAAATCGGCCGTGCGGTCAGCGTGGTGCAGACCCTGGCCAAGGACAGCGAAAACATCAACGCGATCCTCACGGCTATTCGCGGGATTGCCGAACAGACCAACCTGCTGGCCCTGAACGCGGCCATCGAAGCGGCACGGGCCGGCGAACAGGGTCGCGGCTTTGCGGTGGTGGCTGATGAGGTGCGTAACCTGGCGCAGAAGACCCAGAAGGCCACGGAAGAAATCCAGACCATGATTCAGCAGCTGCAACAAGGCACTCGGGATGTGGTGCGGGTCATGGAGGACAGCCAGAACCGCACCGACGAGAGCGTGCAGCACGCAGCCAAAGCGGCCGAAGCCCTGGAAACCATCACCCAAGCGGTGTCGGTCATCAATGACATGAACACACAGATCGCCAGCGCCGCCGAGGAGCAAAGCGCAGTGGCGGACGACATCAACCGCAACGTGATCAACATCGGGCAAGTGGCCAACGAAGTGGCGGGCGGCGCAGATGAATCGAGCGCGGCCAGTGCGGATTTGACCAAATTGGCCGAGCAGCAGCGGCGGTTGATCAATCAGTTCAAGGTCTGATCCAAAGGCCCCTTCGCGAGCAGGCTCGCGAAGGCGTCAGTAGTGACGCCAAATGACTCAACCCGGCGTAAGACACTCCGGCCCATTGAGCTTCGGATCATTCACCATGTTGGCCAAGACCCGCTCGCGCAATGCCGCAGGTTCACTGGCCAGCAGGGCCTGCAAGGCATGCAACGGCGTTTCCGGATCGAGCCAGGCGTCTTGCCCCGCCGCATCGAGAATCAACGGCCGCCGCTGACTGGCAGCCGGCTGAGTAATGACCGCCGTGCTCAGCCACACCTGTTCCTGCACTGGGTACGCCTCCCAGATCGCCGCGAAAAACAGTGACGAGCCCTCTCCCGGCGTCAGCCAGTACGGGCGTTTGCGCGTGGTGCCGCGCCATTCGTAGAAACCGTTGGCCGGCAACAGGCAGCGTCGCTCGCGCAGGGCTTGGCGGAACATCGGCTGCTCGGCCACGGTTTCGGCCCGGGCATGAGCCGGGGTGCGGGATAGATCGGTCAGCCATGGCGGTGTCAGCCCCCAACGCGCACGCGCCAGCTCGCGCTGACCGTCCGCACCGGCACGCAGCATCAACACCGAATCATTGGGGGAAATGTTCCACTGGGCCTGCTGATCGGCGGGGAAGCCAGGCAGGGCCGCGAAGGCGGGGTTCCAGCGAAACAGGGCATAACGTCCACACATGGGGCAACACGACTCTTGATCAAACGAACGGCCAGCCTAACAGACCAGCGTGCCCGGAAAGCTCTCCGGTTCATCACCGGAAAGCGGCAGCGCGGCATTGTACGCACTGATCAACTCGCGGGCGTATTCGGCCTGGTCGTTATCCACCGCCAACCCCAACAGACCGAAGATCGGCAATTCGCCGCTGGCACCGACCAGATCACGTCCCACCAGATGCGCCTCGATGCCCTCACTGGCGAGCATGCCTTGCAGCAACTCGCCTTCCATCAGGTTTTCCGGTTCGTAGATTCGTTGCATAGATGCCCTTATTCGTTCTCGCTGAATACGTCGAGATGCCATTCTTTGCCGTGTACCTGCAACACAAAGGTTATCGGCCGGCAGCACACCTGACAGTCTTCAATATAGGTCTGATCCCCACCGGACAGGTCCAGAGTGGTTTCCACTTCCTCACCACAATACGGACATTCATAAACGGCATTTTCCAGCATCGCGGTCTCCCAGGTGACTTGTGCGTATAATCGCCGGTCTATTTGCAGGGCTATTTTTGTCTGACTACTTTTTCAGACCTTACCCCGCCGGTTTTCGATCAGAACCTTTACTTACCCTAGCCGTTTCTAACAAGAGAGCATGATGGGCGAATTCGATGCCATCCGACCTTACGACGACAGTGAAGTCCCAGCGGTGCTGGCACGACTGCTTGGCGACAAGGCGTTTCTAGATATCCTCACCCACTTTCGCTTCCCGCGTTTTGCCGGCGCTTTAGGCTGGGCACTCAAACCTCTTATAGCCCATCGACTGCGCCGTGAGTTCGCCGGTATCACGTCGGTGGCTACTTTGCAGGACAAAGTCGAGTATTACGTCGACCACACCATCGAACGCGCCACGGACGGAGTGACCTACACCGGCGTCGAGCAGTTCAAGTCCGGCAGCGCCTATCTGTTCATCGCCAACCACCGCGATATCGTGATGGACCCGGCCTTCGTCAACTACGCCGTGTATCACGCCGGCTTGCCGACCCCGCGCATCGCCATCGGCGACAACCTGCTGCAAAAGCCCTTCGTCAGCGACCTGATGCGCTTGAACAAGAGCTTTATCGTGCACCGTTCGATCACCGGACGCCGCGAGAAAATGGCGGCGTATCAGTTACTCTCGGCCTACATCAACCATTCGATCCGCAACGATTGCGCCTCGATCTGGATCGCCCAGGCCGAAGGCCGGGCCAAGGACGGCGACGACCGTACCGAGTCGGCGATTCTCAAGATGTTTCACATGAGCCGCAAGGACGAGCCGTTCGGCGAAGTCATCCGTTCGCTGAACCTGACCCCGGTCTCGATCAGCTACGAATACGACCCGTGCGACCAGGCCAAGGCCCGCGAACTCTATATCCGCGCCACCACTGGCACCTACACCAAGGCGCCAGGCGAGGACGACGTGAGCATCGCCAAGGGCATCACCGGCTACAAGGGCCGGGTCCACGTGAACTTTGCCGCGCCGATCACCGAGCTGTTCGAAGACACCAAGCAGTTGGCGATCGAGATGGACAAGCAGATTCTGGGCGGTTATCGCCTGTTTCCGGTGCACTACCTGGCTTATGCCCAGTGGAAAGATGCCGTGCCGCAATTGCAGGTTCCCGGTGCCGCCGAGCTGTTTGCCGCCGACGAACTGACCAAGGCCCAGGAGCAGTGGCAGCAACGCCTGGACGCCTGCCCCGAGGAACATCGCCCGTTCCTGGTGTTGCAATATGCGACGCCGGTGCGCAATCAGTATCGAGTGAAGGCGGGGTTGCCGCTTTAACCCCGAATTCAACAACGGCGCCTTCGGGCGCCGTTTTTTTTGACCAAAAGATCGCGACCTACAACCGTTTACTAGACCTGCGTGCTGATCCACGACACCAGCAGCGCCAGCCCCATGCAGGCGAAGCCGAAGCGGTAGAAAAACCGGTTCATGCGCAGGGTCGCCCAATCCAGCGTGGGTTCTTCACTGGGACGTCTCTGGCGTTGAGCCTGCAGACTGGCCATCGCCCGTTGTTCGCGACGACGGGTGGCGTGCAGCAGCCAGCCGCCCGGAAAGGCAAAGAACAAGGCCAGCAGGTTGATCAATTTGGCGGGATGGGCGGTAAACAGCGTCATCAAATGCAGCGACATCACGAGCCTCAAGCAAATCAGGTGTGGCAGACGCCGAACGGACGACCGCGGCGCGGATTCTACCGAAAGCCTTCATACCTGCCCTCCCTTTCCGACAAAAAACGAAGCAATTGACCAAAAGCTGTCCTGCGTCACAGCTTCGTCATCTGAATAGGCCAGTCTGTGCCCCCTCGAAACCGACACGGACTGCGTCATGCTCCACGCCGAAAACCAGGATCGCCTTTACCTCATCAGTCACAGTGAAGAACAACAAACCCTCGTCGGCAGTCTCGCCTTCAACGTTCAAGACCGTCATTGGCTGGTGTATTGCGCACTGGGTGGTCATCAGCATGCGGATTTGCCGGAAGCGGATCTGCTGACAGGTGTGAGTGTGCTGGACTTTTACTCGCAGGCCGCCTGACTACGCGATTCCCTTGTGGGAGCGAGCCGGCTCTCACAGATATGAAAAAGCCCGGGACCATCGCTGGTACCGGGCTTTTTTGCATCTTGCGAAAGGTTACTCGCCGAGAATCTGACCTACGGTCGGATCCTTGAACAGGCGGGTCAATGCGTCGCTCAACACGTCGCTGACCAGCTTGGTGTTGGTTTCCTGGTTCGGTGCCATGCCGAAGCGCTGGTCCAGAGATGCGCCGTAACGACCACTGTAACGACGGTTGGCATTCTGCACATCGGAGCGGAATGTCGCGCCGATGGTGGCTTCGGTCACATACATGCCCTCTTTAGGCGACTGATATTTCAGCTCGGCCAGGGTCACGGTCAGTTGTGGAGCGTTCATCGCATTGGCCGTCGGGGTGAACCCCAACAGGCGCACGGCGGCTTCGGCCTGGGCCTGCAGCTTCGGCAGGATCTGTGCGCCCTGTACGGTAATCGCGCTGGTTTCCGGGTACAGACCACCACGGGTGCCCAGGGTTGGCGACGGACGACCATCCACCACACGTACCACAACCGGCTGACCGCGTCCTACCGGTGCCAGTTGCGCCGTCAGCTTGGGTTCCGGGTTCAGTTGTTGCGGGCTGTGGGCGCAGCCGACCAGCGTCAAGCTGGTCACAGTGATCAAACCGAACAACAGGCGTTGCAACATGCTCTTCTCTCCAGAATCAGGCACAAACAGGCCGGCAGTATAGCGGTGCGCCACTGCGGCGAACTAGCGTCTCGCAACGATGACTGAAATATCTGACAAATCCTGTAGATCGGGGTTCGATGTCACACATCGTTCACCCTCCTTTCACCTGCACGTCACGACTTGTTGACAACGTAGGCGGCAAATACCACAAGGTCATTCGCCATGCGCCATCTCATCTCATTGTTCGCACCACGCCCGCTGCATCGTTGCTTCGCCCTGCTCGACCGCAACGGCCATTGCCAGGCCTTCAAGCAGTGCAGCCTCCAGCCCATGGGCGATGGCTGGGTCGAAATCGAGGAAATTCGCCTGAACTGGCTGCACCAGCCCCTGCCCGCCAGCGCCTGCGTCACCCAACATCAACCCCGCTCACGGGCGCAGCAACTGTTGACCACCTGACCAGACGCCTAATAAAAGTCATTAAACACGACCAATTCCCCACGTTTCTTCGCTACAATCTCCCCCCGATTATAAGGACGTCTCCTGATCGGGCCTCGCAGCACCGTCAATGCCCTGGTATTGACACCCCGCACCGCCCACAGAGAGCCGCCCACACAGATCGAGTGAAGCTGGCGCGCTTGCTGTTCCTCAAGCAAAACCTCCACTTTTCGCGAATCTGCAGAGCTGTCATTACGCTCGGTCACTGAGCTGTTTGCCCGATTTGTCGCCTTGTATCTCCTGGCGGCAGACCATCCGGGCGCGGTGCCAGGCTGGGACAGCCCTTTTTGAGGTTCACGTCTTCAAAAGAGCGTGAAAAAAACGGGTTTTCACAACTTCACAAGAGTGTGGCGAGCAAATGAATAGTTTTGCGTCTGAACATGCACCATTAGCGTCTACAACAGCCCGACGACACAGGACCGAGTACACCTCGAATACCGGAGCCTGAAGCCTGTCCGCTACGGATTTGGTTGCACAAACGGATGTATCGACCATAAGTCGAATTGCCAGCCGCTCGTTGAAATGAGTTCATGGGACTCTGATTAGACCCGGCAGGCAGCGTCCGTCGAAGTTGCGAAAAATTGCGAAGATTCGGACATGGCGATCCTGCCATGAGTTCGAGGGGCATCACTGACTCGCCCCGGAACGCCTGGCAGCCATGCCGTCAATTTGGTGCTGCAGATTTTGGAGACGCGTTAAATGGCGCATAACGAAGCAGTCGACGTAGTACTGGTTGGGGCCGGCATCATGAGTGCCACCCTCGCAGTACTGCTCAAAGAGCTCGACCCGGCGATCAAGCTGGAAGTCGTCGAGCTGATGGATTCCGGTGCCGCCGAGAGTTCCAACCCATGGAACAACGCCGGTACCGGTCACGCCGGCCTATGCGAGCTGAACTACACGCCACAGGCTGCCGATGGCACCGTCGACATCAAGAAAGCCGTGCATATCAACACCCAGTTCGAGGTGTCGAAGCAGTTCTGGTCGTACCTGACCAAAAAAGGCACCTTCGGTTCGTGCAAGTCCTTCATCAGCCCGGTGCCGCACCTGAGCTTCGTCCAAGGCGACAGCGGCGTGTCCTTCCTCAAGGAACGCTTCAAGGTGCTGAGCAAGCACCACGCCTTCGCGGACATGGAATACACCGAAGACAAGGCGAAGATGGCCGAGTGGATGCCGTTGATGATGCCGGGGCGTGACGCTGGCGAAACCCTCGCCGCCACCCGCGTGATCAATGGCACCGACGTCAACTTCGGCGCCCTGACCAACCAGTTGCTCAAGCACCTGACCAGCGCACCCGATGCCCAGGTCAAGTACTGCAAGCGCGTCACCGGCCTCAAGCGCAACAACGGCGGCTGGACCGTCAGCATCAAGGACGTGAACAGCGGTAACACCCGTGACGTCGATGCCAAGTTCGTCTTCCTCGGCGCTGGCGGCGCGGCATTGCCGCTGCTGCAGGCTTCGGGCATCGAAGAGAGCAAAGGCTTCGGCGGTTTCCCGATCAGCGGCCAATGGCTGCGCTGCGACAACCCGGAAGTGGTCAAGCACCACCAGGCCAAGGTGTACAGCCAGGCTGCCGTGGGTTCGCCACCGATGTCCGTGCCGCACCTGGACACCCGCGTCGTCGACGGCAAGAAATCACTGCTGTTCGGACCTTACGCCGGTTTCACCACCAAGTTCCTCAAGCACGGCTCCTTCATGGACCTGCCGATGTCGGTTCGCGCCGGCAACATCGGCCCGATGCTGGCCGTGGCGAAAAACAACATGGACCTGACCAAATACCTGGTCAGCGAAGTGATGCAATCGATGGAACAACGCCTGGAATCCCTGCGTCGCTTCTACCCGGAAGCGAAAGCCGAAGACTGGCGTCTGGAAGTGGCCGGCCAGCGGGTGCAGATCATCAAGAAAGACCCGAAAAAAGGCGGCGTCCTGCAGTTCGGTACCGAACTGGTCGCGGCCAAGGACGGCTCTTTGGCCGCCCTGCTCGGTGCTTCGCCAGGTGCCTCGGTGACCGTTTCGATCATGCTGGAACTGATCGAAAAATGCTTCCCGGGCAAAGCCAAAGGCGAGTGGGCTGCCAAACTGGCGGAAATCTTCCCGGCCCGCGAGAAAGTCCTGGAAACCGACGCTGCGTTGTATCGCAAGATCAACACGCAGAACAACGTCGCCCTGGAACTGGTTGAAGCCAGCAGCGAAACCGAAAGCTACGCTTGATCCAGCCCCAGTAAAAACGCCCCGTTCTCAATGAGAGCGGGGCGTTTTTTTATGGGGCGGGTTAGCCGCGAGCCTTTTCGATCAGCTCGATGTAATCCGGTGCATTGCGCTGATCCTTGATCAGGGCAACAAAGTCATTACCGTGCTCATCCTTGCCGTCCAGATCGTAGCCCGCCTCGACAAAGAACGTCAGGAAACGCTCGAAATCATCGATACGCAGGCCACGGTAGGCCTTGATCAGTTTGTGCAACGAAGGCGAAGTGGCGTCGACCGGCTCGAAATCGAGGAACAACTTGATCTGCCCATCACCGATTTCGTCACCAATCACTTGTTTCTTATCTTTACGCATTGCCGACTCCAGCTCGCAGACATTTCACGGGCGGGCAGTTTACCCCTGCGCAGGCCCGGCACTCAACGCGGACGAACGCTGCCGGTGTGCAGATCGGCCCAGACATGGCCGTTGGCGTAACTGAGGAACTGGCAATACACCGTGTCATTGCGCAACAAATCGATGACCACCCGGTACTGCGCCAGCGGGTAATAAAGCGTCAGGGTTTTGCTCTGCTCGTCGTAGACCGGTTTTTTCAGGCTTTTGCTTTCGCCATCGAAGTTGACCAAGACCTGAGAGATGGTCGCACCCTTGTTCAAGGATTTGCCCTTGAGGCGGATCAACAGCGGCGAAGTGACCGGGATCGGCTGCTGATTGGATTGACGCTGACTGCCAACCACCACCGAATACTCGGTGACCTGCAACAGTTGTTGCTGCTCAGGCTGCGCGTCACGCAGGGTCAAATCATCCGGCGGCAGGAACTGTGCGTGCATCGGCGCCGGAGCGGCGGCCAGGGGCAGGCTGAGGGTCAGCAACAGGGCGGCGCAGCAGCGGATCAACAGGCTCATGACAGGCTCCGGGAACGGGGCCGAGCACTCTAGCATGGCTATCCGAAAGCACATGAAACCATTGTGGGAGCGAGCCTGCTCGCGAATGCGGTGTGCCAGCCCCATTAATCTGACTGACACGACGCCTTCGCGAGCAGGCTCGCTCCCACAGGGACTTGCGGCGGGGGGTTACATGCCTTTAACGGCAAAAATCCCGTTGGCGTTGCGCCAGTAGCCTTTGTAATCCATGCCGTAACCGAAGATGTAACGGTCGATGCACGGCAGACCGACGAAATCGGCCTTCAGGTCAGGACGAGCCTTGCGGTCGTGATCTTTATCGATCAGCACGGCGGTATGCACTTTGCGCGCGCCGGCGTGTTTGCAGAAGTCGATGATCGCGCCCAGGGTGTGACCTTCGTCGAGGATGTCGTCGATGATCAGCACATCACGGTCAATGAACGACACTTCCGGCTTGGCTTTCCAGAACAGCTCGCCGCCGCTGGTTTCGTTGCGATAGCGGGTGGCGTGCAGGTAGGACGCTTCCAGCGGGAAGTGCAGATGAGTCAGCAGTTTGCCGGAGAAAATCAGCCCGCCGTTCATCACACAGAACACCACCGGGTTGCTGTCCGCCAGTTGATCGTTGATTTGTGCACCGACGCGGGCGATGGCTGCCTCGACTTCAGCTTCGGTGTACAGGCAGTCAGCCTCTCGCATGATTTGACGGATATGCTCGAGATCAGCGGACATGGCGCTCTCCAGGAGGGTGGTTGGCGGGGGGATAGTCGCGAAAAGCGGGCAAAGGTACGCATCCTGCACGGCTGAATCAAGCCTTTATGGACTAACGTACTGTATGTCTATAGGACAACACCCTCGGATAGATTAATCTAGGCCGGTTTTTTTGCCCGCCGCCGGAGCCTTTCCCCATGCCCATCCTCGAGATCCGCCATCCGCTGATCCGTCACAAACTTGGCCTAATGCGCCGCGCAGACATCAGCACCAAGAATTTCCGTGAGCTCGCTCAGGAAGTCGGCGCCCTGCTGACCTATGAAGCCACCAAAGACCTGCCACTGGAAACCTACGATATCGAGGGTTGGTGCGGCACGGTCTCGGTCGAGAAAATCGCCGGCAAGAAGATTACCGTGGTGCCGATCCTGCGCGCCGGTATCGGCATGCTCGAAGGCGTGCTCAGCCTGATCCCGGGCGCCAAAGTCAGCGCCGTGGGCGTGGCCCGCAACGAGGAAACCCTCGAAGCCCACACCTACCTTGAGAAACTGGTACCGGAAATCGACGAGCGCCTGGCAATGATCATCGACCCGATGCTCGCCACCGGCGGTTCGATGGTCGCCACCATTGACCTGTTGAAGAAAGCCGGCTGCAAGGACATCCGCGCCATGGTGCTGGTCGCCGCGCCGGAAGGCATTGCCGTGGTCGAGAAGGCCCACCCGGACGTGATCATCTACACCGCTTCCATCGATCAGAAACTCAACGAACACGGTTATATCATTCCCGGCCTGGGCGATGCCGGTGACAAGATCTTCGGTACCAAGCAGAAGGACGCGTGAGCATGCAGCAAGAGTTCAACGATCCGCTCTGGCGCACGGTGCTGTCTGGCGCCCAGATGCTGTTCGTGGCCTTCGGCGCCCTGGTGTTGATGCCTCTGATTACCGGCCTTGACCCGAACGTGGCGCTGTTTACCGCAGGCCTGGGGACAATTCTGTTCCAGGTCGTCACCGGGCGTCAGGTGCCGGTGTTCCTGGCATCGAGTTTTGCCTTCATCACCCCGATCATTCTCGCCAAGGGCCAGTTCGGCCTGGCCGCGACCATGGGCGGCGTGATGGCGGCCGGTTTCGTCTACACCTTCCTCGGCCTTGCCGTGAAGATCAAAGGCACCGGTTTCATCGACCGTCTGCTGCCACCGGTGGTAATCGGTCCGGTGATCATCTCCATTGGCCTGGCCATGGCGCCGATTGCCGCCAACATGGCGATGGGCAAGGCGGGTGACGGTTCCGAGCTGATTCATTACCAGACCGCGATGCTGATCTCGATGCCGGCGCTGCTGACCACCCTGATCGTGGCGGTGTTCGGCAAAGGCATTTTCCGCCTGGTACCGATCATCTCCGGCGTACTCGTGGGTTTTGGCATGTCGTTCTACTTCGGCGTGGTCGACACCGCGAAGATTGCCGCAGCACCGTGGTTCGCCCTTCCGAACTTCACTGCGCCCGAGTTCAACTGGCAGGCGATTCTGTTCATCGTTCCGGTAGCCCTGGCTCCGGCCATCGAACACATCGGCGGCGTGATTGCCGTGGGTAGCGTGACCGGTCGCGATTACCTGAAAAAACCAGGTCTGCACCGCACCTTGCTGGGCGACGGCATTGCCACTACAGCAGCCGGCCTGTTCGGTGGTCCGCCCAACACCACCTACGCCGAAGTCACCGGCGCGGTGATGCTGACCAAGAACTACAACCCGAAAATCATGACCTGGGCAGCGATCTTCGCCATAAGCCTGGCGTTCATCGGCAAATTCGGTGCGCTGCTGCAAAGCATTCCGGTACCGGTGATGGGCGGGATTCTCTGCCTGTTGTTCGGTTCGATCGCAGCGGTAGGCATGAATACGCTGATTCGCCACAAGATCGATCTGGGCGAGGCACGTAATCTGGTGATCGTGTCGGTGACCCTGGTGTTCGGGATTGGCGGCGTACTGGTCGGCACCGGCACCGGTCCCGACGATTTCGGCCTCAAAGGCATCGCGCTGTGCGCGGTGGTGGCGATTGCGCTGAACCTGATACTGCCGGGCAATGACAGCTGGAAGCACAAGAAGGCGGATGAGCCACTGTTGTAACGGCTTGAGGTCTGAGTCGCCAGTCAGATAGCTTTCGCGGGCAAGTCGAATCGTCGCACCGCCGCTCCCACAGGTTTTGCGCAGACCCTGTGGGAGCGGCGGTGCGACGATTCGACTTGCCCGCGATGCTTTTAAAGGGCCAATGGCGCCCTTTCACACAGTGTACTCAACGCCCGCGCCCACTGCGGATCATCGTTGAGGCACGGTACCAGCACCAACTCCTCCCCCCCCGCTTCGCGGAACTGCTCCAGCCCGCGATCACCGATCTCTTCCAGCGTCTCGATGCAATCGGCAACGAATGCCGGGCACATCACCAGCACCTTCTTCACGCCGCTTTTGGCCAGTTCATCCAGGCGTGCTTCGGTGTAGGGTTCGATCCACTTGGCGCGGCCCAGACGCGACTGGAACGACACCGACCACTTGCCGTCCGGCAAGCCCATGCGCTTGGCAAACTCCTTGGCGGTGCGCAGGCACTGGCCGCGATAACAGGTGGCGACCACCTCCGGCGGCGCACCGGCGCAGCAATCACCGCCGCCTTCGAAGCTGTGGCCCGGGTTGAGTTTTTTCAGGTGTCGCTCCGGCAGACCGTGGAAGCTCAGCAACAAATGATCGTAATCCTGTTGCAGATGCGGTTTGGCCGTGGCCACCAGCGCATCGAGGTATTCCGGTTGATCGTAGAACGGCTGGAGTATCGACAATTGCACGTCGAGTTGCTTCTCGCGCAATACACGCTTGGCCTCTTCGATGACCGTGGTCGTGGTGCTGTCGGCGAATTGTGGATAAAGCGGCGCCAGGGTGATCCGCTTGTGGCCCTGACCTGCCAGGCGCAGCAGTGCCGTTTCAATGGACGGTTCGCCGTAACGCATCGCCAGTTCCACCGGACCGTGATGCCATTGGGCAGTCATGGCCTGCTGCAGGCGGCGGCTGAGCACCACCAGTGGCGAGCCCTCCTCCCACCAGATCGAGGCGTAGGCATGGGCCGACTGCTCGGGACGCTTGATCAGAATCAACGACACCAACAGACGTCGTATCGGCCATGGCAGGTCAATCACGTACGGGTCCATCAGAAACTGATTGAGGTAGCTGCGCACATCCGCCACCGAGGTGGAGGCAGGTGAGCCCAGGTTGACCAGAAGCAACGCGTGATCGGTCATGCAACGTCCTATTTCAGAGGCGGCTGGACAGATCGTCCAGGGCCGCGCGCAAATCAGTGAACTGGAAAGTGAAACCCGCTTCGAGCAAGCGCGCCGGCGTGGCCCGCTGGCCACCCAGCAACAATAACGACAATTCGCCCAGCCCGACCTTCAACACTAGGGCCGGCATCGGCATGAATGAGGGGCGGTGCAACACGCTGCCCAGGGTTTTGGCGAACTCGCGATTGCGCACCGGCTTCGGTGCGCAGGCATTATAGGGACCGCTGGCTTCATTGCGATGCAGAAGAAAATCAATCAAGGCGATTTGATCGTTGATATGGATCCACGGCATCCATTGCCGACCATTGCCGATCGGCCCGCCCAGCCCCAGTTTGAACGGCAGTAACAGCCGCGACAAAAAGCCGCCGTCGGCGGACAACACCAACCCGGTACGGATGAGTACCACACGGATACCCAGGGCTTCGGCGCGCTGGGCGGTTTCCTCCCAAGCGATGCACAGCTGGCTGGCAAAATCGTCGATTACCGGTGGCGATTCCTCGGTCAGTTCACGCTCACCGCCATCGCCGTACCAACCGACCGCGGAGCCGGAAATCAATACCTGCGGTTTCTGTTCACGAGTTTCGAGCCAAACCAGCAAGGTTTCCGTCAGAGTGATGCGACTGCTCCATAACAGCGCTTTGCGTTTGGTCGTCCAGGGACGGTCAGCGATCGGCGCACCGGCGAGATTGACGATGGCATCGACAGACTCCTGCCCCACGTCCTCAAGTCGAGCGACACCACGCACTTGAGCACCACAGACTTTGGCCACCTTTGCAGGCGTCCGGCTCCAGACCGTCAGACGATGGCCCTGGCTCAACCAGAGTCGGCAGAGCTGACGTCCTATCAAACCAGTACCGCCGGTCAGCAATATGTGCATGACTTCTTCCTCGCGTGGCGTTTTACCCTGATCACTAGTCTATTTTTATAAGCAAGGGATCTTTGATATCGGGCAGACTCTGTGTTTAACAATAGGCCAAGCTGTCGGAACGAGAACGCTAAAAGTTATACCGAAAAACATCATTGTACAGGTTTCAACCCCGGCGTAGTCTGTACAGAAAGGTAAACGAGGCCCTTATGACTGTACCTATCGCAATCATCGGCACCGGCATTGCCGGACTCTCAGCCGCACAAGCCCTGACAGACGCAGGGCATGTCGTGCAACTTTTCGATAAAAGCCGCGGCAGTGGCGGACGCATGTCGAGCAAGCGCAGCGATGCGGGTGCCCTGGATATGGGCGCGCAGTATTTCACTGCCCGGGATCGCCGCTTCGTCACCGAAGTCCAGCGCTGGCAAGCCAACGGCTGGGTCGCCGAATGGACGCCGCAGCTGTACACCTACCATGGCGGCCAACTGAACCTGTCGCCGGACGAACAGACGCGCTGGGTGGGTACGCCACGCATGAGCGCCATCACCCGCGCCTTGATCGGCGATCTCGAAGTGCATTTCGCCTGCCGGATCACCGAGGTCTATCGCGGTGAAGAACACTGGCATCTGCAGGATGCCGAAGGCTTTACCCACGGCCCGTTCAGCCACGTGGTGATCGCCACGCCGGCACCGCAGGCAACGGCGTTGCTGGCTTCCGCGCCGAAGCTGGCCGGTGCTGCCGCCGGGGTAAAAATGGACCCCACATGGGCCGTCGCGCTGGCGTTTGAAACCCCGCTGGATACGCCTATGGAAGGCTGTTTCGTGCAAGACAGCCCGCTGGACTGGCTGGCGCGCAATCGCAGCAAACCGGGGCGCGACAACACCCTCGACACCTGGGTGCTGCATGCCACCAGCGCCTGGAGCCGCCAGCACATCGACCTGCCAAAAGAAGCGGTGATCGAGCAGTTGCACGGTGCGTTTGCCGAATTGCTGCACGACGCCATGCCCGCGCCATCCTTCAGCCTCGCCCACCGCTGGCTCTACGCCCGCCCGGCCAGCAGCCATGAATGGGGCACCCTGGCCGATGCCGACCTGGGCCTGTATGCCTGTGGCGACTGGTGCCTGTCCGGACGTGTCGAAGGGGCTTGGCTCAGTGGCCAGGAAGCCGCTCGCCGTCTGCACGCGCATCTGCAGTGAATCCCGATTCATTTGCTGCTGTCGACATGGACAGCAGCCCGCCCCTTAAACAACGAAAACAGTGATGCCGGGCGATTGTGTTCACTGCCCCCCTAAAAACCTATACAAAAAAATTGACTTGTACATCTTTGAATCTAAGATGAACTCATGCCGTACAGATTTTGTTTCTGCACAGGTTCTGATTCCGAGGTGCCCCAATGCTCCTTCCCGCCGCGAAACCGAAAATCGCCATCAGCGCCTGCCTGATGGGCGCCGAGGTGCGCTACAACGGCGGGCACAAGGCATCGCGACTGTGCAGCCGCATCCTCACCGATTACTTTGATTTCGTGCCGGTCTGCCCGGAAGTCGCCATTGGCCTGGGCATTCCTCGCGAGCCGATCCGGCTGGTGGGTGATCCGGATCGGCCCGAAGCCGTCGGCACGGTCGATCGCCAACTGAATGTTACCCGGCTACTGGCCGAGTACGGTCAACAGATGGCGGCGGAACTGGGCGATATCTGCGGCTATATCTTCATGCAGAGGTCCCCCTCCTGTGGCATGGAACGGGTCAAGGTCTATCACACCAACGGCGCACCGCAGGATAGCGGTGGCCAGGGTATCTATGCCCGGGCGTTCTGCGCCTTGCATCCTGACCTGCCGGTGGAAGAAGACGGTCGGCTCAACGATCCGGTACTGCGAGAAAACTTCCTTACCCGTGTATTCGCCTACAGCGCCTGGCAGCAACTGCTGAAAGAAGGTCTGAGCCGTCGCGGCCTGACGGACTTTCATTCGCGCTACAAATATTTGCTGATGGCCCACAACCCGGTGCAATACAAAACCCTGGGCAATCTGTTGGGCAACATGGGGGGCACCGATCCGCGAGAGCTTGGCCCACGCTACTTCAGTGAGCTGATGGCCGCGCTGAAAAAATGCGCCACGCGCCGCACCCACACCAATGTCTTGCAGCATCTGAGCGGCTATCTCAAACAGGCGATCAACGCCGAGGACAAGCAGGAAGTGCAGCACGTCATCGGCCAGTATCGCCACGGCATCGTGCCTTTGGTGGTGCCGTTGACGCTGCTCAAACATCACTTTCGTCAACACCCCGACCCTTACATTGCGCAACAGGTTTACCTGCAACCGCACCCGGAAAACCTCAGTTTGCGAAACGCCATCTGATGAAAGCCCCCCTCGACAGCAGCGCCAGCGAAGACCACGGCATGGACTTCAAGAAAGCCCTCGACGAAGGCTGGCTGCCGATTCGTGAAGTGGCCCGGCAGACCGGCGTCAACGCCATCACCTTGCGTGCCTGGGAGCGGCGGTATGGCCTGATCGTGCCGCAACGCACGCCCAAGGGGCATCGGCTGTTCTCCGCCGAACATGTGCAGCGCATCCTGACGATCCTCACCTGGCTCAACCGCGGTGTCGCTGTCAGCCAGGTCAAGCAATTGCTCGAAACCCCACAAGCCTTTAGCGAACCCGTGGAAAACGATTGGCACCTGCTGTGCCAGACCTTGCTGAACACGGTTACGCAATTGAACGAACGTACGCTGGACGACACCGTCAATCAGGCCATGGCGTTGTACCCGCCGCGCACCTTGTGCGAGCAGCTGCTGATGCCATTACTGGCGGAACTGGAGAAGCGCTGGCAGGGCCAGTTCGGTGCCCAGATGGAGCGCGTGTTTTTTTATTCCTGGTTACGCAGCAAATTCGGCGCGCGCATCTACCATAACAACCGTCAGCTAAACACCGCCCCACTGCTGTTGATCAATCACTCGGATTTGCCACTGGAACCTCATCTGTGGCTCACCGCATGGTTGATCAGTAGCACCGATTGCCCGGTGGAGGTGTTCGACTGGCCGCTGCCTGTCGGCGAACTTTCGCTGGCGGTCGACCGTCTGCAAGCCCGAGGCGTACTGCTGTATTCCAGCAAAGCCATAAACCTTTCGCAGCTGACGAAACTTTTGAGTGGCGTCAGTTGCCCAAAAATGATCGCCGGACCAACGGTGCGCATTCACCACACCGAGTTGTCCGTCAGAACCTTCGTAATCGCTGACTTGTACCTGGCCGAAGATCCGTTGTTGGCACACCAGGCACTCGTTCAGCGCGGGCTGATTTAATGGACACCCCGATGCAATTGATCTGGCTGCGCAGCGATTTGCGCGTACACGACAACACCGCCCTCGCCACCGCTGCGGCGGTGGGCCCGAGTGTGGCGGTGTATCTGCTGAGCCCGGGACAATGGCTGGAACACGACGATGCACCGTGCAAAGTGGACTTTTGGCTGCGCAACCTGGGTGAGCTGAAGCAGGCACTGGGCGAACTGAACATTCCCCTGCTGATCCGCAACGCTCCGCGCTGGGATGACGCGCCGCAGGTGTTGCTGGATATTTGCCAACGGCTGAACATCGGTGCCGTGCACCTCAATGAGGAATACGGCATTCATGAAACCCGCCGGGATGCTGCGGTAGCCGAAACGCTGAAGGCCCAAGGCATCAATGTTCACAGCTACCTCGATCAGTTGCTGTTCAAGCCTGGTAGTGTGTTGACCAAAACCGGGACCTATTTCCAGGTCTTCAGTCAGTTCCGCAAAGTCTGTTACGAACGCCTGCACCGGTCGCTGCCCCGCCTGGTCAGCGCTCCTATGGCTCAAACGCCGCTGAACATCGCCAGTGATGAGATTCCGACCCACATCACAGGGTTCCCCCCACCCACCGAGCGCTTGCGTGCATTGTGGCCAGCCGGCGAAGCCGAGGCCCGACGCCGCCTCGACACCTTCACCGATGCCCAGATCGACTACTACCAAAGCGAGCGGGACTTCCCGGCGAAACCCGGTACCAGCCAACTGTCAGCCTATCTCGCCGCCGGGGTGATTTCCCCACGCCAATGCCTGCACGCCGCGCTGCAAAGCAATCAAGGCGAATTCGAAAGCGGCAAGGTCGGTGCCGTGACCTGGATCAATGAACTGCTGTGGCGCGAGTTCTACAAACACATTCTGGTGGGTTACCCGAGGGTTTCTCGCCATCGTGCTTTCCGTCCGGAAACCGAGGCCCTGGCCTGGCGCGATGCGCCTGAAGAACTCGTGGCCTGGCAGCAGGCCCGCACGGGTTTGCCGATCATCGACGCGGCCATGCGCCAACTGTTGGAGACCGGCTGGATGCACAACCGCCTGCGCATGGTGGTCGCGATGTTCCTGACCAAAAACCTGTTGATCGACTGGCGCGAAGGCGAACGCTTTTTCATGCGCCATCTGATCGATGGCGATCTGGCTGCGAATAATGGCGGCTGGCAATGGAGTTCATCGACCGGCACCGACTCGGCGCCCTACTTCCGGATTTTCAATCCGTTGAGCCAGTCGGAAAAATTCGATGCCGAAGGTGTGTTCATCAAGCACTGGTTGCCGGAATTGGCAGGCTTGAACAAAAAGGAAGTGCACAACCCGGCGAGCCTCGGCGGACTGTTCGGGGTCGCGGATTATCCACCCCCGATTGTCGACCTGCACGCGTCCCGCACGCGGGCCCTCGCAGCGTTCAAAAATCTGCCACAAAGACAAGGCACAGGAGGCTACCATGAGTAGTTGGCCGGGCTGGACGAGTTTCTGGCTAAAAAGGGGATTGAGATGAGTCTTACGCCGCCACGACGATATTGGCTGACCGGCGCCAGCAGCGGCATTGGCGCGGCGTTGGCCGAAGAAATACTGAAATCCGGTGCTCACCTGGCAGTCAGCTCACGCTCGGTAGCGCCGTTGAAAGTCTTGTCCCAGCGATATCCGGGCCAGGTACTGGTGCTGGCCGGCGACCTGACCAACAGTCAGACCGTGCGTGAAATCGGCGAGCAGATCGCCGATCAATGGGGTTCGCTGGACACGGTGATCCTCAATGCCGGCACTTGTGAATACGTGGATGCCAAACAGTTCGACGCCTCGATCGTCGAGCACGTGGTGCGGACCAATCTGCTCGCCAGCAGCTATTGCATCGAAGCTGCCTCGCCGTTATTGCGGGCCGGCATCGCCCCGCACTTGGTCGGTATGGCCAGTTCGGTAACTTATCTGCCGCTGCCTAGGGCTGAATCCTATGGCGCTTCGAAGGCGGGGATGCGAACGCTGTTTGAGTCCCAGCGTCTTGCTCTGGCACCTGAGGGTATCGAAGTTACCGTGATCGGCCCCGGTTTTGTGGATTCACCACTGAACGTTAAAAACGATCTCCCGATGCCCCTGAGTTGGCCGGCAGATAAAGCCGCAAGACACATTTTTGCCAAACTCAGGGAGCGTCCGCTGGAAATTGCCTTTCCGGGATTGTTCTTGGCCGCTCTCTGGCCGCTCTCGCAAATGCCCAACCAAGTGAAGTTTGCAATCGGCAAGCGCATAGTGCGCAGCAGTCCGCCAATCAAGGACTAGACGCGAGCATTGCCAATCACGGCCGCAAGACAACCCCAGACGTCTGCGGCCGAGCGTCCGTCCGAGCTTTCACACAGTACCGGCCGACTGCCTTACACTGCGCGCCATGAATACCATTCCCCACCTTCAAATTGCCGAGCCGGCCGTGACGTGTTCGAGCTGTGCAGCTTGCTGCTGCCAGCTTGAAGTCATGTTAATCACCGACACAGGCGTGCCCGAGCGTTATATCGATACCGATGACTGGGGCGGGGAAGTCATGTTGCGCCTGGATGATGGCTGGTGCGCCGCACTCGATCGCGACACGATGATGTGCACCATCTACGAAAAACGCCCGCTGATTTGCCGGGAATTCGAGATGGGCGCACCGGAATGCATTGATGAGCGACAGGGTATTTCGACGGCTTACCGCTAATTTCAAACTTCATCGAAGCCCAATGTGGGAGCGAGCCTGCTCGCAAATGCTATGTATCAGTCAATATTAATGTCGACTGACACACCGCATTTGCGAGCAGGCTCGCTCCCACATTTACAGCGGCATCGTGTAATGCAACGCGTAGCTTTCTATACCATTGTTCGGGCTGCTGATACCGGCATTGGAGTAATGTGTCGCACGAATGCCGACTTCATGTCCGCCGGTAAAACGCAGACCCACTCCGAAGCGGTCTTCGAACTGAAAGGAACTGCCGAGATTGTTGTTTTCGATTTCAGTGTCGGAGAAAAACGCCACACCCACCCCCAGTTCGACGTATGGCTTGACGTTCTGGCCGGCAAACTCATAAACAAATACGGGAGAGAACGACAGGCTGTTGTTGCCGGAAGTTTTGTCGCCTTCCCAGTAGGTGTAGGCACCGCTCCAGTAACCGGTCAGGCGACCCACGTCGCTCTGCCACCAGCTCTTGTCCCAATCGAATTGCATGCCCAGACGATAAGTCATGGTCGATTCGCCGGTCTGACCAATCCCGAACTCCACGCCTGCCGCCTGTGCGGTAAAACTGTGCCCCATCAGTGCGGCCGCAATCGCGGCCAAGCAGAATAGTCGCTTCATAGAAACTTCCTTTTCCGAACGATTTCGTTTGGTTTTTTTGTTGCTCGACGCACACAGCTATAGAAGTCGGCGATTTATCAGAAGTTCACCCCAATGTTTACGACGCCCCAAAGCTTTCTTACTCCTCAAAGCTTCGCACAACGCCAGCGTTATTCCACAAGATCGGCAATATATTTGTGAAATGCTGCGGATCGGCACTGGTCCAGAACTGCGCAGTTCGTGCTGGCCCATCGGCGAGCAACTCGCGTTCGCTCAACAAGCGTTGAAGTTGCCGCGCAACAGCGGCGCCAGTATCGATCAGGCTGATGTCGTCAGGAATCATCGGCTTGAGCAGTGGCTTGAGAAAGGGGTAATGGGTACAACCCAGAATGATGGTGTCAGCGCCCGCGCCAAGCAGCGGTCCAACGTAACTTTCAAGCAGCTGGCGAAGGGCTGGACTGTGCAGATCGCCCTTCTCGATCAGCTCCACCAACCCGGGACAAGGTTGGGTGATCACCCGCACATCGGTGGCGAAACGGTCGAGCAACGCCGCGAACTTGGCGCTCTGCAGCGTACCGGTCGTGGCCAGCACCCCGACCACGCCACTGCGGGTAGCGGCGGCTGCCGGCTTGACCGCGGGCTCCATGCCGACGATGGGCCATTCGGGGTAATCGCGGCGCAGGTCTGCAACGCCGGCGACGGTGGCGGTATTACAGGCCAGCACCAGGGCCTTGGCGCCCTGCTGTTGGAAAAAGCCGGCCATGACGCTGCAACGCTGTTGGATAAACTCAGGGGTTTTCTCGCCGTAGGGAATGTTCCCGCAATCGGCGACGTACAAAAGAGACTCATTGGGCAGTAACCGCTGGATCTCGGCCAGCACCGAAAGCCCACCGACACCCGAGTCGAACACGCCAATCGGCGCGTCACGCATGCTTCGGCCCACAGACTTTACAACCCGGATCACGTTTGACCCGCAACTCACGGAAACGCGAGCCCAACGCATCGATCAACAACAGGCGTCCTACCAGCGGTTCGCCGAAACCCGCCAGCAACTTCAGCGCTTCGAGCGCCTGCAAGCTACCGACCAGCCCCACCAACGGACCGACCACTCCGGCTTCGCTGCAGGTTAATTCGGCCTCACTGCCGTGCCCGTATAAACAGTGGTAGCACGGACTCTCCGGCCGACGTGGGTCGAATACCGACAATTGCCCTTCGAGACGAATCGCCGCGCCACTGACCAGCGGTTTGCCAGCCAACACGCACGCGGCATTGACCGCTTCGCGGGTGGAAAAATTGTCGGAACAGTCGAGGACCAGATCCACCCCGGCCACGGCAGCAACCAAAGAGTCTTCATCCAGTGCAGCTCGATGGGCGACCAGTTGAATCTCAGGGTTGATGGCCGTCAGGCGCTTGATCGCCGAGTCGACTTTGCTCATGCCGACGCTATCGGTGTCGTGGATGATCTGGCGTTGCAGATTGGTCAGATCGACCGTGTCAAAATCCGCCAGATGCAACTCACCGACGCCCGCAGCCGCGAGGTACAGCGCCACTGGTGCACCGAGACCGCCCAGACCGACGATCAGCACACGGCTGTCTTTGAGCCGCAATTGACCCTCGATGTCGATGTGAGCCAGCAGTATTTGCCGACTGTAACGCAGCAATTCCTGATCATTCAGCATGGCAAGCGCCCCAGACTGATGCGTTGGTGACCGCCGAGGTCAGTGCGGCTGTGGACGTCTTCAAAGCCACGGGTCAGCAGCAGATCGCGCACCGCTTCGGCTTGATCGTAACCGTGTTCGAGCATCAACCAGCCCCCGGCCTCCAGATGATCCGGTGCCTGGGCGACGATCAGGCGCAGATCGTCGAGCCCGTCGGCTCCGGCCACCAAGGCGCTGGCCGGCTCGAAGCGCACATCACCTTCCACCAGGTGCGGGTCGGTCGCGGCAATATAAGGCGGGTTGCTGATGATCAGCTCAAAGCGCTGGCCTTCCAGGGCGCTGAACCAATGACTGCTGAGCACTGTGGCGTTATTCAGATGCAAGCGCTGGCGATTGCGCTCGGCCAAGGCCACGGCTTCGAGCACCCGATCCACGGCGGTGACCTGCCATGCCGGGCGCTCGCTGGCCAGGGCCAGTGCAATGGCGCCGCTGCCGGTACCAAGGTCGAGTACCTTCGCCGCGGTAGCCGGCAACAATTCGAGTGCGGCTTCCACCAGCAACTCGGTGTCCGGGCGCGGGATCAGCGTGTGCGGCGCCACTTCCAGGTCGAGCTTCCAGAAACCTTGTTGACCGAGAATGTAAGCCACCGGCTCACCACTGCGACGACGCTGCAAATATTCGGCGAACGTCAGCGCCGCTTCGCTCGGGACGATGCGCTCCGGCCAGGTGTGCAAAAAGCTGCGGGACTTGCCCAACGCCGCCGCCAGCAACAATTCGGCGTCCAGACGTGCCGTGGGCGAGTCGGGCAAATCGGCGGCACGCAACAAACTGGCAATGATCGTCATTTACTCACCTATCGCTGCCAGTTGATCGGCCTGGTACTCGGCCAGCAGCGGCTCGATCACTGCATCGACGCCACCGGCAAGGATTTCGTCGAGGGAGTACAGCGTCAGGTTGACCCGGTGATCGGTCACCCGGCCCTGGGCAAAGTTGTACGTGCGGATGCGCTCGGAACGGTCGCCGGAACCCACCAGCAATTTACGCTCGCTGGCGATGGCATTGGCGGCGGCACTGGTTTGCTGGTCATTGAGCTTGGCCGACAGCCAAGCCATCGCCCGCGCGCGGTTCTTGTGTTGCGAACGCTCTTCCTGGCACTCAACGACAATGCCGGATGGCAAGTGAGTGATGCGGATCGCCGAGTCGGTCTTGTTGACGTGCTGACCGCCGGCACCGGAGGAACGGTAGGTGTCGATCCGCAAGTCCGCCGGGTTGATTTCGATCGCTTCCTGTTCGTCCGGCTCAGGCAATACCGCCACGGTGCAGGCCGAGGTGTGGATGCGCCCTTGGGATTCTGTCGCCGGAACCCGTTGCACACGGTGGGCACCGGACTCGAATTTCAGCTTGCCGTAAACGTTATCGCCTTCAACCCGGGCGATCACTTCTTTATAGCCGCCGTGCTCACCCTCGTTTTCCGAGAGGATCTCCACTCGCCAACCGCGACGTTCGGCGTAACGCGAATACATGCGGAACAGGTCGCCGGAGAAAATCGCCGCTTCGTCGCCACCGGTGCCGGCGCGGATTTCGAGGAATACGTTGCGTCCGTCGTTCGGGTCCTTGGGCAGCAGCATGCGTTGCAGACTGGCTTCCAGTTCGACCAGACGCTCCTTGGCTTCGCGGACTTCTTCCACGGCCATTTCACGCATGTCCGGGTCGCTGTCCTTGAGCAACGCCTGGGCGCCTTCGAGGTCACCCTGCACTTTGAGCAACTGTTTATAGGTGTCGACAATCGGCTCGACTTCCGCGTACTCCTTGGAATAGGTGCGGAATTTGTTCTGATCGGAAATGACCTCGCCATCGCCAAGCAAGGCGGTCAGTTCTTCGAAACGGTCCTGGAGGATGTCCAGCTTATTGAGCAGTGACGCTTTCATTGCGGTTTCTTATCCGAAAAGCTTTCCGATGAGCCCTCATGGAGGGCAAAGAGTTCCTGGGCCATCGCCAGCGCATCGAGGCGACCTTCGGCAGAGAGCTTTTTCAACTGCACGCTCGGTGCGTGCAACAGTTTATTGGTCAGGCCACGGGCCAACTGCACCAACACTTCTTCAGCGCTGCCACCATTGGCCAGCAGGCGTTGGGCCTTTTGCAGTTCTTCGTCGCGCAAGCGTTCGCTTTGTTGACGATAGGCCTTGAGCACATCGACTGCCGCCAACTCCCTCAGGCGGACCATGAAGTCCTCGGCACCGACCGACACCATCTCTTCCGCTGCCTGGGCAGCGCCCTGTCGACTCTTGAGGTTCTCGGCGACCACCTCGTGGAGATCGTCGACGCTATACAGGTAAACGTCGTCCAACTCGCCGACTTCAGGTTCGATATCGCGCGGAACGGCGATATCCACCATGAAAATAGGCTTGTGCTTGCGCAGCTTCAGGGCGCTTTCCACCGCCCCTTTGCCGAGGATCGGCAATTGGCTGGCGGTCGAACTGATGACGATGTCACTGCGCACCAGCTCGGCCGGAATGTCCGACAGCAACACCGCATGGGCACCGAACTGCTCGGCCAGGGTGCTTGCACGCTCCAGCGTGCGGTTGGCCACCACGATGCGCTTGACCCCAAGATCATGCAGATGACGGGCGACCAGGGTAATGGTCTCGCCGGCGCCGATCAGCAAGGCCTGGCTGCGTTGCAGGTCGCTGAAAATCTGTTTCGCCAGGCTGACCGCGGCAAACGCCACGGACACCGGGTTCTCGCCGATGGCGGTGTCGGTGCGCACTTGCTTGGCCGCATTGAACGTGGCCTGGAACAGCCGCCCGAGCAACGGACCGATGGTGCCGGCCTCCCGGGCCACGGCGTAGGCCGATTTCATCTGACCGAGAATCTGCGGCTCGCCCAACACCAGCGAATCGAGCCCGGAAGCCACCCGCATCATGTGACGAACTGCCGCATCATCTTCGTGCACATAGGCGCTTTCGCGCAGTTCATCGAGACTCAAATGATGATATTCGGCCAGCCAGCGCAGCACGATTTCCGCCGACAGGTGATCCTGTTCTATATAGAGTTCACTGCGATTGCAGGTGGAGAGGATCGCAGCTTCGCGGCTGTCGGTGAGTCGGCAGAGCTGCTGCAAGGCCTCAACCAGCTGCTCAGGGGTAAAGGCCACGCGCTCGCGGACGTCTACTGAAGCAGTCTTGTGGTTAATACCGAGTGCGAGGAAGGCCATTCAAAGTCGCTGATGGTGACGTGAAGCCGGCAATTGTCCTACTTCGTCAGATTCAGAACAACTACTCGATATCTATTGAGCCAGTAGGCGACACCCGTGCTTGCGAGCGGTTCTCGTTTACACGGACTAGACCTCTGCATGTGCAGGAGCAGCGGGTAAATTGGCGGCCCGGTTATGTTTGCCCCAAGGCTTGTGTCATGATGATCCGACCGCAGGTTAGTCGTCCTCTTCCTATATGAATAGATCTTCCGCGTTGCTTCTCGCTTTAGTCTTCCTCAGCGGCTGCCAGGCCTTGGCACCGGTGTCGTCGGACGGTACGCCGCCGGCCGAAGACAGCACCCCGGCACCTGAAAAGCCCAAGGTTTACAGCTCGTTCAGTGAAGACACGATCTTCAGCCTGTTGAGCGCCGAACTGGCTGGCCAGCGCAATCGATTTGACATTGCCCTGGACAACTACGTCACCCAGGCGATCAACACTCAGGACCCGGGCATCTCCGAACGGGCATTCCGCATCGCCGAATACCTGGGCGCCGATCAGGCGGCCCTGGATACCGCGCTGATCTGGGCGAAAAACGCCCCGGACGACCTCGAGGCGCAACGTGCCGCCGCCGTGCAACTGGCACGGGCCGGGCGCTACGACGACTCCATGGCCTATATGGAAAAAGTCCTGCAAGGCAAAGGCGACACCCATTTCGACTTCCTCGCCCTGTCCGCGGCCGATACCGACCAGGACACGCGCAACGGCTTGATGAAGAGTTTCGACCGTTTGCTGCAGCGCCACCCGAACAACAGCCAGCTGATTTTCGGCAAGGCCCTGCTGCTGCAACAGGACGGCGACTCCCGAGGCGCATTGACCCTGCTGGAAGACAACCCGCCGGACGATGGCGAAATCGCCCCGATCCTGCTGCGCGCGCGCCTGCTGCAATCCCTTGATCGCGGCGATGAAGCCTTGCCGCTGCTGCAGAAAAGCATCAAGAAATACCCGGAGGACAAACGCCTGCGCCTGACCTACGCGCGCATGCTGGTCGAACAGGACCGCATGGATGACGCCAAGGCCGAATTCTCGAGCCTGGTCCAGCAATACCCGGAAGATGACGAACTGCGTTATTCCCTGGCGCTGGTGTGCCTGGAAGCCAAGGCCTGGGACGAGGCCAAAGGCTATCTTGAGGACCTGATCGCCCGCGAAAGCCACGTCGATTCGGCGCACCTGAACCTCGGGCGCATCGCCGAAGAGCGCAACGATCCACAAGGTGCGCTGATCGAGTACGGTCAGGTCGGCCCGGGCAACGACTACCTGCCGGCTCAATTGCGTCAGGCCGATATCCTGATGAACAACGGCAAGACCGCCGAAGCCCAGAGCAAACTCGCCGCCGAGCGCGACGAGCAACCGGACTATGCGATCCAGTTGTACCTGATCGAAGCCGAAACCCTGTCTGCCAACAAACAGGGCGACAAAGCCTGGAATGTCCTGCAAAAAGCCCTGCAGCAATACCCGGACGATCTGAACCTGCTTTACACCCGCGCCATGCAAGCGGAAAAACGCAATGACCTGGCGCAGATGGAAAAAGACCTGCGCCTGATCATCAAGCGCGACCCGGACAATGCGATGGCGCTGAACGCCCTCGGCTACACCTTGTCCGACCGCACCACGCGCTACGTCGAGGCCAAGGCCCTGATCGAACAGGCACACAAGATCAATCCGGAAGACCCGGCGGTCCTCGACAGCCTCGGCTGGGTGAATTTCCGCCTGGGCAATCTCGACGAAGCGGAACGCCTGCTGCGTCAAGCGCTGGAGCGCTTTCCCGACCAGGAAGTCGCCGCGCATCTGGGTGAAGTTCTGTGGGCCAATGGCAAGCAGCGTGAAGCCAAGCAAATCTGGGGCAAGTTCCTCAAGGAACAGCCCGACAGCCCTACCCTGCGCAGCACCATCAAGCGCCTGACCGGATCAGAGACTCTTTAAGATTATGTTTTTGCGCCACATCATCGTTTTCAGCTTCATCGCCCTGCTCGCCGGTTGCGCGGGTTTCGGTGCCCGCGAATCGCTCGAGGGTCACGGCAACCCCGCCCAATGGCGCGAACACAAACAGCAGCTTACGGGGCTTGATGGCTGGCAGATCGACGGCAAGATCGGCATTCGTGCGCCAAAGGATTCGGGCAGCGGCACGCTGTTCTGGTTGCAGCGCCAGGAGTACTACGACATCCGCCTTTCGGGCCCATTGGGTCGTGGCGCCGCTCGCCTGACCGGGCGTCCCGGCAAAGTTTCCCTGGAAGTCGCCAACCAGGGACGCTACGAAGCGCCGAGCCCGGATGCATTGCTTGAAGAGCAGATGGGCTGGAAGCTGCCTGTTTCCAATCTGGCCTGGTGGGTCCGCGGGCTCCCGGCTCCGGACAGCAAAAGCCGCCTGACCCTCGACGGCGACAGTCGTCTGGCCAGTCTCGAACAGGACGGCTGGCAGGTGGAATACACCGCCTATACCGAGCAAAACGGTTACTGGCTACCCGAGCGGATCAAACTGCATGGCACCGACCTTGATGTCACGCTGGTGATCAAGACCTGGCAACCACGCAAGCTGGGGATATGACATGCCGGCCAATCGCCTGACGCTGCCCTCCCCAGCCAAGCTCAACCTGATGCTGCACATTCTCGGTCGCCGCGAAGACGGCTACCACGAACTGCAGACACTGTTTCAGTTTCTCGATTACGGCGACGAAATCACTTTCGCCGTGCGCGATGACGGCGTCATTCGTCTGCATACCGAATTCGAAGGCGTTCCCCACGACAGCAATCTGATCGTTAAAGCCGCGAAAAAACTTCAGGCACAGTCCGGCTGCCCGCTCGGCATCGATATCTGGATCGATAAGATCCTGCCCATGGGTGGCGGGATCGGTGGCGGAAGTTCTAATGCCGCCACAACCCTGCTCGGCCTGAATTACCTTTGGCAACTGGGCTGGGACGAGGATCGGCTGGCCACTCTGGGGCTGACGCTTGGCGCCGATGTCCCGGTTTTTGTACGCGGCCATGCAGCTTTTGCGGAGGGTGTGGGAGAGAAACTTACGCCCGTTGAGCCTGAAGAACCGTGGTACGTCGTGCTGGTACCGCAAGTCTCTGTTAGCACAGCAGAAATTTTTTCAGATCCGTTGTTGACACGTAACTCGCCGCCCATTAAAGTGCGCCCCGTTCCCAAGGGAAACAGTCGAAATGACTGCTTGCCGGTGGTAGCAAGACGTTATCCAGAGGTACGTAACGCCTTGAATTTGCTAGGTAAATTTACCGAAGCGAAACTCACCGGAACTGGAAGTTGTGTGTTTGGGGGCTTCCCAAGCAAAGCTGAAGCTGATAAAGTCTCGGCCCTTCTGACAGAGACCCTTACAGGTTTCGTAGCAAAAGGAAGCAACGTTTCGATGTTGCATCGCAAGCTGCAAAGTCTGCTCTAAAGGAATCGAGTACAGGGTACTCGTTGCAACAGATACAGGGGCGTCGCCAAGCGGTAAGGCAGCAGGTTTTGATCCTGCCATGCGTTGGTTCGAATCCAGCCGCCCCTGCCATTTTCCTATACTCATCCAGGTATACCCTCAGCCTTCAGGTACTGCGCGTGTCCAAGATGATGGTCTTTACGGGGAACGCTAACCCCGATCTGGCTCGGCGTGTCGTACGTCAGCTGCATATCCCTCTCGGTGACATTTCTGTCGGTAAGTTTTCCGACGGCGAAATTACAGCCGAGATCAATGAAAACGTCCGCGGTAAAGATGTCTTCATTATTCAGCCGACTTGCGCTCCGACCAACGATAACCTGATGGAACTGGTAGTGATGGCTGATGCCTTCCGCCGCTCCTCGGCTACTCGTATCACTGCTGTTATTCCTTACTTTGGTTATGCCCGTCAGGATCGCCGTCCGCGTTCCGCACGTGTGGCTATCAGCGCGAAAGTCGTTGCTGACATGCTTACCGTAGTCGGCATCGACCGTGTTCTCACGGTTGATCTGCATGCTGACCAGATTCAGGGTTTCTTCGATATTCCGGTAGATAACATCTACGGCTCCCCGGTTCTGGTGGATGACATTGAAGATCAGCGCTTCGAAAACCTGATGATCGTGTCCCCGGACATTGGCGGCGTCGTGCGTGCACGTGCCGTTGCCAAATCCCTGGGCGTTGATCTCGGGATCATCGACAAACGCCGTGAGAAAGCCAATCACTCTGAAGTGATGCATATCATCGGTGACGTCGAAGGGCGTACCTGTATCCTGGTCGATGACATGGTCGATACCGCCGGCACCCTGTGCCATGCGGCCAAGGCCTTGAAAGAGCATGGCGCTGCCAAGGTTTTCGCCTACTGCACGCACCCTGTGCTGTCGGGTCGGGCGATCGAAAACATCGAAAATTCCGTGCTGGACGAGCTGGTGGTGACCAACACCATCCCGCTGTCCGCTGCAGCACAAGCCTGTGCGCGTATCCGTCAACTGGATATCGCTCCGGTAGTTGCCGAGGCGGTTCGCCGCATCAGCAATGAAGAATCGATCAGCGCGATGTTCCGCTAAGGGCCCTGCCCTTTCGAACATTTCGTTGACGAAAAGCGCCCCGCCCCGGCATTCCTGTCGGGGCGGGGCTTTTTTGCCCATATCGCCTTTAGCGCTGGTCGCAAACGCTGGGGCGAATGTGGTTATTTTGGAGATACAACATGAACGATTTTACTCTGAATGCTGAAGTGCGTTCCGACCTGGGGAAAGGTGCGAGCCGCCGCCTGCGTCGTCTCGCAAGCCTGGTTCCAGCTGTAGTTTACGGTGGCGACAAAGCCCCTGAATCCATCAGCATGCTGGCCAAAGAAGTTGCCAAACTGCTCGAAAACGAAGCGGCTTACAGCCACATCATCGAGCTGAACGTTGGTGGCACCAAGCAAAACGTCGTAATCAAAGCTCTGCAACGTCACCCGGCCAAAGGCCACGTGATGCACGCTGACTTCGTACGCGTAGTAGCCGGCCAGAAACTGACCGCTATCGTTCCAGTGCACTTCATCAACGAAGAAGCACCGGTCAAGAAAGGCGGCGAAATCTCGCACGTGACTTCGGAAATCGAAGTGTCCTGCCTGCCGAAAGACCTGCCTGAATTCATCGAAGTCGACCTGGCTAACGCCGAGATCGGTTCGATCATTCACTTGTCCGACCTCAAAGCCCCTCAAGGCGTTGAGTTCGTTGCTCTGGCACACGGTGATGACAAGGCTGTTGCCAACGTCCACGCTCCACGTGTTGCTCCAGAAGCTACCGAAGGCGCTGCAGAGTAATTTCACTCTGTACGCCGGAGTGACCGGAAACATCGCGGACTAGAGCGTAGCGAGAAAGCGGGCGAGAACGCGGAGTTTACATCATGGTAAATGAGCAATTTTCGTCCACTTTCGCCGCTCCCCCTGATTGCGGCGATGTTATCCACCACTCCTAGGAAGGGCCCCTATCGTGACTGCCATCAAACTGATCGTTGGCCTGGGAAATCCAGGCGCTGAATACGAACAGACCCGGCATAACGCAGGGGCCCTTTTTGTTGAGCGCGTCGCGCACGCACAAGGCGTAAACCTTGTGGCCGATCGCAAGTATTTCGGCCTGACCGGGCGCTATTCGTACCAGAGTCAGGATGTTCGTCTGCTGATTCCCACCACCTACATGAACCGCAGCGGCCAGGCCGTAGCGGCACTCGCCGGTTTCTTCCGCGTCAAGCCTGAAGAAATCCTGGTGGCGCACGACGAACTCGACCTGCCTCCGGGCGTTGCCAAACTCAAGCAGGGCGGCGGCCATGGCGGTCACAACGGGTTGCGCGACATCATTGCGCAACTGGGCAATCAGAATACCTTTCACCGCCTGCGGCTTGGCATTGGCCACCCGGGCGTTGCCAGTATGGTTTCAAATTTCGTCCTGGGTCGTGCGCCACGCGCCGAACAGGAAAAACTCGATGCCAGCATCGACTTTGCCCTCGGCGTGCTGCCGGATATCCTCGCCGGGGAATGGAACCGCGCGATGAAAAACCTGCACAGCCAGAAGGCCTGACTTTTACCCGAGGGGAAACACCATGGGATTCAATTGCGGCATCGTCGGCTTGCCTAACGTCGGCAAGTCCACCCTGTTCAACGCCCTGACCAAATCCGGTATCGCGGCCGAAAACTTCCCCTTCTGCACCATCGAGCCCAACAGCGGTATCGTGCCGATGCCAGATCCGCGTCTGGATGCCCTGGCAGCCATCGTCAATCCAAAGCGCATCCTGCCGACCACCATGGAATTCGTCGACATCGCCGGCCTGGTCGCCGGTGCTTCGAAAGGTGAAGGCCTGGGCAACAAGTTCCTGGCCAACATCCGCGAAACCGATGCCATCGCCCACGTGGTCCGCTGTTTCGAAGACGAGAACGTGATTCACGTCTCCAACAGCGTCGACCCGAAACGCGACATCGAAATCATCGATCTGGAACTGATCTTCGCCGACCTCGATAGCTGCGAGAAGCAACTGCAGAAAGTCGCGCGCAACGCCAAGGGCGGCGATAAGGACGCCGTGGTTCAGAAAGGCCTGCTGGAGCAACTGATCGCTCACTTCACCGAAGGCAAGCCTGCGCGCAGCCTGATGAAGAACATGAGTACTGACGAGAAGCAGGTGATCAAGGGCTTCCATCTGCTAACCACCAAGCCGGTCATGTACATCGCCAACGTGGCTGAAGACGGCTTCGAGAACAACCCGCACCTGGACGTGGTCAAGGCCATCGCCGAAGAAGAAGGCGCAGTGGTTGTACCGGTGTGCAACAAGATCGAAGCTGAAATCGCCGAACTCGACGATGGCGAAGAAAAGGACATGTTCCTAGAGGCCCTGGGCCTTGAAGAACCTGGCCTGAACCGCGTGATCCGCGCCGGCTACGAGATGCTGCATCTGCAAACCTACTTCACAGCCGGTGTCGAAGAAGTCCGCGCCTGGACCGTTCGCGTCGGCGCCACCGCACCACAGGCTGCTGGCGTTATCCACACCGACTTCGAAAAGGGCTTTATCCGTGCCGAAGTGATCGCCTACAACGACTTCATCCAGTACAAGGGTGAAGCCGGCACCAAGGAAGCCGGCAAATGGCGCCTGGAAGGCAAGGACTACATCGTTAAAGACGGCGACGTGATGCACTTCCGCTTCAACGTCTAAGTTTTGCAAAGCGAAGCACCCGCCCAAGAAAAAGCCGCGTTTGATACGCGGCTTTTTTGTGCCTGAAATTTAACTTCCACGCCACAGGGGATTTGTGTGGGCTCAGGCCTTTTGGGTGCGCGGCAAAAAGATCGCCAACACACCCAGCAACGGCAAGAACGAACACAGAAAGTACACGTACTCAATGCCGTGAATATCCGCCAGATGCCCCAGCAGTGCAGCACCGATCCCGCCGAAACCGAACATCAGGCCGAAGAACACTCCGGCGATCATCCCGACATTACCCGGCACCAGTTCCTGGGCGTACACCACGATGGCCGAGAACGCCGAGGCCAGGATGAAGCCGATGACCACGCTGAGGATACTGGTCCAGAACAGGTCAACGTGCGGCAGGATCAGGGTGAATGGCGCAACGCCGAGGATCGAGAACCAAATCACCGCCTTGCGCCCGATCTTGTCGCCGATCGGCCCGCCAAAGAAAGTCCCCGCCGCTACAGCACCGAGAAACAGGAACAGGTGTAATTGCGAGCTGGCCACCGACAGATCGAATTTCTCGATCAGGTAAAAGGTGAAGTAACTGGTGATACTGGACATGTAGAAGTACTTGGAAAACACCAATAGCCCGAGAACCACCAGTGCGCTGATCACCCGCCCCTTGGACAAGCCGTGAGTCGCCGCCTGGCCTTGTTTGAGCTTGAACAGGTTCAAGTGGTTGGCGTACCAGCGACTGATCCGGTACAGCACGAACAGTGCGAACACCGCAAACAATCCGAACCAGGCCACGTGCCCCTGACCGTAGGGAATGATGATCGCCGCCGCCAGTAACGGACCAAAGGCCGAGCCCGCGTTGCCGCCGACCTGAAAGGTCGATTGTGCCAGCCCGAAACGCCCGCCCGAGGCCAGTCGCGCCACACGAGAGGCTTCCGGGTGAAATGTCGACGAACCGATACCGATCAGCCCCGCCGCCAACAAAATCAGCGGAAAGCTCCCCACCACCGACATCATCAGAATCCCGATCAAGGTGCAGACCGTGCCGGCGGGTAACAACCAAGGCTTGGGATGGCGATCCGTGTGATAACCGACCCAGGGTTGCAGCAACGAGGCCGTCAGTTGAAAGGTCAGGGTGATCAGGCCGACCTGGGTGAACGTCAGGCCATAGCTGGCCTTGAGCATTGGATAGATCGACGGCAGCACCGATTGAATCAGGTCGTTGATCAAGTGCGCCAGCGCCACCGCGCCGATGATGCGCATGACCAGCGGACTGCTTTGCGAAGGAGCGGACGCCGACGTAGCGGCGGACTGAACGTTGCTGAGAGCCATGAAAAATTCCGGACAACAGAGAGGTGCACACGGGCAGGTGCGCCAATGTGCCATTTTTCAGTGCAGCAACGCCATCCCCTTAGCCTGCTAACGACCTCGATTTTCATCGCCGAACAGGTGATAGCGCATAGCCATGGTCTGAATCTTGCCTTGCTTATCCGCTTCAACGCGGCCGCCTTACAAAGGGGACCGAGAATGGGAAGTTTCGCTACAGAGTCGGCCTACAGAGCTGACAAAGGTGAACTTTCGAGGCCTTTTAAAAGGGCACAAGTCGAGGTCGCAAGCACCTCGACGCACGCCGATGGTGCGTGGTGTCCAAAGGAGTCATGGGGCATGCAGGCTTTTTTATCACCGGGGATCGGACTGCTGGGGCGTTTTGGCTTTGCGCGTAAATTCCAGCTGTTGTTTCTGCTGTTTATCCTGCCGCTGGCCGGCAGCCTGTGGATGATTGGTCAGGACTATCGCGACAAATTGAATCTGATCTCCGGCGAACGTGCCGGGGTTCGCCAACTGCTCGCCCTCGATGCGCTCGATAACCTGTTGGCGGCACAGCGTGATCGTGCAGCACGTTGGCGCGCGACCGAAACCAATCGCCAGCCAACCCCGGCAACCCTTGCCGCCATGGCCGCGTTCGATGGGGTCCAGCCTGCTGTCGCCCAGGCCACTTCGGATCTGAACAACGCACTGCAAAAAGAAGGCGCCGAGGGCGAAACCCTGGCCCGCTATCAAGCGCTACAAAATGCCCTCAACGGTCTGGACTCAAAGAGTCTGAGCAGCGTCGGCTGGTGGCCGGACGGCTATGACCGCTTCACCAGCGCCTTGAGTGCCGTACAAGCCTTGCGCGAACAGATCGCCATGGACAACCGCCTGACGCTGGCACCGTGGCTGGAGACTTATTTGCTGACGCAAATCTCCACCCAGCACGCTCCCGATTTGATTGAACGGGTCGGCCGCCTGGCGAGTGTCGGCCAGGCCTCGGTGGTGTCCGGGCAATTCACGCTGCAAAGCCGTCTGCAATTGCGCGACTTGCGTAGCCGGATCGGCGACGCGCGGGAGCAGTTGGTGAAAACCGCGGGGCTGCTCGAAGCGCGATTGCCCAGCGCCCTGCAAGCCTGGGCCGGGCAGTACCATGACAGCCTCAAGCACCTTGATGCCGGTTTGAAAGTCCTTGATGACGGCGTGTTCGGCGGCAGCATCAACCTCAAGCCGGAAGACTTCGAGCGTAGCCTGGACGCCCTGCTCGCCGACCTCGCCGCACTGCGCCAGCAATCGCTGGTGTCGCTGGATCAGCGCCTGGATTACTACCATGACTCGGCGATTCGCCAGTTCATCATCGTGGCAAGTATTTTCGGTGTCCTGCTGCTGGCCGCGCTGTATCTGTTCATCTGTTTGCAGGCGTCGATCCGTCGCAGTGCCAGCGGTATCACCTTGCTTGCAGAAGCCCTGCGCGACGGTAATCTCGGCCTTCAAGTGCCGGTGCAAGGGCGGGACGAACTGGCGGCCATCAGCACCGCCCTCAATGTCGCCGTCCTGCAACTGCGCACCAGCCTGCTGGGTGTCGATCACGAAACCTTGCAACTGAGCAATGCGGTGCAAACCCTCAATCATCACTCCAGCGACGCCCTTGGCGAAGTTGAAGCGCAGCAACTGCAGATCAGTCAGATCGCCGCGGCGGCAACGCAATTGGCCGCAACCTCCCAAGGGGTGGCCGCGAGCTGTGAACGGGCCTCTGGCAGCGCTCAGCACACCCAGCGCATTGCCGCCGACAGCAGCCGTGACAGCCAACGTACGACAGCGAGCATTCAGCAGCTCAATCAGCGCTTGAACGACACTGCTGCGGCTCTGGGTCGGGTCAGCGAACAAGGGCAGCAGATTCAACTGGTGGTTGACACCATTCGCGGTGTCGCCGAGCAGACCAACCTGTTGGCGCTCAATGCTGCCATCGAGGCCGCTCGCGCGGGGGAACAGGGTCGCGGTTTTGCGGTGGTGGCCGACGAAGTGCGCAGCCTGTCGCAACGCACCCAGTCCTCGACCGCGCAGATCGCCGGCACGGTCGATAGCCTGCGCAGTACCGTGAACGAAGCGGTGAGCCTGATGGAAGCTGCTTGCGGCCAGGCACAATCCGATGCGCAAGCTGTCACCGGCCTCGGTGAACGCCTGGGTGAAATTGCCAGCGCCGTGCAGGGTGTCACCGACACCCTGGCGCAGATCGCCACGGCGGTCGACGAACAGGCGAGCACCGCCGACGAAGTCAGCGGCAACATCCAGCAAGTCGATCAGGCAGCGCTCCGCCTGCTCGAAGGCGCACGGGCAGTGAACCTTGCAGCAGACACCTTGAGCCAGGGCAGCAAGGCCTTGAGTGCCAATACCGGTAGGTTTCAGCTCAATTGACGCCCTCCCCTGGGCCGTTTTTTCGGCTCAGGAGGTTAAGCGGTTGAAAGTGTAGAGAAATATTTTAGATTTACGCTTGACGCATCTGCATTACCGGTGAATAATGCGCGCCACTTGGCTACATAGCTCAGTTGGTTAGAGCATAGCATTCATAATGCTGGGGTCCGGGGTTCAAGTCCCTGTGTAGCCACCAAGTACTAAAAACGGCTTACCGAAAGGTAGGCCGTTTTTTTATGCCTCCTGTAGGAGCGAGCTTGCTCGCGATGGACTAAAGCGCACCGCGTTTAGCCGGTAAATACGCGTAATCGTTGACGACCATCGCGAGCAAGCTCGCTCCTACATCAGCCACGAACCGCCGGCAGCGCCGACAACGCCCGCTCCCAGATCTGCCAGGTGCGCAGCCAGACCATGGCCTGCCAATCGCTATCGGCCGGGTAGAACTGCTCAAGCAGATTCAGTTTGATTTCACGCCCTGCGGCATCACTTGGGTTGCCATGTAAATGCAGCCAGTGGTCGTCACGCAAATGACGATGCACATCCGCCCCCGGATAGGTCCCGCACTCAATGACGAACGGCATCAACCGCACTTGCGGCAACGCATTGATCAACGCCTGCGAGGTATAACCGGTGGCGGTGGCCGCAACGCCGGTTTCGCTCAGGGTGTCGGCACCGGTGTGTAAGGTGTAGAGCCACGGGCCATAAATTGCCTGGGCATCGGCCAGCGCCGGATACGCCGCTTCGGTGATCGTCAGCAACATGGGATGACCGTACTCGCCAGCACCGGTGTGCAAGTCAAAGCACATGGCGACATCGGCATGCGCTACATGCTTCTGAATGATCCGGTGCAAGGTGCGATTCGACCAACTCGGCGCCAGCCCGCCGTAGAACAACCCATCGGGATGTGCATGCTGCCCGCCCTCGACAATCGACATCACCGCCGGCCAGCCATGCTCGCGGATCTGCGCATCAAGCAAGGCATCGGCGCGATCACGCTCAGGACCGTGCAATTGTGCGCACGTATAAATTTCGTGCAGCGCGTCATAGGCCTGATTGTCCGGCAATGGACCGTCGAAGTTCAGATGATTGCGGTTAAGGTCGATGTTGTCTTCGTTGACCCGGCGCAACCAGGCCATGCCCCAGGGATTGATCGAATGGATCATCACCACGGCGACATCGGCCGGCATTGAACGCTTGCCCAGTTCCTGCAGCCATTGGATCTGACAACCCGAGCCATAGAAGCCCTCGACACCATGGGTGCCGCTCAAGGCAACCAGCACGCGTTTGGCGGCAGGATCGCCAAGCACCGCCACATCGGCACTCAAGTGTTCACCGAACGGCCCCTTGAGCGGGTGCGGATACTCGGTCAGCGTCGCCCCGGCCGCAGTCGCCGCCGCAAGGAATTGTTCGCGCTGGGAACGGTAGCTTGGCTGAGTCGGAAACTCGGTCTGCATGGTTGCCTCTTGTTGATTTTCTGGCCTGACTATTGGCAACGACCCTACAGAAATTCCACCCACTCATGAAGAACAAAAGCGTCTTGTATCGGGACCCGGTTTGCGTCACCCCGTAGGGGTCGATAAAGTCCGCTGACCCTTT
Organism: Pseudomonas sp. G(2018); assembly: GCF_005502415.1. Taxonomy (NCBI): domain Bacteria; kingdom Pseudomonadati; phylum Pseudomonadota; class Gammaproteobacteria; order Pseudomonadales; family Pseudomonadaceae; genus Pseudomonas; species Pseudomonas sp. G(2018). Next base: position 21,631 of record NZ_SCOO01000001.1, on the reverse strand, counting down.
ATCCAACGGACGGAGTGCCCAACGTGCTTTCAGCCTTTCACTTGAGCCGCTTTCGCCTGACAGCGCTGTCGCTGATCGCCACTGCTTTAACCTTGGTTGCCTGCAGCGCCCCACCATCGTCGACGCTGCCGCTCGCACCGGAAAGCGCTTCCGGCTATCGCACCGATCTGCAGACCCGACACGCCACCAAACACATGGCGGCAGCGGCCAACCCACTGGCGGCCGAAGCCGGACGGGAGATGCTGCGTCGCGGTGGTTCGGCCATCGATGCGGCGATTGCAATGCAGGCGGTTCTTACGCTGGTCGAGCCGCAATCGTCAGGTATCGGCGGTGGCGCATTGATCGTGCTCTGGGATGGCAAGTCCGTACGCACTTACGATGGTCGCGAAACGGCGCCGGCGGGCGCTACCGAGAAGCTGTTCCTGCAATCCGACGGGCAACCGATGCCGTTCACCCAGGCGCAGATTGGCGGGCGTTCGGTGGGGACGCCGGGAGTGTTGCGCGCCCTTGAGTTGGCCCATCAAAAACACGGACGCCTGCCCTGGTCGCAGCTGTTTGAACCGGCCATCGAACTCGCCGAGCAAGGCTTCGCCATCTCGCCGCGCCTGCATTTACTGATCGCCTCAGACTCGAAGTTGCGCAGCTCACCCGAGATGGCGGCGTACTTCCTGAATACCGATGGCAGCCCGAAAGCGATAGGCACACGTCTGAAAAACCCGGCTTTGGCCGTCGTGTTCCAGCGCATTGCCAAAGAAGGCGCGGATGCCTTGTACAAAGGCCCTATCGCCCAAGAGATCGTGGCCAAGGTTCAGGGCCACACCAACCCGGGCAGCCTGTCGCTGAACGACCTTCAAAACTACCGTGCCAAGGAGCGCGCGCCCCTGTGTACCGACTACAAACGCTGGCAGGTTTGCGGCATGCCGCCGCCGTCATCGGGCGGGATTGCCGTGGCGCAGATACTCGGCACGCTGCAAGCCCTGGAGACACGCGACAAACGCTTTGCCCTGGCGCCGATGAAACCGGTCGAGACCAATGCCCCCGCCGGCATCGAACCCTCCCCCGAAGCAGTGCACCTGATATCGGAAGCCGAGCGGCTGGCCTATGCCGATCGCGCCCAATACGTGGCCGATACAGACTTTGTGCCGGTGCCCGTCAAGGGTCTGGTCGACCCGACGTATCTGGCGAGTCGCGCCGCTCTGATCGGTGAACGCAGCATGGGCTCGGCTCAACCGGGTACGCCACCGGGCATTCAGGTGGCTTACGCGCCGGATCGGTCGCCGCTGCGAATCTCCACCTCGCAAGTGGTGGCCGTCGATGACCAGGGTGGCGCCGTCTCCATGACCACTACCATCGAATCCGCCTTCGGCTCCCACCTGATGGTTCAAGGCTTCCTGCTCAATAACGAGATGACCGACTTCTCGTTCATCCCCGAAGAAAACGGGCAAAAAGTGGCCAACCGCGTCGAACCGGGCAAGCGCCCTCGTTCGTCCATGGCCCCAACATTGATTTTCGACCGCCAGAGCGGTGAATTCGTCGCCAGTGTCGGCTCACCCGGCGGCTCGCAAATCATCGAATACGTCGCCAAAACCACGGTCGGCCTGCTCGACTGGAACCTTGATGCACAAGCGGCCATCAACCTGCCCAACTTCGGCAGCCGCAACGGCCCGACCGAACTGGAACGCGGGCAGTTCAGCCCGGCACTGATCCAGGCTTTGAAGGACAAGGGCCACAACGTAAGCGCGATCGACATGACCAGCGGCACCCAGGCGATCGTCCGGGTCAAGGATGCGCAGGGCAAAGCGTCATGGGCAGGAGGAGCCGATCCTCGGCGTGAGGGGGAAGCGTTGGGGGATTGAGCGGTCAATGTAAGGGCTTGCAGCGTGGCAAGCCCTCTTTTCAACAACCCGAAATCACACAGCCTTTAACGACTGATTTTCAGCGCCCGTCGAGCCTGATGTTTTTCCAAGGCCAGTTCGATCAACCGCGTAACCAGTTCACTGTACGTCATTCCAGTGGCTTGCCACAGTTTCGGGTACATGCTGATGCGGGTGAACCCCGGCAACGAGTTGATTTCGTTGATCAGCACTTCGCCGTTGTCGGTCAGAAACACATCAACCCGCGCCAGCCCGGAGCATCCCAGCACCTGAAACGCCTCGACGGCCATGGCACGGATGCGCTCGCTGGCTTCTGCGCTGATATTGGCCGGGACCACCACCTCAGCGGCCTTGTCGTCGATGTACTTGCTGTCGTAGGAGTAGAAGCCGCTGTGCACCACGATCTCACCGCAACCGCTGGCGATGGCGTCGTCATTGCCGAGCACAGCGCATTCGATCTCGCGGCCACTGACGGCTGACTCGACCAGCACTTTTTCATCAAAGCCCAGTGCCAGTGCGACCGCCGCCGTATATTCGGCCTCGTCGGTGACCTTGCTCACGCCTACGGATGAGCCCTGGTTTGCCGGTTTGACAAACAGTGGCAGGCCCAATTTGCCCACCACCTCATCGAATCGGCTGCGCGCCGCGGTGCTGCGGGTCAGGGTCACGAATGGCGTGACCGCCAGCCCGGCGTCCCTCAGCAAGCGCTTGCTGATGTCCTTGTCCATGCACACCGCCGAACCCAGCACATCGGAGCCGACAAACGGCAGATCAGCCATGCGCAGCAGGCCTTGCAGGCAACCGTCTTCACCAAGGGTGCCGTGGACAATCGGAAAAATCACATCAACGTGCCCCAACAGCTCCTGACTGGTGGTTTCCACCAGCTGCTGGCTTGCCTTGCCCGGAACGACCGCCAACTCGCGGTTGGATTGATTGAGGGCGATCAGGGCCGGATTTTCCTGGTTCAGAAGGAAGTTCGAAGGGTCGTTGAGGTGCCAATGCCCCTGTTTGTCGATGCCGATCAACACCGGCTCGAAACGCGAACGATCCAGGGCATCGACGATATTTTTCGCCGACTGAAGCGACACTTCATGCTCTGCCGAGCGGCCGCCAAAGATAATGCCTACACGCAATTTACTCATTGCCAAGCCTCGATGTGATTGTGCAAACGGCTCTCGTCTTCGCCACCTTACGGTTGCAACGTCTTGCCGTCCACCGACTCGCCGATGGTCAAAAAGTGCCCACCCGCCACATGGTGCAAGGTGCGCAACGCGTCCTGGCCTTCGAAGTGCCACCGCCCGTCACTGAACACGCGCTCGTCGGCCTGAGCGGCAATCACCTCGGCCAGGAACAGATCATATTGTTGATGGTTATCGGGCTCCGGCAGCAGTCGGCATTCCAGCCAGGCGACACAACCATCGAGCATCGGCGCATCGACCAGTTCAGCATCGAAGGTCGGCAAGCCATAGATCTGGAACTTGTCACGTCCCTGTTCGCGGGTGAACTCCAAGCCGGACGTCGAACCGACGGTTTGCACGATATCGGCCTGCGCGGCGCAAGGAACGTTCAGCACGAAGGTGCCCGAGGCTTCCAGCAATTGGCGGGTCCAGGTGGACTTGTCCAGCACCACGGCGATTTTCGGCGGATCGAAATCCAGCGGCATGGCCCAGGCCGCCGCCATGATATTGCGCTCGCTGCCCTGGGCTGCGCTGACCAGCACGGTCGGCCCGTGGTTGAGCAAACGATAAGCCTTGGGCAAAGGGACCGGGCGGCGGTGGGAAACGCTCATGGATGTCTGCTCCTTGGGGAAAGAGCCGATTGTAGCGGCATAAAAACCCAAAAAACCTGTAGGAGCGATGCTTGCTTCTACAGGGAAACGCAGCGCTGACTCAAGTCGACAACTGATTGGCGAACTGTCCTACCGCATTCACGACTTTCTGGGCACCGTCCTGGATCTCGACGATCACCGTGCCCGCTTCCGCCGCCAGCGCCAGCCCCTGTTCCGCCTGGAGCTTGCCGTCGGTCATCAGGGCCACGGCGTTGCGGGCCATGTCCTGGTTTTGACGCACCACCAGCACAATCTCATCAGTGGCCTGGCTGGTGCGCGAGGCCAACTGCCGAACCTCGTCCGCCACCACCGCAAAACCTCGTCCCTGCTCACCGGCGCGGGCTGCTTCGATGGCGGCATTGAGCGCCAGCAGGTTGGTTTGTTCGGCAATGCCGCTGATGGTTTTGACAATGGTGCCGATCACCAGCGACTGCTCGTTCAGGGCTTCGATACCGTCGCCGGCGGTTTGCATATGCTTGGCCAGATCACGCATCACGTCCACCGCCTGCGTCACCACGGCGTTGCCACGCTGGGCGCTCTGGTCGGTTTGCTGCGATGTGCTGTAGGCAATGTTCGCCGCTTCGGCGACTGCCTGTTCCTGATTGACCTGATCGGTGATCACCGTGGCGAACTTCACTATTTTGTAGAGTTTGTTGTTGGCATCGACCACTGGGTTGTAGGACGCCTCAAGCCAAACCGTACGACCATGGCTGTCGATACGCTTGAACCGGCCTGCCACGTACTCACCCGTGTTCAGACGACGCCAGAAGTTCTGGTATTCGGCACTGTTGTACTCCTCCGGCAGGCAGAAGGTACGGTGATGCTTGCCTTTGATCTGCGCCAGGCTGCAACCCATGCCGGAGAGAAAACGGTCATTGGCTGTCAGCACGTTGCCATTGAGGTCGAACTCGATCACTGCGGTCGAACGCACCAACGCACCGATCAGGTTTTCATGTTCGCGGGAGGCTTCGATGGTGCGGGTCAGGTCGCTGGAAAATATCGAGAAATGCTTGATCCGGCCGTCTGCCGAGCGCACGGGCTGCAGGATCGAACGCAACCACGCTTCCTGACCCGTCCCGCGCAACAGGCGCACGGCACCGGCGAAGTGTTCGCCACGGCTCATTGCAGTTTTGAAACGCTGCTGGAATTCGTCGGTTTTCACATGATCCGGGACGATGTCTTCGATGTGCCGCCCGATCAGCTCGTTGCTCTTGTAGTGCATCTCGCTGAGAAAGTTCTGGTTGACCGATTGCACCCGCCCATCAGGATCGAGAGTCAGCACGAGCATCTCGCTTTCCAGACTTTCCTTCACTTGCTGAAGGCTGGAGAGTTCTTCACGAAGAGCCGACAGCTCCTGCTTCAAGCGTTTATTGAACATGGGGACGCACCGATGGACTGGGATAGAAAGCGATATGCAGCTTAACCATCGGCACTCTGGATCTTTTCTGAAGAGCGCTTCAGCTTTGTCCTACAAAAATAGTTACGGCGTGCCAGCCGCCGCGTTTGCTCACATGGCGCCAGCCGTCGAACAACTGGTCACTCTGGGCATCCTCGCGCCGAAATACACTGCGCTGCTCACGCCGACCGCGCCCATCACCGCGCAGAAAATCACACAAATCCACGGGCTCCAAGGCATCAGACCAATCAACAGCAATGGTGTGATACTCGCCCAAGCGGCATAGGCGATGTTGTAGGTAAAGGAAATGCCTGAAACACGAATCCGCGCCGGGAACAGGCTGACCATCACCGATGGCACTGCGCCGACCACTCCGCAACAAAGGCCGGCGACCGCGTAGGCCAAACCGACCCAGTCACCACCACTGATCAGGCAGGCGTAGAGTACGCCGATGCCCAATGGCAGCAGCAGGCTATAGAGCATGACGGTACGCCAGGCACCGATGCGGTCGACCAGTAACCCGGCGAGTACGCAACCAATGTTCAGAAATACGATGCCAAAGGCGCTCAAGGCGAACGTGTGGCTGGCGGTCATGCCGAAGGTTTTCTGCATCATGGTCGGGGTGATCACCACGAACACCACCACCGCCGAGGTCAGAACGCAGGTCAGAATCATCGCAGGCAACATGGCCAGCCGATGCTCGCGTAGAACCGCACGCAGCGGCAGCTCGACCCTCTCTTCGCGCCGGGCGTGCATGGCCATGAACACCGGGGTTTCGCTAAGCCAGCGGCGCAACCAGACGCCAATCACACCGAACACGCCGCCCAGCAGGAACGGGAAACGCCAGGCGTAATCGAAGATTTCCGCCGGGGTGAAGGCTTGGGCCAGAAACGTCGCCGTCAAGGCGCCTAGCAGATAGCCAAAGGTCAGTCCCGCCTGCAAGAAGCCCAAGGCGTAACCGCGATGACCAACCGGCGCGTGTTCGGCAACGAATACCCAGGCACTCGGCACTTCACCGCCCACCGCCGCCCCCTGCAGAACCCGCAGCAGCAATAGCAACAACGGTGCGAAATAGCCGATCTGCGCGTAGGTCGGCATGATCCCGATCAGCAGACACGGCAGCGCCATCATCAGAATGCTCAGGCTGAACACCTTCTTGCGACCAAGCCGGTCAGCGAAATGCGCCATCAGGATTCCGCCCAGAGGCCGCGCCAGGTAACCGGTGACAAAAATCCCGAAACTTTGCAGTAGCCGCAGCCACTCGGGCATTTCAGGCGGGAAGAACAGCTGGCTCAAGGTCAGCGCGAAAAATACGAAAATGATGAAATCGTAGATTTCCAGCGCCCCGCCGAGCGCCGCAAGGCCGAGGGTCTTGTAGTCCGAGCGGCTGAACGGCACCGGGCGCGAATCGATAATGGCAGTCATGCAAAGAACTCTGGCACAGGCAAAAACCAAGGCGCCCATGGTCTACGCAAATGCGCCTGTGGACAACCCGTTAGACCAAAGTCCCATTGCCGCAAAACAGCCCCCAAAAAAACCTCCGCTTGTTTTACTGTTAGCGCCTGTCCAGACGGGCCGTCCTGCCGCCCCGAAGACCACAACAAACATAAAAATCCGAGGTACTCCCGTGGCCGCTGATATCGAAGATAGCCGCTCCGCCCGCTTTGCCCTGCGCTGCTCAAGCTTTGCCGAACGCTGGTTCCCCGACTCTTGGGTGTTTGCCGCCCTGGCGGTGATTATCGTCGCCGTGGCCACCATGGTCATGGGCGCCAAACCCACCGACGCCGCCATGGCGTTTGGTGATGGTTTCTGGAGCCTGATCCCCTTCACCATGCAGATGGCTTTCGTGGTGATTGGCGGGTACGTGGTCGCCAGTTCGCCACCGGCGGTGAAGCTGATTGACCGGCTGGCGAAGCTGCCGAAAAACGGCCGTTCCGCCGTGGCCTGGGTCGCCTTGATTTCCATGGTCGCTTCACTGCTGAACTGGGGGCTGTCGCTGGTCTTTGGCGGCCTGCTGGTCCGCGCCCTCGCCCGCCGTACCGATCTGAAAATGGACTACCGCGCCGCCGGTGCCGCGGCTTATCTCGGGCTTGGTGCCGTGTGGGCCCTGGGCCTGTCATCGTCTGCGGCACAATTGCAGGCCAACCCGGCGAGCCTGCCACCGTCGATTCTGTCGATCACCGGGGTGATTCCATTCACCCAGACGATCTTTCTCTGGCAGTCCGGGGTGATGTTGCTGGCACTGATGGTCATTTCGCTGATCATTGCCTACGCCACCGCCCCTGGCGCGCACTCGGCACGTGACGCCAAGGCATGCGGTGTCGACCCGAGTTTCAACCTGCCGCCCCTGCAACCGCGCACCCGTCCGGGCGAATGGCTGGAGCACAGCCCATTGCTGACGATCCTCCTGGTGCTGCTGGCCGCCGGATGGCTGTTCCACGAGTTCTCGACCAAACCGGCGATCAGCGCGATTTCCGGCCTGAACACCTACAACTTCCTGTTCATCATGCTCGGCGCCCTGCTTCACTGGCGCCCGCGCAGCTTCCTCGATGCTGTGGCCCGTGCGGTGCCAACCACCACCGGCGTACTGATCCAGTTTCCGTTGTACGGCTCAATCGCTGCGTTGATGACCACGGTCAAAGGTACCGACGCACAGACCCTGGCCCACCACATCTCGACCTTTTTCGTCAGCATCGCCTCCCACGACACCTATGCGGTGCTGATGGGTGTGTATTCGGCAATTCTTGGCTTCTTCATCCCATCCGGCGGTGGCAAGTGGATCATCGAAGCGCCGTACGTGATGCAGGTGGCCAATGACCTGAACTACCACCTCGGTTGGGCCGTGCAGATCTACAACGCCGCCGAAGCCCTGCCCAATCTGATCAACCCGTTCTACATGCTGCCACTGCTGGGCGTGCTGGGGTTGAAGGCGCGGGACCTGATCGGGTTCTCGTTCGTGCAGTTGCTGGTGCACACGCCGTTGGTGCTGGTGTTGCTGTGGGCACTGGGAACGACGCTGGCGTATACGGCGCCGGTGATGCCGTAATATTTTTACTGCGGGAGCAAGCAAATTCGCTCCCGCATTTGAAATGTGTTATCAGCCATTTCAGTATGTAGCGCTCCCTCTCACGGGAACTCACGCTGAAAAGGATCTGAGCATGCTGAAATTCGCCGGACTTACCCTTGCGGCTCTCACCCTGAGTGCCGCCGTCCATGCCGACATCGGCCTGAAACTGGGCAGCACCGAACGCGTCACCCGCCTGTTTGCCTATCCCAACAACTGCAACGTGGTTTGCTTTCGCAACTGGACGCTGGAGCAAACCGTCGAGCATTACCTGACTCAAAGCGTGCAGCGCGATGGCTACAGCGAGGCGAAGGTCCTGGTCAAAACCGATAACGGTCAGCTTCACGCTGAAATCATCGGGGTACCCAGAAGCTATGAAAAGCCATTGGCCGCATTGCTCGAGGCCGGCGATCTGGCTTATGACGGCGCCAGCAAACTGAATGCCGATGGCAAGTGGGCGTATAGCTGGTACTTTTTCCTGCCGTTGGGCATGGCGCTGGAAAACCGCAGAAGCGTCGAACTGCTGCACTTCCCGCCAGACTATTCGTTGACCCAGGCCCAGGACTACCTGAGGTCTGCCACGACCGATCGTTGGGCCTCGCTGCTGACCCTGAACGGCATCCCCGCCGAGCAGACGCCGGGGTTCCAGACCATCATCGACATCGCTCCGATTGCCGCCCCGTCCAACGCTGGCAAGGATCTGGAAGGGGTCTACGACTACTTCAAGGATTACCAGACCACCATGGTCAAGAATGTCAGCAAGACCGCCAGTGGCGAGGCATTGCCGATGGTCGCATTCGGGACACCGGTGCGTAACTGGGTCAAACAGCAATACGGGCCGACCGTGAACGTGCTGAGCCTGGCCACCATCAGCCCCGTCGATGGGGTGAAGGTGCCGGTGCTGGGTGCCAATCACCCGAGTTATATCTGGTATGCCGCCGACCCCGATAACTACACCGGCACCGACGCCAAGGCCAAGGCTGATGTGGCGGGCCTGAAAGTCATGGGCCAGGATTTGAGTGCCGCGTGCTGGCAGGCCGCGATGGGTAGCCAACCGGACAGCAATCCCGACATTGAACTCAGAAGTTGCACCCAGACCTGGCAAGTGGCCCAGAAAGAAAAAACCTGCGAACTGTTCTACACCTCGATCCGCAGCCTGACGACCGCACAGGCCGTGGCCAAGTGTGCATCCGCGACAATCGCGCCCCAGCTCAAACAACTCAAGGCACCAGCGCCCGCCACTGCGAAGCCCGCTCCGCCGCTGTAAACCGATGAGCGGTGGTCAATCTGTCAGTAATGACAGTAGACCGCCCGTGTTATCTGCGAGAGGCTTGCGCTGTATCCATGTTGCAGCGCTGACAGGATAGTCAGCGGATGGACGTCACAGCACTCAACCGACAAGGATCGTTATGAAAGCCAATGCATGGCGCAAGCCTCTTGCACCACCACCTGCGGGTGTCTATCCATTTCCCGAGATTCCCCCCGAGCTCGGATTTCCCTCTCTCGCCGACTTCGAGATTCTCAAAAACAACACAGGCAAGCCAGTGGCCATTGTGGCGTTACGCGAGTTTCCCCGAATGAGCCGAATCTGTCGGGTGTCGGGACACTTGCTGCCCTATCCCTGCCAACATACCCGACAACTGTCCCCCGGCGTGCACGTCTACGACCCACGTTTCTGCGGACTGCTGCGACACTCCTGCAATCCCAATGTCTATCTTGAACTGACTGATCTGTGGGTATGGGCGTTGCAGGACATCCAGAAAGGCGACTGGCTGACAATGGATTACACCGTCAGCGAAGAAAATCTGCTTCGTCAGTTCGCCTGTCGCTGTGGCTCGCACAACTGCCGGGGCTGGATTACAGGCTACGGTGAAACGCCGAATGCCGACGGCCAGCGTTTTTTACAACACTGGCGCCGGCCGTAGGAGCAACGCTTTCTCGCGATGGCTGACTTACAATCACCTTTGCAGTGAACGTCTGAGCACTATCGCGAGCAAGCTCCTGCGGGTTTTACAGTGGCTCGAACGGACGCAGGCGATATTGCGGCGGTAATTGTTCGAAGCCGCTGATGGTGGTGTTCAAGCTTTTCCAGCGACCGTCCTTGATTCCGTAAATGCAGCCGTGAATCGACAAGCTCTGCCCACGATGCCAGGCGTTTTGCACGATGCTGGTGTGGCCGACGTTGGCCACTTGCTGGATCACGTTGAGTTCACAGAGACGATCGACCTGCTCCTCTTCGGTGGCCAATTGCGCGAGTTCTTCGCGCTTTTCATAGTAAAGATCGCGAATCGAACGCAGCCAGCCGTCGATCAGCCCGAACTGGCGATCCTGCATCGAGGCACGCACACCGCCACAGCCATAGTGGCCGGTGACGAGGATGTGTTTGACCTTGAGTACATCGACCGCATACTGAATCACCGACAGGCAGTTAAGGTCAGTGTGCAGCACCACGTTAGCCACATTGCGGTGTACGAACAGGTCGCCCGGCAGCATGCCGACGATTTCGTTGGCCGGCACTCGCGCATCGGAACAGCCGATCCACAGGTACTCCGGCGTCTGTTGGCGGGCCAGCTTGGCAAAAAAGTCCGGATCTTCCTTGGTGATCGCGTCAGCCCAACGCTCGTTGTTATCAATCAGGTCTTGTAAGTCGTGCATGCTGGGAGCCTCAAGAATGATTTGCTGCTTTGACAGACAACCGCCCGTCGGGGTCACGGAAAGATCGCAGGTGTTTTCCTTGGAATTCTAATGTGTCCAGTGAGTCAACTGTAGTAAGGCCCACTGTATGAGGATTGGCCATGACTGATTCACGACGTCCGTACGATGCGGCGCAACCGGAGCCCATCGATGATAACGAAGACCGCATGGGTTCGGTGCACGAACTGGATTTCGATGAGGAAGAACCCAGCGCCAAAATCGGTGACGAACTGACAGACAAGGAGCGCGAGCAACGGATGCCGCGCGGGCGCGTACGTGTAGGTGGTATGACCGTAGACCATGAACCCACTGATGACGATATGAGCCCGGAAACCCTGATTCGGGAAGACGGTGCCCGGGATGCTCATGAACCCGGTGCAGACAATCAGGCTGATTGGGACTTGAGCATTGTCGATGAAGAGGACATCGGAGGTGGCAAGGGGTTGGACGAAGCCGAGCTGGCGCGGCGTGATCCGCTCGACAGAAAGCGTTGACCTTCAGTGTCTGACAGGACGCCTTCGCGGGCAAGCCCGCTCCCACAGGATCTATGTCGTCGACACAAAACCTTGTGGGAGCGGGCTACACCGCGAAGCTTTTAGGGCTTAATCGACCAAGGTGCAGGCCATGACCACCGCATCTTCGCGCCCACCCACCGCCGGATAGTAATCCCGCCGCCGACCGATCTCATTGAAGCCATAGCGTTCATACAACTTGAACGCCGCGGTATTGCTGTCGCGCACCTCCAGAAAACACTCCCGGGCGTCAGCCTTGTAGGCAATCGACATCAAATGCTCCAGCAGCGTCAAACCCAGGCCACGGCCCTGGTTTTCCGGTTTGACGGTGATGTTCAGCAAATGCGCTTCGTCGAGAATGATCTGCACCACGCCGTGACCGACCTGCTGCTGACCTTCAAACATCAGCCAGATCTGATACTTGCCCAAGCCATCGAGAAAAATCCCGCGCGTCCAGGGGTGGCTATAAGCGGCGTATTCGATTTTCAGTACGGTTTCCAGGTCCGCCTCGGTCATCGGGCGGAACGATACAGCGTCACTCATTCGATTCTTTCCAGCGCGCCATCAGCCGACGCATGGCTTGCCAGACATCAGCCTTACGCTGTGGCTCTTCCATTAATGATTCCAGGCCCGGCAGGGCCCAGACCGAACCCAGGCCTTCGACCTGAAGTTCGCGGTTGTAGGATTCGGCGCTCGCCTCACCGGCAAAACGCACCGCCGGGAGGCCGATCAGCCACAGGCAGACACACGGTGCCTCTTCCAGGCGGGCCGAGAGAAATCCCTGCACGAAGTCGCGAGCGGCTTCCGGACCTTGATCCATGGTGCCTCGCACTAGCAGCGGCCAGCGCACCGGTTCGCCGACAATCTGCGGGCTGTCCGGCAGACCGGCGGCGCGCAGCATGTCCTTGAGCAGCAAATACGCGGGATCGCGACTCTGGAAGGCTTCGCCTGTGGGTAACTCCACCAGTAGCAGGCAGCGCCCGGCACGCAGCAATTGCAGGGCGAAACGCGGTGGCGGCACAGGCGCGACCTTGGCGACGACCGGTGCCTCTTCGGCTTCTTCCACCGGTTTGGCCCCGGTGCGCGTACTCGCCAGCGATGGCCGCGGCACCTCGATCTTCGCCCGCTCGGCCGGTTTGACCACAGGTTCCACGGAAGCATCGACCATAGGGGTTGGCGCTTGCGGGGTGACGACCAATGGCTCGAGCGGCTCCAGCAATTCGGGCCGCGACGGCGCAGCAAAGGGCAATTCGGTGCGCGGTAGCCAGTTGACCACCTGCATGGCGCTCAGATAGGCGCGGCGACGGGACTCGATAAGCAAAGGTCAGCCACTTGTGGATAACTAAAGTGCGGAGATTCTACCGCTGTTCGCTCAAGATCGCCTGCAGTTGATCGATGCACCTTACCAAAAAGAAGGCGACAGTCCGTCCCGAGAGTGAATCGCATCACGCCTGATGCAGTACAATCGCGGCTTTTAATCGCCAACCAGCCGGCCATTCCGATGATCGAACCCAAGCGCGTCTTGCGCGCCCTCGCTGAACACTGGGCACTTTTGGAGCCACTGTGCGAGCACTTCGACCAAGGCACCCTGAGCCTCAACGAATTGCGTTCACAGTTGGCCGCCCAGCAACTGGACAGTACGCCGCAGGACATCACCAGCCTGCTGGACGTGTGGATTCGGCTCGACATTCTGGTTCCCGTGGCAAAAAGCCCGAACCGTTTCGAGCTCAACGCGCAGATTCACGACTTTCTCGCCTACCTGCGCCGTGAACACCGCCTGGGCCTGTGCCTGGAAATCGAAGCCTACCTGCGCCATCTCGAACGCCTGGCCGGTTACATCCAGGACGCCTTCGACATCCGCGACGGCAACGACCTGGCCCGCCAATTGCGCCTGCTCGACATGCGCGTGCGCGACGTACTGAAAAAACTCGCCAATGATGAACAGGCCCTGGTGGCCGTCGCCGAACGGGCCAAGACCAGCGACCGACAGATCCCGTTGCGCCAGCGTTATGCAGAAGTGCTGGCAACCTGGGACGAATACGTCGAGCCGATGATCCAACTGGTGAATGCCGACGGCGCTTTCGAACAAGGTGTGCGCAAGGTCGAAAACGTCCTGTTGAAGATGCTCACCGAACAGCAACGCCTCGGCCACCTGGTCGACGACGACATGCTGCTGCGCACCCACGCACGCATCCTCGAAATGCAGACCAGTGCCCAGCTGACCCTGCGTCACGCCCGTGAACTGCTGCTGCCGCTGCGTGAAGAAGCGCGCCGGCACAACGCCGTGACCCGTGGCGCCGCGCTGGCCCTGTCGATGATTCGTCGCAAAGGCATCGACGCCGTGCCACAAGCGGCCATGCCAATGTTCACTCGGCCGCAAAGTACTTTCCTCGGCAGCGCCAGTCAGGTCGAGGCCTACGTTTACGCCCTGGCCCGTTTCGAACCGAAACCGGCGCGGTTCCCCAAGGCCCACAAGACGCACAAGGGCGGTGATGCCCCGCGCGCGCCACGCACGGTCCGGGAGATGCTCGACCGTTGCGAAGACGCCCTGCCGATGCCGGACCTGATGACCTGGCTGCTGGAGCAGGAGCCGGACGGCGCCACCGACGAATTGCTGTATTGGTTCTCGCGCCTGTCCCGGGAAAAACGCTTCAAGCGCGAACGCCTGGAACGCCGCGATTACTACACACACGAGCACCAGGTCAGCCTGCGCTCCTTCGCCCTGCTCTCGGCCGGTGATGACACCTCCGAGAATTCTGCGAGCACTCCATATGCACCTTGATCTATCCGAACTGTCCCAGCTGGCGCCGATCTTTCGCGAGCTGTTCAAGGGTTACCACGTCAGCCGCCGCGACCCGGAGCTGTACGCACAACTGTCGAACTTTCAAGACCAGTACCGCACGCTGTTCAAGGCCCTGGGGTTTGAATTGGTGTGCGACACCCGTGGTTTCTACTACTTCGTGCCGGACCTCGCCGCCGCGGCGGTGAACAAGACTGCGCAGCGCCTGGCGCTGTTCACCTTCATTCTCGTCGAACACCTGGCCGACCAGGGCCGAGACCCGATCGCCGTGCTCGACGGTGGTAGCCTCGGTCGCGATGAATTGCCGTCGCTGCTGGAAAAGTACCGCGACCTGTTTATCCAGGCCGAAGTGCAGACCCAGGACGAGCTGGAAGAAAAGATCATGCGCCGCATGACCCAACTCGGTTTTGCCAGCGAAGAAAACGGCGTCTACCGTTTTCTACCGCCGATGCACCGTTTCCTCGATGTCTGCCTGTCGGTTCAGCAGGACCGCGACCTGGCCGCCAGTCTGCACAGCGTGCTGCCATTGCCAGCGCCGGTGCTGATCGACGAAGACAGTGACGAAAAACTGCTGCAGACCGACGATCCGCTTGATCTGAGCGAATTCGAAGGCGAAAGCGAAGAAGACGCTCTGGCCCGCGCCATCGCCGAAGAACAGGAGCTCGACGCATGAGCAAGGAACGCTACGGCATCCGCCGCTTTGCCCTATTGAACACCGCCGGCTACAGCCTCGGCCTGTTTCCGCTGGAAGAGCCGCTGTCGGTTTACGGCGCGAACAACCTCGGTAAATCCGCATCGATCAACGCGCTGCAGTTCCCGATCCTGGCGCGTATGTCCGACATGAGTTTCGGCAAGTACAGCCTGGAACAATCCCGGCGCTTCTACTTCGCGTCGGACACCAGTTACATCCTGGTGGAAGTCTCGCTACCCCATGGCCCGCATGTGATTGGCGTGGTCGGCCGCGGCCCTGGCGGCGGTTTCGGTCACCAGTTCTTTGCCTACGCCGGCAAGCTGGACCTGGCCCATTACCAGAAAAACGACACCTGCCTGCGCCAGAAAGAACTGTTCACCAACCTCGAGCGTGAAGGCCTGAAGGCCTACGAACTCAAGCCGGACGAACTGCGCCGTCTGCTGGTCGGCGGTCACACGTCGATTCCGCTGGACCTGACGCTGATCCCGCTGCGCTCCACCAGCGAACAGAGCCTTAAAACCTTCCGCGCACTGTTCATCAACCTGCTGCATATGCGCGAAATTACCGCGGCCAAGCTCAAGCAGCTGTTCCTCGATGCCTTCGAACACAGCCTGCGTTCCGGCAGCGTGGATTACATCGCCGCGTGCGAAGAAGCCTTCCGCGACGTACGACGCATGGAGCAGGACTACAACTCGCTGGTCGCCGCCGGCCCCTTGGTCGAAGCACTGGCAAACGGCGTGAAACAGCGCGACGTGTTGCGCGGCAAACTGCATCGCCTGTCGCCGCTGCTCGACTCGCTGCTCGGCACCTGGTCGGACTACGCCAGTGCACGTAAGGAAGAGCTGACCATTCAGGCCGAGCACTACCGTCGCGAGCAGGACGACCTGCAAAACGACCAGCGTGGCGGCACCCAGGAACTGATGCGTCTGGAACGGGAAATCAGCGGCATCCAGCGCTGGCTCGGCGAATTGTCGGTGCTCAAGCATCGCTTTGCCCTGGTCGATGACGTCAAAGTGCTGGAGCAACAACTGCTCGCGGCCAAGGATGCTCACGACGAACTGGCCGGCGCATTGGCGCAATCCCGTCAGTTCAGCGCCGAAGACCTGGATGAGCGTCTGCGGGATCTGGAAAAACGCCTGAAGTCGGTCAAGCAACAACTCGATCACGCCGACAACAACAGCTATGCCCGTTTGCGCGAAGAGTTTTCGCAGCAGGATGTCGAGCGCCTGATGCGTCTGTTCAACAGCGCGCTGTTCAGCCTGCCCCTGGGTGAACACGGGATTGCGCTGGACGACAACGGCGACTGGGTCAAATCCGTGGAGCTGATTCTCGACGGTTTCAAAGGCGAGCGCTTCGAAGTGCCGGGCCTGTCGATCGACCTCTCGCACATCGAGCCGCCAGCCCTGCAAGCCTTGGCCGACCGTGCGGCACTGCGCGATCAGAAAGAGCGTCTGGACAAAGAACTCAAGCAACTGAAAACCCAGCAAGCCGTAGCCGCCGACCGCGCCGCGAGCAAGACCCAGACTGAAGCGCTGTACCAGCAAGTGCTGGATGCACAGAAGGCGCTGGAAGACTTCCGTCGCGCTCAGACCTTGAGCGCCGAGGAAGGCGACAAGCTGGAACAGCTGGCGCAAATGGAAGCCGCGCAGGACGAATTGAAGCGTTCCAGCGACGCCTTCACCGAGCGCGTTCAGCAACTGTCGGCCAAGCTGCAACTGGTCGGCCGGCAGATCGCCGACATGGAAGCCAAGCAACGCACCCTCGACGACGCCTTGCGCCGCCGTCAATTGCTCCCGGCGGACCTGCCATTCGGCACGCCATTCATGGACCCGGTCGACGATTCCATGGACAACCTGCTGCCGCTGCTCAACGACTATCAGGACAGTTGGCAAGGCCTGCTACGTGCCGACGGCCAGATCGAAGCGTTGTACGCACAGGTTCGCCTCAAGGGCGTGGCCAAATTCGACAGCGAAGACGATATGGAGCGTCGCCTGCAACTGCTGATCAACGCTTACGCGCACCGTACCGATGAAGCCCTGACCCTGGGCAAGGCCCGCCGTGCAGCCGTGACCGACATCGCGCGGACGCTGCGTAACATTCGCAGCGACTACGACAGCCTCGAGCATCAATTGGCGCTGTTCAACCGCGAGATCAACAAGCGTCAGGTCTCCAACCTGCAAAGCTTCCGCATCGTACTCGCGCCGAACAAGGAAGCGCTCAAGCACATTGACCAGATCATCCACAGCGCCGGCCAGTACGAAGAAGGCGAGACGCTGTCGGTGTTCGACCTGAGCCAGAACGCGGAACAGGACAACAAGAACGAAGAAGCCAAGGAATACCTGGCACGGCTGGTAGCCGCCAACCACAACCAACTCGGCCTCAAGGACTTGTTCGAACTGGCGTTCGAGATCACCAAGGTCAACGGTCAGCCGGTGATCCACACCGATATCGACGGCGCCGCGTCCAACGGCACCACCATGACCATCAAGGCGCTGACCAACATGTACCTGTTGCTGCACTTGATGGATCGTGACCTGGCCGGGCGTGTGCGCTTGCCGTACTACCTCGACGAGGCAGCGGACATCGACGAGAAGAACCAGGCAGCCCTGCTGGAAACCAGTCTGCAACTGGGCTTCGTGCCGATCCTGGCCAGTGTGAAGCCGCAAGTCTGCGCCAGTGTCGCCATCGACCTGGAAGGCGGCAGCGGCCCGGCCGGCATCTACATCGACGAAGCGGACTGGAAGTACATTCGCCGTCACGATCAGGTGAAGGCGACGGTCAATGTCGAAGCGGATGAGCCGGAGCTGGATGCGGTTTGATTTGCTTTAACTGATGGCAACAAAAAGGCCGCGATCCAATATGGATCGCGGCCTTTTTTGTGGGTGTTCTTTTAGCTTTTCTTTGTGTTTGACGGCCCCTTCGCGGGCTTGCCCGCGAAGGCGTCATTACAGGCAGGCGACCTATCAAACCCTGCTATTTACCGAGGGAAATCTTCGGCGCCCAGGTCAGCCATTCCTCTTCAAACTTATCGAACAGCGGGAATGTCTGCTCCGGCTGCGCCGCACCGCCCATGCGATCGCCGTCCGGAGTGGCAAACGCGACGCCACCTTGAATCATGGTTTCCAGCGACTCGGTACGCATCGTCGCGCCTTTGAACAGACCGACATCAAAATCAAAACCACTGGTATTCCAGAAGCGGGTACCGCTACGCACCAACGGCGCATATTTCGGTTCGATCAGAATGTGGATCAACACCCGATCCGCGGTCTGTCCCAGTTCATACCCGGTCACCTTGCCCACCGTGATTTCACGATACGTTACCGGCACCCCGGCCTTCAAAGAGCCACGACGGGCAGCACTCAAGACAAGACTCAACCCGGCTTCGGCCTTGGCGCTCTCGGGGGGATTTGCCAGTGCGGCAAAGTTTTTCTGCGGGCCAAGGTTCTTCTGTGCGGGCTGTACCTCGATGTACTGCCCTGTCACCAACGTCTCCAGGTTCGACGTTTTGATCAGTCCCAGCTCCGGTTTGACCACCCAGAATTCGCTGCCGACCCGCGCAATACGTTCAGGCACTTCAGTGATGCGTGCAGTCAGCAGCACAGATTGCAGATCATCGCTGAGGTCGACGTCTTCAACCTTGCCGACATCCAGCCCTTTGTAGCGAACTGGCGTCCCGACGCGCAGGCCATCGGCACGGTCAACCTTGAGCGTGATCACCGCGCCTTTTTGCGTGGCGTCTTCATGGCTGGCGAACAACCGGAATCGCGGTATGCGCCTCTGCAACGGCGCCTTGGCCTCCGGTGTTTCAAAGGCTATGCCGCCGGCCATCAGGCTCTGCAACGACTCACTCTTGACTTGAATCCCGCCGGTCAGCCCGCCCGTCAGCGTTATGCCGCTGGCGTTCCAGAACCGGGTCGACGCGTTGACCAGATTTTCGTATTCCTTCTCGATGTGAACACCGATGACCAATTGGTTTTTCTTGCGCGAAAACTGATAGCTCTGAACCGACCCCACCTTGACCTGTTTGTAGAGAACCGGACTGCCGACCTCCAGCGAGCCGAGGTTCTCGGTGAACAACACCAGGTGCAGGCCCGGCGAGCGCAGATCCAGCGGAGGTGCTTTTGGTCGTGCCACGAACTCACGTTGTGGCGCAGCACCTTTGTCTCCGGGACGCACGGCGATGTAGTTACCCTTGACCAAGGCCTCTAGACCAGTGATGCCGGCGAGGGAGATCGAAGGTTTGACCACCCAGAACTGAGTGCCGTCGACCAGGTAGTCCTCGGCCAACGGGTCCAGCGTCAATTCGGCACTGGCGGTGGACAGATCCGGATCGACCTTGAGCGCCTTGAGCGTGCCGACCTGGATACCTTTGTACATTACCGGTGTGCGACCGGCCTGCAGGCCTTCGAAGTCACTGAGTTTGACCTTCACCTTGATCCCGGCCGCAGCCGCATCGAAGTCTTCGTAAAGACGGAATGGCAGGCTCGGGTCGGTGGGTGGACTGTCCTTGCGGTTTTCCGGTGTGGCGAAGGCAATACCGCCGGCAACGATGCTCGCCAGGGACTCGCTGCGGACTTTCACACCGGACAGATTGGCGTCGATGCTGATGCCGCTGGCGTTCCAGAAACGCGTGTGTTTACGCACCAGCTTGGCATAAGTCGGCTCGATGAAAACCTTGAGCTCAACGGTGCTCTGGTCCTCGGACAGCACGAAGCTTTTGATCTGACCGACCTTGATTTGCTTGTAGAACACCGGGCTGCCGCGATTCAGCGAACCCAATCGATCGGCCTTGATTGTCAGGTGCAGACCCGGCTGAGCGTCGGATAGCGGCGGCTCTTCAGCCAGCGCCTTGAACTTGCGGGTAGGCTCACCCTCACCCGGGCTGATCGCGACGTAGTTACCCGAGACCAGGGTCTCCAAACCCGTAATACCGGCCAGGGTCACGCTCGGCTTGACCAGCCAGAAGCGCGTACTCGTACGCAGGTATTGCTCCACGTCCTTGTTCATCTCGACAGTGGCGATCACACCTTTGGAGTTGCCTTCATCATCGAGCTTGAGTGTCTTCACCTTGCCGACCGACATGCCTTTGTAGACCACTTCAGTCTTGTTGGCCTGGATACCTTCACCGCTTTCGAAGCGCACCTGAATTTCGATGCCGGTTTCGGTATAGGCACGCCAGCCAAGCCAGCCGCCGATGATCAAGGCGATCAGGGGCAATACCCAGATCGCAGACCAGTTCGAGGCCGGTCGGGTTTTCGCTACAGGCAAATCAGTCATGGTCGTCGTCCGACTCCGTGTTATCCCAAATCAGTCGGGGATCGAAAGTTACTGCGGCAAGCATTGTCAGAATCACCACACTGGCAAACGCGATAGCGCCGAGATCCGCCTCGACACTGGCAAGCCGTCCAAAATTCACGACCGCCACCAGGATGGCGATCACAAAGATATCGAGCATCGACCAACGACCGATGAACTCGATAAAGCGATACATCCAGATGCGCTGCCGGGCCGAGAGTGGCTGGTGGCGTTGGACGGAATACAGCAGCAGAGCGATACCTACCAGTTTGAAGGTAGGCACCAGGATGCTGGCGATAAACACCACGGCGGCAATGGGTATCATGCCGTGTTGAACCAGTTGAATCACACCGGACATGATGGTGCTGGGGTCGCCTTTACCCAGAGAACTGACGGTCATGATCGGCAACACATTGGCCGGTATGTAGAGAATTGCCGCGGTAATCAGTAATGCCCAAGTGCGCACCAGGCTGTTCGGGCGTCGGGCATGAACCAGCGCACCGCAACGAGTACAGGTCTGCTCGTCGGTATCAGCTTCCTGCCTGTTCAATTCATGGCATTCCGCGCAAATCAGAATACCTGCATCAATCGCCCGCATGGGCATCCTCTCCTGACAGTGCCTGCCAGATCTGGTGAGGCGACATCACGACCTCCAACCAGACCTGAACCAATAACAAACCGATGAAGCAAGCCAGCCCGAGACCTACGGTCATGGCCGCCATATCTGCCAATTTGACGATCGCCACCAGTACGCCCATGAGGTAAACCTCGAGCATCCCCCAGTCTCGTAAATGGTGATAAATACGGTAGAGCAGCAAACCGTAGCTGCGTCCAATATCGAAACGGATACTCAGCAGGACGACCAGCTGGCAAAGCAACTTGAGCAGCGGAATGCCCATGCTGCACAGGAACACAATCACGGAAACGCCTTGCATGTCCGTGTTGAAAAGGCCGACAACACCGCTCCAGACAGTATCTTGCGATGACTGCCCGAGTAGATTGAGCTGCATGATGGGTAAAAAGTTCGCCGGGACGTATAACAAAAGTGCCGCAATCACCAAGGCGAGACTACGCTGCACGACGTTGTATCGATGGGCGTAAAGCTCGTAACCGCAGCGCGGGCACAGCGCTTTCTCGCCATGGGCGAGCTCGGGCTTGCGCATCAGCAAGTCGCACTCATGACATGCCACCAAATCGTCCAGCGGTAATTCTGACAGCCCGGAGGCGTCAACCGGATCTGGCATAAAGGCTCTGGCTCCGAAATAGTTGGACCTATTCTAGTGTCCCGAATAGAAAATAACTGTGCAAATTTGTGCGCGGGCAACCGTGCTTTTCTTGCACGCAAAACAAAACCCCTACCTGCATACGCAGATAGGGGTTTCGGAATTTAATCTTGACGATGACCTACTCTCACATGGGGAAACCCCACACTACCATCGGCGATGCATCGTTTCACTTCTGAGTTCGGGATGGGATC